>DASWJQ010000157.1:0-20664 GCA_036397095.1 Anaerolineales bacterium
CCCGAAGGCAAGGGCAACCCCAACAAATAGTCTGCCATTGAGGACCAGGTCGAGATCGCCGGTGTAACCAGCGCCGGTCTTCTTGGCGTATGGTAGCATCGCCGGCATGGCTGACGAACCAAGCTTGGCCGCCGTCGAGGCCGAACTCATGGCCGCCCGCCGCGCCCGACAGGAGGGCAACGAGGGCAAGGCGCGTGTCTGTGCCCGGCGGGCCGCCGGCTGGTCGGTGGCGCTTCGGTTCCGCTCACAGTTTGGTGACCGCACCACCAACAACGCCATGGTCCTGCTCGAATGGCTCCAGCGCCAGTCCGCTATCCCTGCGGAGTACCGACAGGCGGCGCAGCGGCTGACCATTCGTATCGACGAGGATCACGCACTCCCCCACGAGCAAGACCCAATTGAAGACGCAGCCTTGATTGTCTCCGGCATGGCGCGCCCGAAGGGGGCTGCGTGACGGCGACGGCTAGCGTGCGTTTCGTGCCCGGCGACGACGGGGAGCTGACCTACCGGCAGAAAGACGGCGGCCCGACGGGACCGGTCATCTTGATGCTCCATGGGTTGTCTGGCGATGAAGACGTCATGTGGCTCCTGACCTCGGCGCTGCCGGATGACGCCTGGCTGGCTGCACCGCGCGGCTCTTTTGCCCACCCCGATGGCGGCTACAGTTGGGTTCAAGGCGGGACGGAAGGCGCCGGGGGTTCGTTGGCCGACTATCGGCCCGCAGTCGAAGCCGTGGTTGCCTGGTGGCAATCGCTGCGCCGGCAGGAAGAGCTGCCCGCCCGCCGGCCGTACTTAATGGGTTTCAGCCAGGGCGCCGCGCTGACTTTTGCGCTGGCGGCGGGCGGGATGCCGGCCCAAGGGGTCATTGCCCTGGCCGGTTTTGTTCCAACGGGCGACTTGTCCGCGTTGGAAGGAGTTCCAGTTTACTGGGGGCACGGCGCCAAGGACGACACGGTGACGTTGGCCCGGGCCCAGGCCGACGTCGAACGGCTGCAGCGGGCTGGTGTTTTGGTCGAGCTATGTGTTGCCGAGGTCGGCCACAAGGTCGGAGTGGAATGTATGCGCGGCCTCACGGCATGGTTGCGCCAAAGGGAGCGTGATGACCCGGGTGGGCCCCAACCTGGCCCGTGATAAGATCGAGGCATGACCGGCCAGAACGGTCAGTCTGCCCATTTGCCGCGATCCATCCCCCACGTCCGGTTTGAGGAGTGCAGCATGGCCCAGCAAGACCTGACCGAACGGGCAATCAACACCATACGGTTCCTGGCGGCGGATGCCGTGCAACAAGCAAATTCGGGTCACCCGGGCTTGCCCATGGGCGCGGCGGCCATGGCTTACGTGCTGTGGACGCGGCACCTTCACCTGGACCCGGGCCACCCTACCTGGCCTAACCGCGACCGTTTCGTCCTGTCGGCCGGGCACGGCTCGATGCTGCTCTATGCCCTGCTGCATCTGACCGGCCATGAGCTGCCGTTGACCGAGATCAAACGCTTCCGCCAACTCGGCAGCGCCACCGCCGGTCATCCCGAGTATTGGGCGGCCCCGGGTATCGAAACCACGACCGGTCCCCTGGGTCAGGGGTTTGGCAACGCCGTCGGCATGGCCATCGCCCGGGAACACATGGCTGCCATGTACAACCGGCCGGATTTCAGCCTCTATAGTCATTTCGTATACGCCATTGTTTCCGATGGCGACTTGATGGAAGGGATTTCCCATGAGGCGGCTGCGCTGGCCGGCCACTTGCGCCTGAGCAGCCTGATCTACCTGTATGACGACAACCGAATCACCATTGATGGCAGCACCGAGTTGGCCTGGTCGGAGGACCATCTGGCCCGGTTTGCGGCCTACGGCTGGCACGTCCACAATGTGGAGGACGGCAACGACCTGGAGGCTGTCGACCAGGCGATCCGGCAGGCTCAAGGAGACCCCCGGCCCTCGCTAATCCAGGTGCGCACGCAGATTGGCTACGGCCTGCCGACCAAGCAGGGCACGGCCGAGGCCCATGGCGAGCCGCCCGGTGAGGAGGAACTGGCTGGTGCCAAGGATCGGTTGGGCTGGCCGCAGGAGCCGCGCTTCCTGATCCCGGACGATGTGCGCCGGCACTTCGAGGACAGCATGGCCCGAGGCAGCCAGCGCCGGGCGGCCTGGGTCGAATTGCTCGACAAATATGGCCAGGAGCATCCCGAACTGGCTGCCCAGTGGCAAAGAACCTACGAAGGCCGGCTTCCGCCGGAGCTGCCCGAATGGCTGCCGGTTTTCGACGCCGATGCCAAGGGCATGGCCACCCGGGCCTCTTCCGGCAAGACGCTCAACATACTGGCGCCCCACCTGCCCGAACTTATCGGCGGCTCGGCCGACTTGACCGGATCCAACAAGACCGACGTCAAGGGCGAGCCGCCATTCAACGCCGAGAATCGGTTGGCCCGCTACCTGCATTTTGGGGTGCGCGAGCATGCCATGGGCGCCATCCTCAACGGGATGTCGCTGTATGGCGGCTTGATTCCTTATGGCGGCACCTTTCTGATCTTCACCGACTATATGCGCCCGACTATACGCTTGGCGGCCATGATGGAACAGGGCCCGATTTATGTCCTGACGCATGACTCGGTTGGCCTGGGAGAAGACGGACCAACGCATCAGCCGATTGAGCAGCTGGCCTCGCTGAGAGCCATTCCCAATCTGGTGACAATCCGGCCGGCCGACGCCAACGAGACCGCCCAGGCCTGGCTGGCCGCTTTGCGCCGGCGCAAGGGCCCGACCGGTTTGATTCTGACCCGGCAATCGGTGCCCACCCTGGACCGTTCCGAGTTTGCCCCGGCTGAGGGACTACACCGGGGTGCCTACGTCCTGGCCGATTGGGGGCGAGGCTCCCCCCAGGTCATCTTGATGGCCAGCGGTTCCGAAGTCCAACTGATCGTCGAGGCTGGCCGGCGTCTGGCCGAGACGGGCGTCTCCGTGCGCCTGGTGTCGTTCCCATCGTGGGAGCTGTTCGCCGAACAGTCGGACACCTACCGGCAACAAGTGCTGCCGTCGGCTGTGCGAGCGCGGGTTTCGATTGAAGCCGCCCGGCCGCAGGGTTGGGACCGGTGGGTGGGTGATCACGGCCGGGCGATCGGACTGGACCGCTATGGCGAGTCGGCTCCCTACGAGGAGATCTACCAGCACTTCGGACTCACGGTCGAGCGCATCATCGAAGCGGCTCAGGAGACGATGGCAGCGACCGAGAAACTTGAGGCAGGCGTATGAAAGTAGCCCTGGCCGCCGATCACGCCGGCTTCCCCTTGAAGCAGGAAATGCTGGGCCTGGTTGAGTCGCTCGGCCACCAGCCAATCGATCTGGGGACCGATTCGACAGAGCCAGTGGACTATCCGGACTTTGCGGCCAAGTTGGGGCGATCGCTGCAGGCAGGCGAAGCCCAACGCGGGATTCTGGTTTGCGGCTCGGGGGTCGGGGCGGCCATCGCCGCCAACAAGCTGCGCGGCATCCGGGCCGGGCTGTGCCACGACACGTACTCGGCGCACCAAGGCGTTGAGCACGACGATATGAATGTTTTGACATTGGGAGCCCGCGTGATCGGACCGGCGTTGGCGGCAGAACTGGTGACCGCTTTTCTGGCCGCCACCTTCAGCGGCGAAGAACGCCACGAGCGCCGGCTGCGCAAGGTGGCCGCGCTCGAGAACGAGGGCTAGCCAGCCGACCGATGGCGAGTCATCCGGCCGGCCGGCCGCTGCCCCGCATCCTGCACGGTTCGGCCGAGCCGGTGTTTGGGGTGCTGCCCGAGACCGTGCTCGCCAACCTGCGACGGCCCAGCTCCGAGAATGCACTTCTCTGGAATCTAATTTACCCCCACGCCCGGCCGTCCCTGTCGCTAAAGAACCTTCTATCTCTGCGCCCCATGTGGGGGACCGCTGTTCTCGAGGCGGATGATGACGCATTGACCCCCTACTTCTGGGGTTTCGCGGCCGACGGGCATCGGCTGCCGGCCCTGGCCGAGACCTTGGAAGCCGTTGACGGGGCCGGACCGAGCACCGAAGTCGACTTGTATCTGCTGGGGAAGCGCAACCTGATCGTGATTGAAGCCAAGCGGGGCAGCGGGTTGGGGCGCTGCGGCCGGTATGAGCAAGGCGTTTGTCCTCATCTCAATCCAGGGAGCGAGGCGGAGGCGAGCTGCCGCTACTGGGATCTCCCGGCCGCCCGCTTCGATGGCCCGCTCTCATGGACTGGCCCGCCGGTCCCTGGCGATCGGCCGGCCTGTGCCGTGCACTACCAACTGGGCCGCACCCTGCTGGTGGGCCGCCACTTGGCCCAGCGGCTGGACCGGCGACTGCATCTCTGGCTGCTGGCCCCGTCCAGCGCCTGGAGTCGATTGCAGTCCTCCTGGCTGGATTTTGCCGGTGCCGTTCGCCAACCGGAGCTGTGGCGCCGGCTGCGGGTGCTGTCGTGGGAATCAATTGCCCAGCTGCCAGCCTGAGCAGCCTGGCAGGGCGTGGGCAGGTTGACCCTCCGGCCCAACGGTGATACCTTAAGCCTATGCACGCTGACTGGCCCATCTTGGCGCAATCGCCGTTCAGCCCACTATTTCCGAGCCCTACCCGGCGCGGGGTCGGACCACGGCGTTTGGCAGCGGTCAGCTAACAGCGATCGAGGCCGGACAGGCAGCGACCCCACGCCCCACATCGGTGGGGCGTTTGTATTGGTGAAGTAGCCGGGCAACGATCTTCGTTCTGCGAGCAAGTCGGGAGGCACGCCCCATGAAAATGAGCCGTATGTTCGGCGCCACGCTTCGCGAGAAACCGGCCGAGGCCGAGATTGCCAGCCACGAGCTGTTGGTGCGGGCTGGTTTCATCCGCCAGCTGGCCGCCGGCATCTTCTCCTACCTGCCGTTGGCCAAACGCTCGCTCACCAAGATCGACTCCATTCTGCGGCAGGAGATGAACGCCATTGGCGGCCAGGAACTGGAGATGCCGGTGGTCAACCCGGCCGATGTCTGGAAAGAGACCGGGCGCTGGTATTCGGTCGGGGCAGAGCTGGCTCGGTTTCACGACCGCGGCGGTCGTGACATGGTGCTGGCCATGACTCACGAAGAGGTTGTGACTGACCTGCTGCGGCGGGAGGTCAAGTCGTATCGCCAACTGCCGCAGCTTGTCTACCATCTCCAGACAAAGTGGCGTGATGACCCGCGGCCGCGGGCCGGCTTGATCCGCGTGCGCGAGTTCATTATGAAAGACAGCTACAGCCTGGACCGGGATGAAGCCGGCCTCGACCTGCAGTATCGGGCCCACTACCAGGCCTACTTCAACATCTTCCGCCGCTGTGGACTGCCGGTGATCGCCGTCGGCGCCGATGTCGGCATGATGGGCGGCAGCCTGGCCCACGAGTACATGTACCTGACACCGGTGGGCGAGGACACTTTGATGCTGTGCGCGGCCTGTGGTTATGCGGCCAACCGCCAGATCGCTACCTTCCAGAAACCGGAGCCCGAGTCTGAGACGCCGTTGGCCCGTGAGCTGGTGGAAACGCCTGGCGCCAAGACGATCGAAGCGCTGGCTGCTATGCTCGAGATTCCGACAGGCCGGACGGCCAAGGCAGTCTTCTTGATGGCAACCCAGACCATGGACGACGAAGACCAGGATCGGTTGGTCATGGCCATCGTGCGGGGCGATATGGAGCTCAACGAGACCAAGCTGGCCAATGCCATCCAGGCCAAGGCGCTGCGGCCGGCCCGCGAGGAGGAAATCGAGGCAGCCGGCGCCGTGCCGGGCTTTGCCTCCCCCATTGGTCTGGACGGAATCCTGGTGGCGGTCGACGACCTGATCCCGGCTTCCCCCAATCTGGTGGCCGGTGCCAACAAGGTTGGCTACCACGAGCGCAATGTCAACTTTGGCCGGGATTTTGCGGCCGAGATTGTGGCCGATTTGGCGGCCGCCCAGGAGGGGGATCCGTGCCCTCGCTGCGGCGAACCTCTGCAGGCGTCGCGCGGCGTCGAGGTGGGTAACATCTTCAAACTCGGGACCCGCTACAGCGCCAACATGGGTGCCACCTACCTCGACGAACAGGGTCAAGAGCGGCCGGTCGTGATGGGTTCCTATGGTATCGGCACCGGCCGGCTCCTGGCGTGTGTCGCCGAAGAGCACCATGATGACGATGGGTTGATCTGGCCGGTGACGGTAGCGCCCTTTGATGTCCATTTGTTGGCGCTGCTCGGCGGGGAACAAACCGCTGAATCGCTGATGGCCACGCTGGAGGCGGACGGTATAGAGGTGCTTTACGATGATCGCGACGAGACCCCGGGTGTGAAGTTCGCCGACGCCGATCTCATCGGGCTGCCGCTGCGGCTGACGGTCAGCCAGCGGTCGCTGGAAGCCGGGGGAGTGGAACTGAAACGGCGCGACCGGGACGAGAAGTTGATTGTAGCCGTCGAAGCGGCGCCGGGCGCCGTGGCCGAATTGTTGGCCGAGATGCAGGCCGAGATCCTGGCCAGGGTCGTCGAGGAACCGTTCGATGAGGATTGAATTCCTTGACAAATAGAACACCTGTGCTATACTCCGGATGACCTTCCCCCGCGAGGGGGATCGTGGGGGATAACGAGAGGAGCGGAGGATGACGAACGAAAACAGCAACGGCCTGCCGAGCGGCCTGGATGAAGCCCGGGCAACGGTCCTCAAGAAGGCACTGGGTGATATTCGCAAGCGCTACGGTGAGGGGGCCGTTATGCGTTTGGGTGAGACGCGCAACCTGGATGTGCAGGTCATCCCGACCGGTTCGTTGTCGCTCGACATTGCGCTGGGGGTGGGGGGCATCCCGCGCGGCCGGGTGACCGAGATCTATGGTCCGGAGGCGTCGGGCAAGACCACCTTGTGCCAGCATATCGTGGCCGAAGCGCAGAAGCTGGGCGGGGTGTGCGCCTACATTGATATGGAGCACGCCCTCGACCCGACGTACGCCGCCAAGTGCGGCGTGGATGTCGAGAACCTGTACATCTCGCAGCCGGACATGGGCGAACAGGCCCTGGAGATCGCCGAGACGTTGGTGCGGTCGGGGGCCGTCGACGTGGTGGTGATCGACAGCGTGGCGGCGCTGGTGCCGCGGGCCGAGATCGAAGGGGACATGGGCGATGCAGTTATGGGCGCCCAGGCGCGGCTGATGAGCCAGGCGCTGCGCAAGTTGAGCGGGGCGATCAAGCAGACCAACACGGCGGTGATTTTCACCAACCAGCTGCGGCAGAAGATCGGGGTAATGTTTGGCAACCCGGAAACGACGTCGGGCGGCGTGGCGTTGAAGTATTACGCCTCGCTGCGGCTGGACATTCGCCGGATCGAGAGCATCAAGGTCGGCAAGGACATCATCGGCAACCGGGCGCGGGTGCGGGTGGTTAAGAACAAGGTGGCGCCGCCGTTCCGGGTGGCCGAATTCGACATCATGTACAACGAAGGCATCTCGCGCTTGGGCGACCTGATCGAAATGGGCGTCGAGCTGGACATCCTTGACAAGCGCGGTTCGTACTATGCCTACGGGGAAGAGACGCTGGCCCAGGGCCGCGAGAACACCAAGGAGTACCTGCGGGAGCATCCTGAACTGGCCGAGCGGTTGGAAGTCGCCATTCGCCAGGCAGCCGAACTGACACCGATGCCGGCCGCGGAGGACGACGACGAAGCGTTCGTTGCCGAAGCTGGCGACGAAGCCGGCGACGAAGCCGACGAGGAATACGCCGAGGCCTGATCCGTTCGGTGGCGGTCGGGGCCGGCCCTTGTGGGCGGTCCCGGTCTTTTCTTTTTCCGCCAAGTCAAAGGAGAAATGCGTGCCGATCGAAGTCAGCCGCCAGGCTGTGCGGCGCCTGGCGGTGACCAAGCAGGGATTGGCAGGTCCGCCGCTGGCCGCCACCGAGGCCGGATTGCTGGCCTTGGTGCGCCAGTTGGGATGTGTTCAACTGGACCCGATGCGGGTTGTCGAGCGCAGCCACCGCCTGGTGCTGTGGAGCCGGTTGGGACCGTATGACCCGGCGCTGCTCGACCGCTTGCGCTGGCAGCACAAGGCGCTGTTCGAATACTGGGCGCATGCCGCTTCGCTGGTGCTGGCCGACAACCTGGCGATTCACCGCCATCAGATGGCGGCCTTTGCCAAGCGTGATTCGGTGCCCTCACGGCGCCAACAGGCCTGGATGGCTGACAACGCCGGTCTGCGGCGGGCCATTCTGCGCCAGCTGCGCGCGGGTCCGCTATCGGCGGCGGAGATCGGCGCCGAGCCGGCCCGCGCCTGGCAGTCGGCCGGCTGGACCAACGGTCGCGGCGTGCGTGAGATGCTCGAATTGATGTGGCGACAGGGGCAGGTGGTGGTCGCCGGGCGCGAAGGGCGAGGCAAGCAGTATGCTCTGCCGCTCGATTGGTTTGGCGCTGCTTGGAACCAGGCCGTCATCCCGCAGGCCGAGTCCCGCCGGCGGATTGCCGAGATCTCGGTGCGGGCGCTCGGCGCCGGCACCGTGCGCCACATCGAACACCACTTTGTCAGCGGACTGGACCCCGATCTGCCGGCAACGCTGCGCAAGCTGGTGGATGCCGGGCGTATTATTGAGGTCCGGCTGACGGATGGGCCCAACCAGCGGGAGGCATGGTACGCACATGCTGAAGACGAGGCCGAGCTCCGCTGGCTGGCCGGCCCCGGCGATTTGGGGGGTCGGACAGCTTTGCTCTCGCCCTTTGACAATTTGATCTGCGATCGGCAGCGGGTGCGGCAGCTCTGGGATTTCGAGTACAGCAGCGAGATCTACCTGCCCAAGGACAAGCGCCAGTTCGGCCACTACGTCATGCCGATTGTCCATGGGGAGGAGCTCGTCGGACGGATTGACCCGCAGCTCAATCGGGCTAAGGGCAGCCTGGCCGTCCACGCCGCTTTCGCCGAGGCCGGTTGGCACAAGGATCGGGCTGTTGGCCGCGGCCTGGGCCAGGCGCTGGCCTCGTTGGCTGCCTTCCTGGGCGCCGAACGGTTCGAGCTGGGGCGGCGGATGCCGGTTGTGTGGCGGCGGGAGATTGCGAAGGAGATTGGCTAGACGGGCGGCCGCGCCGACCGGGCGCAGATAAGTTCGC
The DNA here is from genome assembly GCA_036397095.1 of Anaerolineales bacterium. GTDB lineage: Bacteria > Chloroflexota > Anaerolineae > Anaerolineales > E44-bin32 > DASWJQ01. The sequence goes on from DASWJQ010000157.1 coordinate 9,081, forward strand.
TTGAGCGTCTAAGGCGCTGGGTTAGCCGGCGACCACAGCGTAGATGCGCAGCCGCTCGTCGGCCGCGATCAACTGCAGCCCCTGCACCAGCCCTTCCTCGGGTGCGAAGTCAGACTGAAAGGAAATCGAGGCGTACAGAGCCAGCACCGCCCGGCCGCTTAATAGGTCCGCCCGGTAGCTGGCCAGCTGTTGTGGGTAGTCGGCGCGATCCTGGGCAGTAACACCGTCGCGCTGGATGGGGACGATGTAGGCGCCGCGGCCGAGCAGGTAATAGATGGCTTCGGGTTCGTTTGTGTAGATCAATGTGCTGGCCGGAATGCGGCGCATGTACTCGATCGCCTCGCCCCGCTGCCAGGCGGCAGCCGCAAAGCCGCGAGCGTCGTCTCGGAGCAACATCAGAGTCTCGACCGATTCGAGGGTGTATCGCCCGGCGCCGATCACGAGCCCGGCGAGCAACAGGCCGCGCAATCGGTTGAGACGGGTCAACCCCCACCAATGGCTGACAACGATCGCACCCATCACCAAGATCAGCGGGTAGACCGCAAACAGCAAACGCCGGTCGAGCGGTGTAGACCGGTCGAAGAAACTGATCGAAACCAACAGGAACAGTCCATACAAGATGGGATAAACAAGTGGCAGCACCCACCCAGTTTGACGCCCAGTCTTTTGAGAATGAACCCATCCTTGGGACCGACCCCAAAACCAGAATGCCAGAGCCACTGTGACAACGGCCAAGATGGCGGGGAGCGCCAGCCACAGTGACGTTGGCTGGCCGCCGTAGATCCATTCGGCCACGGCGCGTCCGCCGCTGACCAGTTTATTGAGACCCACGGGATGCCACGACCATTGGCGGTTGGTGGCTCTTCCTGTTAGGCGAAGGTTGCGCATCAGCCAGAATGAAAGGGGCAAGCCGGCGAGCAGCAGGTACTGAGCGGAATCGCCCAGTCTGTCCCGCCAGCGCTTGGACGACAGCAGTAAGGCCCCCAGACTGGCGACGACCAACGCATATCCAGCGTAACGCGTCAGCAGGGCGGTAGAGGTAGCCACCGCTGCCGCCAACAGCCAAGCCCTCTCGTCCGAATCCAGGTAGGTAGCCAGGAAGTAAAGTGCCAGCACCGAAAGGGCGACGAACAGCGACTCGGTCATCGCCCAGGTGTGCACCTCAAGCGCCACCGGAGATGTGGCCAGCAGCCAGGCAGCCAGCCCGGCGGCCGGTCTGGATCGGCTCAAGCGTTCGGTCAACAAGCCGGTTGCCAGCACGGCTGCGCCGGCGCTGGTGGCCGCCAGGACGCGCGCGGCCGCTTCAACGCCCAGTCCCAACCCAGCGGCGGCCGCCAGCATCAGTGGATAAAGAGGCGGAAAGTGCGTGATGGGGACCGGGCTGCCATCACCCGTTAGCCGGCTCAAACCATTGCCTGCCAGCAGGTTGCGGGCTTGTCCCAAGTAGACGACGCTGTCGTCGGAAACCCCGACGCCAGCCGGTGTGCTCATCCAGACCAAGGTGCCGGCGACCAGTGCCGGCAAGAGCACGGCCCAAATCAGCCAATCCTGGTCCCGCCCAACTTTCCGCTTCATGTCTCCCGCCAGCAAGTGCGCCGGGGCCGCAGGTCGGGCATCAGGGAGGGTTGCGCAGTGTGCTTGTTCGCCATGGGACGGGCCCGAGTGTATCCTATACACAGCATGATGGGCATCGGTGTTGGCGAAAACCAGGCGGGCGAGCGAAAGGCCAGAAACGCCTTAATGTGCCGAGCAATTCCGGTCTGGTGGTCAATGCTATTGCTCGCCATGACCGCCTGCACCGGCCCGTCCCTGGAGCCAACGCCCCGGGGGACGGCCGTGCCGGCCACAGCAACGGCGGCGGCCACCGCCGTCAGCACTGCCATGGAGTCCTGCGTCAACGACGCTGCCTTTGTCGAGGACCTGACAGTGCCCGACAGCACGGTGGTGGCGCCCGGACAATCGGTGGACAAGCAGTGGGCGGTGACCAACAACGGCACCTGTGATTGGGGTGCCGACCATCGCCTGCGCCCGATCGCCGGCAATCCGCTGGTCAGCGGCCGGGCCGAAGCCCTTTACCCGGCCCGTGCCGGTGCAGCCGCCACCTGGCGGGTGACGTTCGAGGCGCCCACCGAGCCTGGCGAATACATCGGCGAATGGCAGGCTTTCGATCCGGCCGGCACGCCCTTCGGCGATACTGTGTTTCTCGTTCTGGAAGTCGGGGGGGAATAGACTTCCCCTGGGCCTTCTCAGTTCGGTCCTGCAAACGCAGCGGGGCGACCAAGAGTGGTCGCCCCGTCCCAATGCTGCGGTTGTTCCCATCCCGACGAAGGCTTAGGCTAGGTCCCTTCTTCCCACGACGTCAGGTAAGTCTTTTGCTCGTCGGTCAGCTCGTCGATCTCGACGCCCATCGCCTCCAGCTTGAGCCGGGCGATCTCGCGATCGATCGCGTCCGGGATAACGTGCACGTCGTTGGTAAGCGATTCGGCGTTGGCCAGGAGGTATTCCAGGCCCAGGGCCTGGTTGGCGAAGGACATATCCATCACGCTGGCCGGGTGGCCTTCGGCCGCCGCCAGGTTGACCAGCCGCCCCTCGCCCAGCAGCTTGATGCGGCGGCCGTCGGGCAGGGTGTACTGCTCGACGAACTCGCGCACCCGCCGCTTCTCGTCGGCCATGGCCTCCAGCGCCGGTATGTTGATCTCGACGTTGAAATGGCCCGAGTTGGCGACGATGGCGCCATCTTTCATCTGGGCGAAGTCATCCTCGTCCAGTACATTGACGTCGCCGGTCAGCGTGCAGAATAGATCGCCCAAGGGGGCGGCTTCGGCCATCGGCATCACTCGGAAGCCGTCCATCACCGCCTCCAGGGCGGCCAGCGGGTCAATCTCGGTGACGATGACGTTGGAGCCCATGCCGCGGGCACGCATTGCCAGGCCGCGGCCGCACCAGCCGTAGCCGGCGACGACAAAGGTCTTGCCGGCCAGCAGCACATTGGTGGCGCGCACGATGCCGTCGATGGTGGATTGGCCGGTTCCGTAGCGGTTGTCGAAAAAGTGCTTGGTCTTGGCATCGTTGACCGCCAGGATCGGAAAGGCCAGCGCCCCCTGGTTGGCCATCGCCCGCAAGCGGATCACCCCGGTCGTCGTCTCCTCGGTGCCCCCCTTGATCTCCGGAAGCTGATCCTGGCGCTCTTTGTGCAGCACACTTACCAGGTCGGCGCCGTCGTCCATCGTCAGCTGCGGTCTGTGGTCGAGCGCCGCCCGCAGGTGCTGGTAGTAGGTGTCGTTGTCCTCGCCTTTGACGGCGTAAACTGGGATCTCAAAATGCGTGACCAGCGAGGCGGCCACGTCGTCCTGGGTCGATAGCGGGTTGGAGGCCGCCAGCACCACGTCGGCGCCGCCGGCCTGCAAGGCCCGCATCAAGTTGGCGGTCTCGGCGGTCACGTGCAGGCAGCCCGACACCCGGGTACCCTTCAGCGGCTGCTGCTTCTTGAAACGCTCGTGCACCTGGCGCAGGACGGGCATTTCCAGCTCGGCCCACTCAATGCGGTGCCGGCCGCCGTCGGCCAGGCGCAGGTCTTTCACATCATATTCTTGCGTCATGTTGTCTCCATCATGCTTCGAGATTGGTTGTTGTGGTCAGGGCGCCAGCCTGCCGACCCCTTCATAGTACCCGCAGTACGGGTGATAGCCGAGCCGGCGGTACAGCTGGCAGGCCGGCTCGTTGTCCATGCTGACATTCAATACGATGGTTGGGATCCCCAGTGCGATCAGGTTGGCGGTAGCGGCTTGGCTGACCCTGCGGCCCAGACCCTGGCCGCGCGCCTCCGGGGCGGTGAACACATTGCCCAGCGCCGCCACACCCATCGCCTGCGAAACGACGTGGGTGCCGGCCATCGCCAGCAGTCGGTCGCCGCGCGAGATGCCGAAGAACGTGCCGTCGGCCAATTGGAACGTGGCAAATCCGTCGGGCCGGTCCGGGTGATCGGCCATCAGCGTCTCGACGGCCGGCAAGTCATCCGCACCCAACGGCTGGCACTCGTCGTCCTCACCGCCGGCGAAGGCGGTGGGATCCAGCACCATCCGCCACATCTTGAATTCCTTGTCAGCAGTCAAACGGTCGCCGAGCAGGGCGCGATGGGTTGCTTGCAAGGTGAACTGGATCGGTCCGGCCGGCACGTTGCCGAATAAATGGTCGACCTGCTGCGGGTCGCCGGTGGCGAATAGAACCGGCGGTTGCAGGGCGTGAAACAATAGGACAACGGCGTCGTCGTCCACCAGCCACTGGCTGCTTTCGGCATAGCGTGGGTCGAGGTCGGCCAGGGCATAGGCCGACCAGGTGCGATCGTGGGCCAGCACTTGCTCGACAAGCTGGCGCTCACGCGCGACGGTCACGCCAGTTGATCCAGGTCGCCGGCATCGTCAAAGTGCTGGCGGAAGCGGGCCGTGAATGATGCCAGGTCGAAGCTGTGCCCCTGCGGTCCGACATTTTCCAGGCAGTAGGCCGCCGCCAAGGAGCCCATCTGGGCGCAGCGCTCGAGTGGGAGCTGCGCCAGGTAGCCGCTCAGGAAGCCGCCCCGAAAGGCATCGCCAACCCCCGTCGGGTCGACCATAACCTCCGGTTCGATCGCCTCGACCGAGATGGTCCCGTCTGGCGTGTGGATGTCGGCGCCCTGCTCGCCCTTGGTGATCGCAATGAATGCGCTGTTCTGCAGGATGTCGCCGGTGTCGAGCTTGGTTTTGTCGCGGATCAGGTCGTATTCGTAGTCATTGACGAACAGCGCGTGGCAGCTGCGGATGCCATCGATCAGCGGCGCCGCCTCGAGCCGCACGGTCTGCTGGCTCGGGTCGTAGGCGTAGGGGATTTTGAGCTGGCGGCATTCGTCGATGTAGGCTTGCATGGCAGCCGGGTCGTTGGCCGAGATCATGGCCAGGCTGGGCAGGGAGGGCAGGTCGGCAAAGGAAAGCTCACGCGCCCGCTCCATGGCGCCCGAGTAGAAACTGGCAATCTGGGCGTTGGTTTGGTCGGTGTTGACAAAGAAGGAAGCCGTGAATAAGTCGGGGATGGTTCTGATGGCCGAAATGTCCACGCCGACCGATTCGAGGAATGCGCCGTACTCCTGGAAGTCCTGACCCACCGTCGCCATGATTTGGGGCCGTTCGCCGAGCAGCGCCAGCGTGTAGGCGATATTGGCGGCGATCCCGCCGCGCTGGCGCACCATCGAGTCGACCAGAAACGACAGGCTGAGCCGCTCGAGGCGCTCGACCAGGATATGGTCTCGGAAGCGACCCGGGAAAGTCATCAAGTAGTCGTAGGCGATGGAGCCGGTCAGGACGATCGACATCGGCAGGTGTTCGTTCCCTTTCCCAAACCGGCCGCAGGCTGGCGGGCGAGGCTGGCCCGTCTGACGGGGCCTACATTAAAAGGCGCTCTCGGGCGAGAGCGCAAGACCGACGCTCGAAGTGTAGCACGGAGCCCAGGCGCCGGCAATATGCGGCTCATCGGTTGACACCCCTTTGGGCGCCACGTATCATGCCGCCATGCCTTCTGCGCTGAGAACATTGACGATCGGCTGGCTGCTGCTGGCGCTCACGGCCTGCAACTTGCCGATAGTTGGCACACCGGCAGCCAGCGCTACACCACCGGCGTCCGCCACCGCTAGCCAAACCCCCTCGCCAACACCGTCCCCCACGCCGGTCCCGGCGGCCCGGCTTGACCAGGCCGAGTGGGCCTTGTTTGTCGGCGACTGGCCGACGGCGATGGAGGCTTACCAGGAGGCGTTGGCCACGACCGAGGACGACGAGCTGGCCGGCGCCGCCCAACTCGGGCTGGGGGCGACGCACATGCGGGCCGGCGGCTTCGGCGAGGCCGAGCAGGCTTTGCTGGTTTTCGTTGAAGACCATCCCGCCCATCCGCAGGCGGCCGACGGCTGGTTCCTGTTGGGCTTGGCGCGCATGCTGCAGGAGAACCGGGAAGGCGCGATCGAAGCCTTCCAGCAGTTCTTGCAGGCTGCCCCGGGCCAGCTCGATGCCTACGTCCATGAGCACATTGGTGACATGCTGCGGGAGCTGGACCGGCCCCTGGAGTCCATTCCACACTATCAGGCGGCGGTCGAGGCGCCCAAGCTTGGCGGAACGCTCGTCCTCCAGGTGAAAATCGGTCTGGCCCACTTCGAGGCCAACCGGTACGAGCCGGCGCTGGCGGCATTTGATGGCGTGTACGCGGCGGCGGTCGATGATTCAACCAAGGCAACGGCCAATTTCCTGGCCGGCCGCGTGCTGGAAGCGATGGGCGATCCCCAGGCGGCGTATGCCCGCTACCAGGATTCGCTCAATAACCACCCAGAGGCCTACGATACATATTCCGGGCTAGTCCGGCTGGTCGAAGCCGGCATACCCGTCGACGATTTCCAGCGAGCGATCGTCGACTACTACGCCGGAGCCTATGAGCCCGCATTACGTGCCTTCAACCAGGCCGAGGTCAGCAATCCTGCCTCGGTTGTGTACTACTACCGCGGTCTTACCTTGCGCCAGTTGGCCTTTCATCAGGACGCTGTGGCGGATTTCGCCTTCCTGGTTGAGAACTACCCCGAGTCAAACCAGTGGGGGGACGCCTGGATGGAGAAGGCACTGACCGAATGGGCCTACCTGGGCGACCGGGAGGCGGCCATCGCCAGCTATGTCGGCTTCGCCGACGCCGCCCCGGAGCACCCGCGCACGCCCGAAGCCCTGTTGGCGGCCGGTCAAGCGGCCGAGCGCGCCGGGCAGCTCGAGACGGCCGACGGTTTGTGGTGGCGCTTGGTTGAAAGCTACCCTGCCAGCGCCCAGGCGTCGGAGGCCGCATTCGACGCCGGCGTCGTCCGTTTTCGATTGGGTGCCTTTGCGCCGGCCGGGGTTGCCTTTCAACGTTCGGGCGAATTGGCCGGCGGCAGCCAGGGCAGGGCGGCCGCCTTCTTCTGGCTGGGCAAAGTGGCCGAGGCCCAGGGGGACCCGACGGCGGCCGAGACGGCCTGGCAGCAGGCGGCCGGCGCCGATCCGACTGGCTACTACAGCCTGCGGGCCGAAGATCGATTGGCCGGCCGAGCCCCGTTCGAGAGCCTGGGTGTCTACCAGTTTGAGGAGGACCGCCAGGCCGCCCGGCTCGAGGCCGAGGCCTGGCTGCGCCAGGTGTTCACGGTGGACGGCCCCGAACCGCTGACCGAGCTGGAGCCCGCCTGGTTAGCCGACCCACGGGTTGTGCGGGGCCAGGCGTTCTGGCGGCTCGGCCTGTACGTCGAAGCCAAGGCCGAGTTTGAGGCCGTGCGCCAGGAAATGGCGGGGGACGCCGAAGCCACCTACCGGCTGATCCATCACCTGCTCGATCTGGGCCACTATCAGCCGGCGATCTTCGCGGCCCGCCATATTCTGGATCTGGCGGGCCTGGACGACGCCGGCACCATGGAAGCGCCGCGCTACTTCAACCTGATCCGCTTTGGCGCCTACTACGGAGACCTGGTCCTGCCGGCTGCGGCCGAACAGGGATTTGACCCGCTGTTTGTATTGTCGGTGGTACGCCAGGAGAGTCTGTTCGAGGGCTTCGCCACGTCCTACGCCGAGGCCCGCGGCTTGATGCAAGTGATCCCGACAACCGGCGCCGAGATCGCCGCCCAATTGGGCTGGCCGCCAGATTACAGCTCAGAAGATCTTTATAGGCCAATTGTCAGCGTCCGTTTTGGTACCCACTACCTGGCGCTGCAGCGCAGTCTGTTCGAGGGCGACCTGGTGGCGGCGCTGACGGCCTACAATGCCGGGCCGGGCAATGCGCTGGCCTGGAAAGAAACAGTGCCGGATGACCCCGACTTGTATGTGGAGATCGTGCGCATCGAGCAACCCCAGCTCTACGTACGCAGCATCTACGAGGTCTACCGCATTTACCAGGATCTGTACGTCGAACCGTCTGCGGGTCTGTAGCGACGGTGCCAAGCACGCCCATCTTCACCGGCAGCAAGCCATGACAGGGGTTCTGGCTTGAACCACAATTCGGCCCCGTTTGTCTCCCTTCTTTTGATCCTGGGTATAGCTGTGGCAGCGCCGCTGCTGGCGAACCGCCTGCGCCGGATCGCGATACCAATCGTGGTCGTCGAAATCCTGGCGGGGATCGTGATCGGGCAAAGTGGCTTCAACCTGGTCGAAACGTCGGCCGTCGAGGAGTTTCTGGCCGAATTCGGCTTCACCTTACTCATGTTTCTGTCGGGCCTCGAAATCGACTTTTCCTTGCTGCGTTCCGGCGCCTCCGGCACTGGCCCAGCCAGCCGGTGGCGATCCCCGCTGGCAGTGGGTGTTGGCTTGTTCGTCTTGACTTTAGGCCTGGCCCTGGGCGGTTCCTTCGGGCTGCGCCAGGTCACACCGCTGGGCGACCCGGTGCTGATGGCCCTGATATTGAGCACGACATCGTTGGGCGTTGTGGTGCCGGTGCTGAAGGAGCGCCGGCTGGAGACGCGTCCGTATGGCCAGTACATTCTGGTGGCGGCGACGGTTGCCGATTTTGCGACTCTGCTGTTGTTGACGGTCTTCGTCGCTGCTATCAGCGGCGGGCTGACCCTGGACTTGCTATTGATCTTGGTGCTGCTTGCCGGCTTTGGCCTGTTTGCTCGGCTGGGGCGTATTGCCCGCCGCTGGCGCTGGCTCCAGCATGTCATGGAGGACTTGTCCCATGCCACCGGCCAACTGCGTGTTCGTGGTGCCTTTGCTTTGATGGTGGCCTGGGTCGTGCTTGCCGAGGCGTTGGGCGCGGAAGTCATCCTGGGCGCCTTCATGGCCGGCGCGCTCATCAGTCTGCTCGGAGGCGCCGGTGAAAGCCAACTGCGCGACAAACTTGACGCCATCGGCTACGGCTTCTTCATCCCCATCTTCTTCATCCTGGTCGGGGCCAACTTCCGGGTCGAGTCCATTTTCGGATCGGACCAGGCGCTGTTGGTCGTTGCCGTGCTTCTGATCCTCGCCTTGCTGGTCAAATTGGTGCCGGCAATGCTCTTGCGCACGATGTTCACGGCTCGTGAGACATTGGCGGCCGGTTTCCTGCTTTCGGCTCGCCTGTCGCTGATTATTGCCGCCTCGGCGATTGCGCTGGATTTGGGGGCCATCAGCGAGGCAATCAATGCCGACGTCATCCTGGTGGCGATTATCAGCGTCTCGGTTGCTCCCGTAGTGTTCAACCGGCTTGTGCCGCCTTCAATCGAGCAAGCCCGCCGCGGAACGGTCATCGTCGGCGCCGACCCGCTGGCCGAGCTGCTGGTCCGCCGTCTGGTCGCCACGGGCGAGCAGGTAACCATGACTACAACCCAGCAGGAGTCCGCCCAGCTGTTTGAACGAGCGGGCGCCCGGGTTGTGGTCGGCGCCGGCTCCCTGGAGGAGCGTCTGACGGCGGCCGGCGCCGGACAGGCCCAAGCGATGGTTATCCTGGAGGGGGACGCCGAGGAAGTCATGTATGCCTGTGAGCTCGGCAGGTCGGCGTTCGACCTACCAACCCTGGTGGCTCGAGCGACTGATGTCGCCCAAGTTGCCAGGTTGCAGGCGATGGGCGTCAGGGCGGTTCAGTCGACCCTGGCAACGGCTATGGCGCTTGAAGGGGCCTTGCGATTTCCGACGGCGTTCGATGTCCTGGCCCACCAGGCTGAGGGGGTCGAGGTTGCCGAGTCGGAGCTGCGCAACCCCGTACTGGCGGGGCTGGCGGTACGCCAACTAAACCTGCCCGGCGATGCCCTGCTCCTTACGCTGACACGCGGGGATGAGGTCACCGTGCCGCATGGTGATGACCTACTTCGCTTGGGTGATCGACTTTCGGTGGTCGGTAGTCCGGACGCCGTGAAGCAGGCTATCCAATTGATGGAGCCGACCGCGGGTTCGTTTACGTGAACCGGCGGCTCGGATCCTGGTCATACGCCAGGCTGACGTTGGTGTGCCCAGGCTTGGGCTGGGGCTCCTGATCGGCCGCAAAGACCTCGAATTTGCCGTTGGGGCGCTTCAGGAACATCGGCAGACTCCGGCGGCCGTTTTCCTCTAGCAAATCGTGAAGGCCGAATTCCTCGGTCAACCGGGTCGCCTTAACCTCTGTCCCAGCCTGCCTGAAAACCTCATCCAGCCGACGATAGGTCCACTCCGGGCCAAACAGCAGCCGTCCTCGAAGCTGGTTGCTCACACCTTGCCTCTGGTCACGACGGTCGCTGGCTGGTGGTGCGATTTGGTGTACCCCTTCCCGGCCAAACACCTCACGGAAGTGGAGGCAGGCCAACGCGTTGACCTCATCATTCGGCGTGAGGGCCAACAAACGACCTATGCCGGAGAGGTCCAGTTCTTCGAGCGCGGATTGCGATAGCCCGCTGCCATAGGCTGTATCCAAGCCGCTCATCCGGGCCTGGCGTACGTGGTCGTAATTTGAGTCCAGGACCAGCACGCGCGCGCCTGCTTTCTGCCTTCTTAGATGAGTGATTGGCTTCGAGGCGCGCGTGGGGGTGAGCGGGGGCGACGCGTCTGGGCTACGCCTCGCTAGGTGGGGGATCTGGCAGGGTCTGAAGTTCGACCACGATCTCCCACACTCCACCACTCAGTTTGCGTTTGGCGGGCAAGCCGCTTTTTCGTATGAAGCCCAGGATCTTGGCGTTGCTCTGGTGAATCGTTGCCTGCAAACCGTGTATCCCCTGATCTTGGGCGTAGCTGACCAGTCGCAGCAGCAGCAAGGTGCCGAGGCCGCGGCCCTGGTAGTCATCCTGCACCACCACGGCTGCCTCGACCAGTTGGCTCACCTCGTCCGAGGCGGGGCCGTAGCGGGCCACGCCGACAATTGGTTCCGCCTCCAGCTCGTCTTCCGTCGCCGCCACCGCCAGAATCGCCATCGAATGGACATGATCGACCGTGGCGAAGCGCTGAGCTTGTTCGAGGGGCAGATCCTTGCGCGCCTCGAGAAAACGGAAGTACACGCTCTCGGGGCTTAACCGGTGGAACAGCCTGCGCAGTCCTTCGGCGTCGGTGGGGACGACGGCGCGCAAAGTGACGCACGAGCCATCGCGCAGTGTGACCTCTTCCTGTTGGAATCGAGCACTGTCGTCCATGGGCGCTCCTGGCACTAGCGCAAGCCATCCTACCCTAGCAGCGCCACGACCACCAGACGAGCCTCAGACTGTCCCCGCACCAGCTAGCTGGCTGCCGAAGTTGGATCGCCACCATGTGCCGCTCCCCGACGTGTTCGAGCCTCGATTCGCGAAGAAGCTGCCAACGTTCTTACCCTCGCTTGGCCGAGTTCACGCGTTCGCTCATGAGGTGACATTTTCACTGAACCGTTAACCCCTGACATTTTCATTGGACTACAACACGAACAGATAGTAGTGTCCCAATAGTGCCGCGGGGAGAAGTGAAGTAGACCGACCTGAGATCAGTCTGCTCTGATCTTAGCTCCCGTTCGAGCGTTTCTTGATCTTGATCTCCTTCGGCGGTTCGCACTGCCAGGCAGTGCGATGTCGTCCAGCGTTGAGTCTCAGCCGGTTCCCGCTTCAGGCCGCCCGGTCCAGCTCCCTGATCCGAAGTTTGAGCAGCCGGTTGGCCCCCTTGCGCGT
>DASWJQ010000158.1:0-3530 GCA_036397095.1 Anaerolineales bacterium
GCCAACACCGCCAGGATCGGTTTGTCATCGAATACAAGATCTTGGTGGGATTTGGGGACGCGGGCGGACACGATACCTCCTCGAAGGACGTTTGAAGCTCAAGCAGACCAACTATCCACTAGTCATTCTATCGCGCGCAGCCGGCAGCAAGCACCAAGGCGAGAGTTGCCAGCTCCTAGCATCTAGCACTTAGCAAGGAGCAAACCTACAGCCCCCGCTTGTCTTTGGTGGTCAGCTAGCGGCGTCGCTTGATGCTAGTTGCTCGAGTCTCCTTCGTGCCCTGGGCGCCTTGATGGTTTGCAACTAGCGGAACAGGTCCTCCGATTCGGGCCTGATCAACTCGCCCAGGCTCGCGTCGCGCAGCGGATAGGGCAGGCCGCGCACATGTACGACCGGCGTTCCCTCACCTGCCTGCCCCAAGAGCAGCGACCCGGCGGCGGCCAACTCGTCGGCCAGCCCGACTTGCGTGACCTCCAGCTTGCGACCGTAGAGATCGGGCGTGCCGCGCAGGTCGAGCAGCCCCGGCAGCCCCGCCAAGCCGATGGCGACACCAACTGTGCCCATGCGCCAGGCACGACCGTGGGAGTCGATGATCAAGATGCCCGGGGCCGGGCCGTCGGCATCCGTGAGCGCCTTCCGCATAGCCTGCGCCGAGGCATCGGGGTCCTTTGGCAAGAGAAGTACGCTATCTTCTTCACCTTCGACATTGGAATGGTCGATGCCGGCATTGGCGCAGACGAAGCCCAGCCGGTGCTCCACAATCAGCACGCCCGGGCGCCAGCGCAGCACTTGCCGGCTCTCGCGCAAGATCAGTTCGACCAATCGAGGGTCTTTGCCGGTCTCGTTGGCCAACTGATCCGCCCGCGCCGATGGCTGGACCGAGGACAGCAGGCATTGGCGGCCTTCCGCCTTGGAGATGATCTTCTGGGCGATGACCAGGACGTCGCCGGTCACGAGCTTGAGATCGGCCCTGGCCAGGCCCTGACGAATCAGACCGGCCAGGTCATCGCCTGGCTGGATCGATGGCAGCCCGGGCAGGGCCGTCAGGACCAGCTGACGGCTCATGGGCTCGCTGGACGCTTCTCTTCTCCGGTGATGCGCAGCCCGGCATGGCGAATGCCGTGACGCCGGTTGATCCCCAGCAAGACGGCCGTCAGACCTTCGACGGCAGCCGCGTTGGCCAGCGGGCCGGCATCCCAGCCGACCATACCAGCCGCCTCCACCAGATGCAGCACCTGCTCGCGGGCGGCCTGCCCATCGCCGCATACCAGCACATCACATGGGACCGGGCCGTCGCCCTGCAAGTAAACATGCGACACGTTGTTGAAGGCGGCTACAACCTGGGTGGAGTCGCCCAAGATCTGCTTGGCTTCCTGCGCCGCGCTGCCTGCCGCCGGCGGCTTAATGACAGTAATATCGTCCGGATCAAGCGGCACGGTCACATCGACGAGCAATTTGCCGGAGAGAGCACTGGCCAGCCCCTCCAGGGTGGCCCGGTGGCCGCTGAAGGGCACCGTAAGCACCGCAATATCGCACATGGCGGCCGCCTCGGCGTTGCCCATCCCCTGGACCATTGCGGTGCCAAGCCGCTCTTTGAGCTCAGCCGCCACCCGTTCGGCTTTGTCGGGCGTGCGCGAGCCGATCAAGACGTGATAGCCAGCCTTGGCCCAGCGGTAGGCCAGGCCGCGGCCTTCGTTGCCGGTGCCACCCAAAATGGCCAGCGTCAGAATCAAACGGTCGGTCATGCTCGCTCCTCGTTCTCCACGACAACGGCTGGCTCGTCGGCCGGTACGAGCGCCGAATATCGCTGCCAGACCTCGGCAGCCAGTTCCCTGGCCCGCCCGCTGATTTCGGCCTCATCGAGCGTCAAAAGGGCCCGGTCCCTCATCAACATTTGTCCGGCCACGATCGTCCCGGTCACCATGGACGACTCAAAACCGAACAATATGTGCCACGGCAAATTTCCGGCGCTCAACGGTGTTGTTGGCTGATAATCGACCAGGATTAGATCCGCATGCGCACCCACGTCGATGACCCCCAGGGGGGCCTGGCGGAAGAATCGCCCAGCCAGCTGAGCGTTGTTGCGGACCGCCATTTCGGTGATCAGATCGCCGCCTGCCCGGCGAGGGTCGCGGTGCCAAACCTTGTGCAGCAGATAGGCCGCCTTCCACTCCGCCCACATGGCATTGGAGAAACCATCATTGCCGAGGCAGACCGGGATGCCCATGCGCTGCATCGCTTCGATATCGGCGGCGCCAACGCCGTTGTTCATGTTGGACCGCGGCTGGTGGCTAACCCAACTGCCGCACTCGGCGATCAGCTCCATTTCGGCGGCGTCGATATGAATGCAGTGGGCCAGGATTGAATGTTGGTTGACCAGGCCGAACTCGTGCAGCCGGTCGACCACTCGCCGGCCGCTGCGCGCCAGACTGTCGTATTGGTCGGCTTCGTGCTCGGCGACGTGCACATGGAAGGCGGTGTCGTCGGCGGCCAATTCGCGGCAGGTCGCCAGCGTCGTATCACTCAGTGACAGCGAGGCGTGCAGTCCGAAGGCGGCCGCCAGCCGGCCACCGGCCGGAAGCTCCGTTCGACAGCGCTCCATGAATCGGAGATTCTCCTGGATGCCAGCCTCGGCTCGCTCCGGGCCGTCGCGATCGGTCACCTCGTAGCACAACACAGCGCGCAAGCCGCTGGTGTCTACCGCTTCGGCCAGCACATCGAGCGAACCGTCAATGGCATTGGGTGAGGCGTGGTGATCGATCAGGGTCGTTGTGCCGTGTTTGATGGCGTCGACCAGGCAGACCAGGGCCGAGTATCGCACCGCCTCGGCATCGAGCGACTTGTCCAACGGCCACCATAACTTGCGCAAGATCGCCGGAAAGTCTGCCGGCGGCCGGCCGGGGATCGCCATACCGCGAGCAAAGGCGCCATAGAAATGAGTGTGGGCGCAAATGTTGCCGGGCATCAACAGCTGACCGCCGGCGTCCAACTGCTCGTGCCCTTCGGCCATAGCGGCCAGCTCCTGGCTCGGGCCAACCGCGGCGATCTTCCCATGTTCAAGAAGTACGGCCTGGTTATCAAGCAGTGGTTGATCCGGCTGCCAGGTCACGAGGCGGGCATTCGTGATCAGCATGAGCGCGGCCTCCGCCGGCCCACCTTTTGCGGCCTGTCGTTGGAAAAGGCTGAGTGAGACTTGGAAATGCGGTCTGGCTTGAGCTGCACCGGTCCTCGAAACTGCGCTGAGCCGGGTGTCTGCCGCCGAAAGACTGGATCCCGGTCGGTGATCCTGTTCGCCCCGGCCTGGGGGGAGGCGGGCGGCCGGTTAGGCGGACTCATTCTAGCACGCAGCCTCAGCCGGCCACATGCTGCGCTGCTCCCATTGCCTCCCCGCCTTGCACCGGCCGCCTTAAGTCGGCGCCGGGGCCCCTTTCAAGGAAGCGTCCGCCGCCTGGCCGGCCCAACCAGCGGTCGCCGTCCACAATGAGTTCACCGCGCAGGTATACGCGCTCGGGTTGGCCAATCATCTCCCA
>DASWJQ010000159.1:0-1702 GCA_036397095.1 Anaerolineales bacterium
AAGGACAGATCACCCTCGGGGCCATTTTCGCCACCGGGGCTCTCCGACTCACCCTGGACAGCGGTCTGCCGCCGGCCGTGGCCATCGGCGCGGCAATCCTGGCCGGTATCCTGGGCGGGTCGTTTTGGGCACTGCTGACCGGGCTGCTCAAGGCTTACGGCGGCGTGAACGAGATCTTCGGCGGGCTCGGGTTGAACTTCGTCGCGGTGGCGTTGAATGTCTGGCTGATCTTCGGCCCGTGGGGCCGCCCGGGCGTTGCGTCGATGAGCGGGACGGAGCCGTTTCCCGACTTCTATTCTCTGCCGGCCCTGGCCGGCTTGCGCCTGAGTCCCTGGGCCTTGCTGGTGGCGCTGGCCGGTTTCGCCCTGGTGTTCTTTCTCCTGCAAGGCACCTACTTCGGCCTGCGGCTCAAAGCGGTCGGCAAGAACCCTCGGGCGGCCTTCATGCTGGGAATCCCGACGATCCGCTACATGCTGCTGGCCTTCATCTTGTGCGGCGGGCTGGGGGGCGCGGCCGGGGCCGTCCAGGTGACGGCCGTCTACCATCGCCTGATCCCGGCGATCTCCAGCGGCTATGGATACCTGGGGCTGATGGTAGCCATGTTGGTGAACTACCAACCGCTGTGGATGCCGCCGGTTGCCTTCTTCTTCGTCGCGCTGAATATCGGGTCGATCCAGCTCCCGATTGTTCTCAAGCTCGATTCGTCGCTGGCCGGTGTCCTCCAGGGAGCGCTGGTGCTGTTCGTTCTGGCGGTCGAAGGCGTTCGCCAGAGGATACGACGGCCGGCGGCCAAGGTGACCGAGTGAGCAACGAGGCGCTGCTCATCGGCCTGGCCGGAATCCTGGCGACAGCCGCGCCGATCGTATTCGCCACGCTGGGCGAAACATTGACGGAGCGGTCGGGCGTCATCAATCTATCCGTCAACGGGACGATCTTGTTGTCGGCGATGGCTTCCTTTGCCGTGGCGGTCGCCACCGGAAGCCTGCTGTTCGGTTTCTTGACCGGCATGCTCGTGGGCGCGGCGGTGGCGCTGGTTGTCGCCGGCTTCAGCATCTCGCTGCGGCAGTCTCAGGTTGCGGTCGGCTTCGTCCTGACCCTGATGTGCCGCGACCTTGCCTATTTCCTGGGCAACCCCATCATGGGCCTTTCGGGTCCGCGCCTGCCGGCCTTGTCCGTTCCGTTGCTCGAAGACATACCGGTCCTCGGCCCCTTGTTCTTTCGTCAGGATTTGTTGACCTACCTGAGTTTCGTGTTGATCTTCGCCGCCTGGGCGTGGATCTTCCGCACCCGGCCGGGGCTATCGTTGATGAGCGTCGGCGAACGGCCGGCGGCGGCCTACGTTCGCGGTCTGCGCGTGAACCGGATGCGCTACCTGTACACCATTGTCGGCGGGGCGCTGGTCGGGTTGGCCGGGCCGGCGTTCTCCCTGAGCGTCAAGGCCGGTTGGAAGGGCACGATTTCGGGACTCGACGGCTATGGCTGGATCGCCCTGGC
Organism: Anaerolineales bacterium; assembly: GCA_036397095.1. Classification (GTDB taxonomy): domain Bacteria; phylum Chloroflexota; class Anaerolineae; order Anaerolineales; family E44-bin32; genus DASWJQ01. The sequence goes on from DASWJQ010000159.1 coordinate 1,495, forward strand.
GATCACGATCTTCGGAGGCTGGAATCCGATCCGAGCCGCGTTCGGCGCGTATCTGTTCGTTTTCCTGCAGTGGCTCGGCCTCGTGCTGCAACCGAGCCTGCCTGGGGTACCGTCGCAGGTTCTGCAAGTGGCGCCGTTCCCCTTGATGATCCTGGCCTTGCTGCTGGTCAACATCGGCAACACCGAGTGGGTGGAGCGTACGCTGGCG
>DASWJQ010000160.1:0-24258 GCA_036397095.1 Anaerolineales bacterium
GAGAATCCCTACCAACACACAGTTGAGAGCTTCCAGACTCCAGGGACGAAGCATTGGTACGCGTACCTGCCCCTGTGGCTGTACTCGAATACCAGTTCGTACCTATTCTCCTCGCGGGTTCCGTTCCTCGATTTCGAGCAAGCCATGAAGATCCCCGTGCTCATAGGAGACCTGGGGCTCGCATTGCTGCTTTACGCGATCCTAGTCAGGGTGAGCCCCTTTGCTGCCTTCGTCGGCGTGGCCGGATGGCTGTTCAATCCCCACATCTTGGTGACGAACAACTACACGCACTTCGACCCATTGCCTAGCCTGTTTGTATTGCTGAGTCTTTATGCTCTGAACCGGTCAGGAGTCGTCGCCTCGCTCTCCTTGGCGGCAGCGGTCGGCTTTAAGCAGTATGCGATCCTGCTTGTGCCCTACTACTTGATTTCAATGGAAGCTAAGCGCGCCTTCATCTTGTCTTTCGGGGGAGCGCTCCTGCTGATATCGCTCCCCTTCCTGCTATGGGATTCTGCCAGCTTTGTCTATTCGACCGTGATCGCACACCTGACCCGAGGTTTTGGAGGTCGATCGGTCCTGGGCATGGTCAACGAGCTGTTAGGGTTGTCCATTCCCTCAACCGTGGGATTACTCTTGATCGGCGCGTTGTATGCATGGCTGCTTTTGGGCAAGCGGGCAATTGGCAAGTATGCCTTTGCCACACTGGCCATCGGCATCGTGCTGGTATTCTCGCCAGTCCTCCACAGAACGTACGGACTCTGGCTGCTGCCGGTGTACTTCGCCTGGGCGGGCATTTTCGCTTCGACTACTGAGCGAAAAAACCTGGTGTTTGCACTTCTCGTTGGCGGCTTGTACTGCCTCTACTGGGGATATCTAGCCGTCTATTAAATCAAGCCAAGATTTCTCTCAGTCCAACGACCTTCAGATCTCCACCTCATGTGATCTCCAGGCCAAATGTCTGGTGATCAGGTTCGTTGTTTGCCGGCCAGAGGAGCGGACAAGGCATCTCTGTCTGATCGACATCTACATCCAGAGCCTTCACCGCAGGAATTCATTCATGGGCTCAACTCTTCGTCGCGCTCTCCCCGCCGCTCGTTGACCGCAAGCTGGTGGAAAGCTATACTGACGGCGCCAGGCGACGACAAGGACAAGTAACGGTCGGCAGGATGCGCCAGAAAGCGGGGAGGCTGGAAACCCGTGCACCAGACGGCCGCCAATGGACCTTTGAGCCGAAGAACCGTCAGGTGACGGTCAGGGCCGGATTGGCCTCCGTTATGTGGGCCAGTGAGTGAGGCGGCCGGCACGTAGCGGCTAGCCTAAGCGGGGTGGCACCGCGGGCCGATCGGCTCGTCCCCAGTTGGACGAGCCGTTTGTTGTTAAGGGGATGGAAGCCGCTTGTTGGAGGCAGACATGGCCGAGCGCAAGAGAATCCTGACCGGCGATCGACCGACCGGTACCATGCACCTGGGACACTATGTCGGCTCGCTACAGAACCGGGTCCGGCTACAGCAGGAGTACGACTGTTTCTTCATCATCGCCGATCTGCATACACTTACGACCAAGCCGGAGAAGGACGCCATCGCTAAGATCGAGCACAACGTGCGCGAAATGGTGCTCGATTATTTGGCGGTGGGTATCGATCCTGAACTGAGTGTGATATTCCTTCAGTCGGCTGTGCCCGAAACCTACGAGTTGAACTTGCTGTTCGAAATGCTGGTGACGGTGCCGCGCCTTGAACGGCTGCCCAGTCTCAAGGACATGGCGCGCGACGCTCACCTGGAGGCCTTCCCCTTCGGCCTGCTCGGCTATCCGGTGCTGCAGGCGGCCGATATTCTGCTGCCGCGAGCGCACCTGGTGCCGGTTGGCAAGGACAACGAGTCGCACGTCGAAATTACCCGCGAGATCGCCAGGCGTTTCAATTCACTATACGGCGAGGTCTTTCCCGTGCCGGAGGCGTTGATCGGCGACGTGCCAACGCTGGTGGGGACCGATGGACAGGGCAAGATGTCCAAGTCGGCCGGCAATTCAATCTTCCTGTCGGATGACAGCGAAACGGTGACAGCCAAAGTCAAACTCATGTATACCGATCCGAATCGGGTCCGGGCCGACATCCCAGGCAAGGTTGAGGGCAATCCGGTGTTTATCTACCACGACATTTTCAACCCTGACGGTGCCGAGGTCGAAGACCTCAAGCGGCGCTACCGCCAGGGCAAGGTTGGCGACGTCGAAGTGAAGCAGAAACTGGCGGCGGCGCTCAACGCGTTTCTCGATCCGATCCGACAACGCCGGGCGGCCTACGCCGCCACCCCGGGGCGGGTGGATGAAATCCTGGTGGAGGGCAGCCAGCGCATGCGGAGCGAAGCCGCCGAGACGATGACACGAGTGCGGCAAGCGATGGGAATGTACCGTTTGCCGGCATGAGCTGCGAGGTGCGCCGGGTTGCCCAGGCTTACGGTGCCAGGCTGTTCTGTCGGGTATAATCGCCCCGCCAAGCCCCCGGCAGTAGGATGAGGTCCCAATGTCACAATCCAAAGGCCGCATCATCATCGCCAAGCCTGGTCTGGATGGCCATGACCGGGGGGCAAAGGTTATCGCGCGCGCCCTGCGGGATGCCGGTTTTGAAGTGATCTACACCGGCCTGCGCCAGACCCCCGAAATGGTCGCCGAAGCCGCCTTACAAGAGGACGCCGATGCCATCGGCTTGTCGATCCTGTCGGGCGCCCACATGGCGCTGGTGCCGCGCGTGCTCGAAATCCTGGTCGAACAGGGCCAAGCGGGTCTGCCTGTCCTGCTCGGTGGGATCATCCCCGACGACGACGTGCCAACGCTCAAGGCCCAGGGCATCTTTGCGGTGTTTGGCCCCGGGACCAACACCAGTGAAATCCTGAAGGCCTTTGCCTCCGCCGTCGCTTCTCGGCGTGCCGCCAGCTAGCCCCAGCCGGATGGCTCTGGTCGAACAGGTACTGGACGGCGACCGGCTGGCACTTGCCCGTCTCTTGACCCTCGTCGAAAACGATGACCCCCAGGGCCTGGCCACCCTGGATGCGTTGTATCCGCACACCGGAAACGCTCATATCATCGGCTTGACCGGCGGCACCGGCACAGGCAAATCGACCCTGGTCAATCAGCTAGCCCGCTACGTGCGGCAGCAAGGAATTCCGGGGAACGGTGGGGCCGCCCGTCAGATCCGGATTGCGGTGGTGGCGGTCGATCCGACCAGCCCTTTCAGCGGTGGCGCCATTCTCGGTGACCGCATCCGCATGCGCGACTTGGCTGGAGACCCCAACGTTTTCATTCGCAGCATGGCAACCCGCGGCGCCCTTGGCGGACTGGCCTTGCGCACGCGGCCGGTCGTGCAGACGCTGGACGCCGCCGGCTACGACTGGGTACTGGTCGAGACCGTCGGCGCCGGCCAATCCGAAGTCGAGGTGGCACGTACGGCCCACACCACAATTGTGGTCGACGCGCCGGGGCTGGGCGATGAGGTCCAGGCGATCAAAGCCGGCATCCTGGAGACGGCCGACGTGCTCGTCCTGAACAAGGCCGATCTGCCGGGGGCCGACCGGGCGGCCACTGCACTGCGCACCAGTCTGCGGCTCGGGCCGTCCGACTCGGAGGCAGGCAATGGTGGCTGGCAGGTCCCTATCCTGATGACGGTGGCGACCGAAGGGAACGGCATCGCTGAAGTGGTGGAAGCGATCAGCCGGCACCGGACGCACTTGCAGGCCAGCGGTGAGTGGGTGCAGCGGGTCAGGCTGCGTGTCGAGCGCGAACTGCGTGAATTGCTGGCGCAGACCCTGCTGGCCAGCCTGCTGGACCGACAGCCGGAGGGAGCATTCGCCGAGATTGTGAATCAAGTAGAAGAGCGGAAGCTCTCGCCACGAGCGGCGGTGGCCCAACTGACGCAGCAGGCGAGGGCGTGATCTGCGGGGACAAGGCCAGGCTCCGCTACGCCGAGCGACCCGATCTGGAGAGCTTCGCCGCACGGCTTAACGATTTCGAGCGAGCGCTGCGCCTGTCTCGCAAGATCGGATTTGTCGAAGAAGGCCGATTGTGCGAGGATTCCAGGGCCGACGGGCGCTAGCGGGACACGATTGTGATGGGCAACCTCCGAACTGAGTGGGCGCAGGCTGCCGAAGGGACGGATTGAGACTGCAATGTATGGCTACGGTGACATCAAACTCTTCGCCGGATCGGGCTCGCTCGACCTGGCCCAAGAGATCAGCGATTATCTGTCCGTTCCACTGAGCGGCTACGACCTGGTTGAGTTTCCTAACGAAAACCTATTCATACGTTTGCACGGCAGCGTCCGCGGTCAGGATGTCTACCTGGTCCAGTCGATGCCGCCGCCAGTCCATCGTAACCTGATGGAACTGCTGATCATGATCGACACGCTTAAGCGAGACTCGGCCGGCCGGATTACGGCGGTCGTTCCCTACATGGCCTACGCCAGGTCGGACAAGAAGGACCAGCCACGGGTTCCGATCACGGCCCGTTTGGTCTCCGACATGATCGAGGTCGCCGGCGCTGATCGCTACATCACGATCGATCTGCATGCCGGCCAGATCCAGGGGTTCTTTTCGATCCCGGGGGACGTCTTGACGGCGTTCCACCTGCTGAGCGACTATATCTTGGAGAAGGACCTCAAGGATGCCGTGGTTGCCACTGCCGACCTGGGCTTTGCCAAGAAGGGTCGCAACTTCGCCGCCAAGCTGAGCACGCCCCTGGCGTTCGTCGAGAAGCGCCGCCGCGGCGACGACCCGCGGGCGGTGGCAACGACGCTGATCGGTAACGTCAAGGATAAGGACGTGGTGATCGTGGATGACGAGGTGCTGACCGCCGGCTCGGTCAGCGAAGCAGTCGACATCGTGCTGGAACAAGGCGCGCGCGACGTCTATCTGTCGTTCACCCACGGCTTGCTCGTCCCGCCTGCGGTCGAGCGGCTGGGCGCCAGGCCGATCAAGGAGATCGTCACAACCAACACCGTGCCGCTGCCGGCTGAAAAACGGTTGCCCAACATGACCGTGCTTTCCGTGGCGCCGCTGCTGGGGGAGGTCATCCTTCGTGCCCACGAAGGCCGATCCGTTGGAGAGTTGTTCAACGAGTAAGCGCATCAGGCGATAGGCTGATCAAGCCGAACAATACCGCGATCCACCACATCCGATCGACTGCGCCAGCTCGTCTGGCGCAGTTTCGTTTGCCAGCGGCGTGTGCCCGGGGAGTGGCCGAGAACCGACCTTGGGCTCTGTCCGGGGCCGACCGAACTTCCTATAATGAAACCGGCTCGACCGCATCAAGGCGAGGACCTGAGTGCGCATCCCCCAGCAGATCACCAGGCGGTTGCCGGAGTGGACCCAGCGGCCGATCGGCGTATTGGCGCAAACCTTCCGTTCGTTTGGCGAAGACGAGTGCGCCCTGCGGGCGGCGGCACTTGCTTATCACACACTGCTGTCGTTCTTCCCGTTGCTGCTCTTCCTGCTCTACATCGCCAGCCGCACCATCCAGTCGGATGTCAGCGAAGCCGCGCTTATTGGTTACATCGGCCGCGCCATTCCCCAATTGGCCGAGACGACTGCGGAATTGATTGCGCAGGCCGTTGACGCCAGCGCTTCCTTCGGTGTGATTGGAGCGATTGGTCTGCTGTGGTCGGCCTCGGCTGTGTTCTCTGTGCTGGCGGCAACCTTCAATGTGATCTGGGACGCCGAGCCGCGGCCGGTCTGGCGGGGCAGGCTGGTTGGGTTGGTGGCCGTATTGTCTCTGGCCGGGCTGTTCCTTGTATCGTTGGTGCTGCGCACGCTGGCAATTGTCGAGCTGCCGGATATCGGCGCTCTCGGTCGGCAGCCATGGGCGCGCCTGACCGATCTAGGCCTGACGATCGCGTTGTGCTGGATCTTGTACCTGTGGTTGCCCAACCGGCAGGTCAACATGCGCCATGCCTTGGCCGCAGCCGTGACCGCTGGATCGCTGTGGCAAGTGGCCAAATGGGGGTTCAGCCTCTACCTTGAAGTTGGTCTGTCCCAGTTGGGCGTAGTCTATGGCTCGATCGGGTCGGTCATCGTGCTCGTACTGTGGGTGTATGCCTCCAGCTTGATTCTCTTCCTCGGTGCGGAGCTGGGAGCCTGCCTGGCCAAGGATGGGAGACTCCGAGAACGCTAGGTAACGAGCCGAGGGCGATTGCGGCCGGAAGTGAATGCGCCGCCCATTGTCAGCCTGCCGTCCGGCTGCCTGCTTGCTCGTTCCCTGGCTCGGCGTAAAATCCCAGAAGACAAACATCCTACACAGAGGAGCTATCCATGGATGGGCTGCTGGCCTTCTCGACCTGCGCCATCATCGCCGTGCTGGTGGTGCTGGCCTTCGTACTGCTCTCTTCGGTCAAATTGCTCTATGAGTATGAGCGGGGTGTCATCTTCACTCTGGGCAAGTTCAGCGGGACGCGCCAGCCCGGTGTGACCCTGGTTATCCCCGTCCTCCAGTCGATGCAGAAAGTCGACATGCGCATCAAGACAGTCGACATTCCGCGACAGGAAGTGATGACCCGCGACAACATCCCGATGCTGGTTAACGCCGTCGTGTATTTCAAGGTTGTAAGTCCCGAGGCGGTCATCATCCAAATCGAAGACCATCTGTACGCCGTGCGCCAATACACGCAAGCGGCGCTGCGGGATGTCATCGGCAACAGCGAAATGGATTACGTTTTGACCGAGCGCGAGCAGATCGCCGAGAGCATTAAGGACATTGTCGACTCGGAGACCTCCGGCTGGGGCGTCGATGTTGAGTCAATCAAAATCCAGGAAGTTGAGCTGCCGGCCGACATGAAACGGGCGATGGCGATCCAGGCCGAAGCCGAGCGCGAGCGGCGGGCGATGATCATTGCTTCGCAGGGCGAGTTGAGCGCTTCGGAAAACTTGATGAAGGCAGCTGAGAACCTGGCCAAGAGCGCCGGTGCGCTGCACTTGCGCACGTTGCAGACCATTCGCGACATCTCGGCCGATCCATCGGAGAAAATCGTCCTGTTCGTTCCCTCCGACCTTGGCCAGGCGTTCCAGTCGCTGATGAACAATAGTGATAAGTCCTGAGCGCCGGCCATGCTCGATCATAAGGTCCGCTATCTACAAATCGCCTTCAACTACGATCTGAGCCTGGCCCGCCGCCTGCTGCCAACCATTCCTCAGAGCGAGCGAATCTTGGTCGAAGCGGGCACGCCGTACATCAAGCTTGAGGGCATGCGTGGTGTCCGCGCACTCCGCGCTGGTTGGCCGGGGCAAGTGGTGGCCGATCTCAAGACGGCCGACGGCGCCGAACAAGAGGTTGACATGGCGCGTGCCGCCGGGGCAAGCGCGGTCACCGTCCTGGGCAACTCGTCGACCGAAGCACTTGACAACTTCGTGAACCGCTGCCAGGCGGCCGGCCTGCTGTCGATGATCGACATGCTGGGCGTGCGCGATCCGCTCAAGTCGCTGATGCGGATGAAACAACCACCGGACGTGGTCGTGCTGCATAGGGGTCGCGACGAAGAAAACACGCGCGGCAAGGTAATTCAGTACCGTCATGTCAACCGGCTGCGATCGAAGTTTGATGTCTTGATTTCGGCCGCCGGCGGGGTGGACTTGAAGGAAGCCCGCAGCGCGATCTTCAATGGGGCCAACATCGTGGTTGTCAACCTGGTGCGGCCCGGCGATCCGTGGCAGGGCATCTCGACGGAGGAGGACCTGGGAGCGATCGTCGATCAGTTCCTTACGACGATTCGCTAAGTGCCAGGCAAGGCCACAGGCCCCTGGGCGTGAGAAACAGCGGTTTCGCCGGCCAACGCAGCGACAGGGTCGTGAATCCTGCGGGTTGGCCGGTTCGCGAGTATCCAGGGGCTGGAGCCCCAGGGCTATGGCCTCCGGCGTTCGAGCTGTTCGAAACGAAAAGCGAACTGGTGGCGCTCATCGGCCGGGTGCGGATGGCTGGCGACGACGTCCCAGTCAGTGGGATCAAACGGGGGGAAGAAGACGTCGCCGGGCACGTCGGCCATGACCCAGGTCAGGTACATCCGGTCAACAAGATCATCGGCCAGGGCCTGTTCATACACCTGCCCGCCGCCGGCGATGAAGGGCCCGTCGTCCTGGAAGACCCGTTCAGCGATCAGGAGTGCGTCTTCGATGGAGGCCGCCAGCGCATCGGCGCCAGCCGGCGGCAGGCGTCGGTGACGGGAAACGAGGATGATGCGGCGGCCCTCGAGGCGACGGTCCCCAAGCGACTCAAACGTGCGGCTACCCATCAGCAGGCTGTGGCCCATCGTGAGCTGTCGAAAGCGGGCCAGGTCGTCGGGCAACCGCCACGGGAGCTGACCCTGCCAACCGATCGCTCGGTTGTCATCCGCCAGTGCGGCAATCAGCGAAACGATCAAACAGAGACCGCCGCCCGAATCGTCGGGTGAGGATCGTAGTTGTGCAGCCGGATGTCCCCATAGTCGAAATCGAACAGCGACTGCCCACGATAGGCAAGCTCGAGTTGGGGCAGTGGGCGTGGCTGCCGGTCCAGTTGGATTCGAGCTTGATCGAGGTGGTTCAGATACAGATGGGCATCACCGAAGGTATGGATGAACTCGCCAGGCTCGAGCGAGCAGACGGCTGCCACCATGGTCGTCAGCAGGGCATACGAGGCGATATTGAAGGGGACTCCGAGGAACAGGTCCCCCGAACGTTGGTAGAGCTGGCAGGAAAGCCGGCCCTCAGCCACCGAGAATTGGAAAAGCGTGTGGCAGGGTGGCAGCGCCATCCGGTCGATATCCGCCGGATTCCAGGCGCTGACCACCAGACGCCGGGACGTCGGATTGTGCCGGATCTCATCGACCACCCAACGCAATTGATCGATCACCTGGCCGTCGGCGCCGCGCCACGAACGCCACTGGGCACCGTAGACCGGTCCCAGGTCGCCATCTTCATCGGCCCATTCATCCCAGATATGCACGCCGTTGTCGTTGAGAAACTGGATGCTGGTTTCACCCCGCAGCATCCAAAGCAACTCGTAGATAATGCCTTTGGTGAAGACGCGTTTGGTCGTGACGAGTGGGAAGCCAGCGCGCAGGTCGAAGCGTAGCTGGTGGCCGAAAATCGAGAGCGTACCGGTGCCGGTGCGATCATCCCGCCGTTGTCCATGATCCAGGACGTGTTGCAGCAGGTCAAGGTACTGACGCATCGGGCTCCCTCCGCCTCCAGGATGAGCCGAGTATAGAGCCAGCAGGACTGTCTGCCAAGCGCAATCTCTGGCCTAAGAGCTGGTGACATGAATGGACCGTGCTAGATTCATCGCCAGGTGGTGACAATGCAAAACGCTTCCATTCCGCTGGCGCCGACGCCGCCAGCCGGCCGTTCGGTCGGCAGCTTCTACCAGATCTGGCTGTTGGTTCTTAGGCGGCCTCGCGAGGATACTTTTCAAGCATTGGTGGATGATCCGGGCGCCACCGTCGGGCGCGGCGCACTCTGGATCTTCCTGACTTCGATGGTTGGGTATGTCGTGGCCTTCACGGTGCGCTACGGGTTGTTTGCTTCCATGCTGGAAGACGCAGGCCAGACGGCCGGGTTCGAAGGCATGACCGCTGGGGTGGCCATCGCAGTGCTGTGCGGTCTGCCGTTGGCGGCGGCGATGGCGGTGCTCGGTTTCATGTTGTCGGCCGCCCTCCTCCAGTTCATCGCCGGCGCCCTGGGCGGAGACGGCACCTTTCGCCAGTTGTTCTTCGCCACGGCCAGCTACACGGCGCCGGTCACCTTGGCCGGCTCGCTGCTCAGCGTGATTCCGCTGATCGGCGGCTGTCTGGCCCTGCCGCTGTCGATCTACACGCTGTACCTGAATACATTGGCGATCAAAGCGGTCAACCGCTTCAGTTGGGCTGCGGCGATGGTCACATTGTTTATCCCTGTGATTTTCTGGGTACTGCTTGCTGTGATCGTCGCGCTTGCGTTGCTGCCGCTGATCGAGCAATCCCTCGGCTCCCCGGCTTGACCGGCCGGAAGCCTGCCGGGGCTATATGTCCGCCATCGGAACCACAATCACGGGGATGGGTGAGCGGCGCGGGATCACTTCGGCCAAGACGATCCAATCCCTGCAAGCCCCCGAATCGTGCCGGCATCGGTGCGAGCCAAATAATGCGAGCACCGACACCAGGAGGCAAGTCATGGAATTTTCGCTCGGGTTCCGCGTGTTGTTCTTCTTGCTGTCAGTGTCAGCTGGTGTGATTTCCGGCGTCTACCGCAGGCGCGCTCGCCAAGCCACCGGAACCATCGCTCGAAGCCAAGAAGGGTCCGCGGCCCTGCTTGGCCGGGCGTTGATGGGGTTTGGATTGTTGGCTGTTATCCTGCTCCACGGGTTGGCACCTCATTGGATGGCGTGGGCCAGTCTTTCGGTGCCTGTTTGGGTCCGCTGGCTTGGGGTTGTGCTCGGCTTCAGCCTGCTGCCGTTTTTGGTTTGGGTCCTGCGCAGCATCGGGGCCAACATTTCCGAAACGGTTCTAACCAAGTCCGAACACCAGCTGGTCACCGCCGGGCCCTACCGCTGGATCAGGCACCCGCTGTATCTGGGCGGCATGACCCTGATCTTGAGCCTGGGATTGATCGCCGGTAGCTGGTTGACGGGTACGTTGTGGCTGGCCGCGACGGCTATCTTCCGGCTGGTGGTTATCCCGGCCGAAGAGCGCAATCTGTTAGCCAAATTTGGACCCGAGTACGAGGCTTACCGCCAACGGACGGGCGCGCTGCTACCGCGTCTGGGATGAGCGGGGTTACCAAGGACTACAAAAGTCACTACCGGAGGCGCCGTGCCCGACATAGCATCGTAGCCGATTCTGGACTGCGGAGGCTGCTGTGGCACATCGTCCGATGGGGGTCTGGCTGCTCATCCTGTCGTTGGCCTTGCTGACCCTTGGGGGGCTGGCCGGCGCGTATGGATTTCTGTCCGATCCGTCGGGTGTTGGCATGGGAATGGACGGCGTGCTCCACTTATTGCCAGTCGAGAGCTATGTCGTCCCCGGCCTATTTCTGCTGGTGGCATTCACCCTGGTGCCAATCGTCCTGATCTATGCGCTGCTGGCGCGACCAGCCTGGCCCCTGGCGGAACGGTGGCTGCCGCGGGGCGCCTATTGGGGATGGTCCGCCTCCCTGGCGCTGGCAATTGTGCTTGCGGGCTGGCTGCTGCTCCAGGCCAGCATGATCGGCTTTGACTGGCCGGTGCAGTGGTTCACTGCTGGACTGAATGCGGCCATCTTGGCCTTCACGTTGACACCTTCCGTACGCCGCGCATACGTGATTTAGAATGTTCGTCTCGGCCAGCCTGCGACCGGCTCAAGCAGGCTGTAGCGATTCTGCCGCCCGGCGGCCCACCTTCACCGTCCGTTCCAGGATGTGCCGGGTAATGTAGGCCGCGTCGCCGCCGGCGCCGGTGATCACACCGGAGAGCCCACGGTACATGAACGGTAATCCGATGAAGTACAGGCCGGGCGCATCGTCGACAACACCTCGGACCTGGCGGGGCATGCCCTCCTGGTCAAACACCGGTAGATCGATCCAGTTGTAGTCGTAGTCGAAACCGGTGGCCCAAATCACCACCTCGGGCCGCAAGGTCCGGCCGTTCTCAAGCTTGGGCAACCCGTCCTGGACGCCTGTCACCCGGGGGACGCGCGCAATCCCACTTTGCTCGACCTCGTCAGGCTGATGCCCGACGATTGGATAACCCTTTGCCTGCAGCGCACGGGCGATCCGGCGCCCCGGCGCGGTAGTCACCGGCACCCGGAAAAGGGTCCGGGTGAGAAGCCCAAACACACTGAATCCCAGAATCTTGTTGGGGACGAAAGGTGCCGACTTGCCCGCCAGCCAGACCTTGCGGCCTGCGGCCAGATCCAGGGCAATCTGTGTTCCCGAGCTAGCAGCACCGACGACGAGTACGTCGCCCGGTGGGAGCTGGTTGGGCTTCTGGTAGGCAGAGGAGTGGAGCTGGTGGATTTTTCTGTCGAGTTCCCGCGCAAAGGCAGGCACATGTTTGCTTGGGAACGCCCCGGTAGCGACAACTACATGGCTGGCATGAAACGGGCCTCGGCTCGTGTTGACGACAAACCCATCGGAAGCCGCTGCCACGCCGGTCGCCCTAACTCCGAGCTGCACCGGCAACTCGAAGTTGGCGGTGTACGACTCGAGGTAGTCAGCCATTTCCAGGCGCGTCGGGAAGTGATCCGGCTCGGCCGGGAAGGGCATGCCAGGCAGGCTTGAGTAGCGGGCCGGTGTAAACAGGACCAGCGAGTCCCACCGATTGCGCCATCCATCGCCGACACGCTCGCCAGCATCCAGGATGGTGAACGGCATCCCTTGCTGGGCAAGGTGGTAGCCGGTCGCAAGGCCTGCCTGGCCGGCGCCAATCACAATCGTTTCCGACCTGCGTTCCAGAGTGCTCATGGGTTCCTCCTCGGCAAATGCGATCTCGTCTACGGGGGGCAGCTTGGGCAATCCGGGCGAGGTCCGGCGAGGCAGCCTGTCAACTCGCCGGTCAGTCTCGACTCGTACTCCGGCCAAATCGCTCATATCGCAAGTACCAGATCAACATGAGGGCGGTCGAGAGCAAATAGAAGCTGTGCAGGAGCCAGATTGGGCCCGCCGGCAGGCTGAAGACGTAGATCGAATGGATCAGGTTGCCAACATTGGCCAGCAGGATGTTGCTCGGGCTGTAGGAACTCAGATCCTTGGTCACGAAGGCCTTGTAAAGCATCGGCAGGTAGCTGACTACGAACAGCGTGGTTGAGATCGATCCGGCCATGAGGGGGAGGTTCTCGTTCATTTGGTCGACTCCAGTCCGCTGGGATTGCCTGTATCCCCAGCCTAGGCGGGTCGACGCTGGATGTCGTGGACCAAATGGGGTATCCGCGCGGGGTATTTCGGGGACCGACAGGCAGTTGGCTTGTTTAAGCTACTCCAGCAATGCCAGTTGGCGGGCTCTGGCGGCGGCCTCCGTCCGGTTGGTCACGCCCAGCTTGCCGTAGATATTGGCGCTGTGCTTCTTGACTGTGCCGACAGAGATCACCAGCCGCTCGCCGATTTCCCGGTTAGTTAGCCCGGCGGCCATCAGCTGCAGCACCTCTAGCTCGCGTTTCGTTAGAGGCTCGGGGATGGGCTTGCTTCCGCCGGTAGGGATCAGGGCGCGATCGTCGAACGCGGCCAGCAATCGTTCAACTTCTTGCGGCATGACCTGCCGCTTGCGGGCCTGCTGCAGCAGCCAGGCAAAGGGCATCCCCAAGTCGACAAAGCTCCGGGTGTAGCCTTCGGGCTGAGCCCCGCGCAGGGCCCGCTCAAGGCAGGCCAGCGCGGCCGACTCGTCGCCGAGCGCCCAGTGGGTCTGGGCGAGCAGCGCCAGCGCCGGCCAGCAGACCCCCATCCGACCCTCTTGTTGTGCACTGCCTTCGAGCCTCTCAAGCATGGCCAGAGCACGTATCAGATTGGACCGGTCGCTGACGGTCAAGAGCGTGCGAGCAATCCCCAGCAGGGCCGGCTCATGATCGGGTCGTGTTTCCAGTTCTCCTGACTCAAGCGCTGCCTGCGCCCTTTGAATGGCGTGCCCGGTTCGGCCGTCGGCCAGCCAGGAGTCAAGCAAGAGCTTCTCATACTTCGACCGCCATTCGGGGAAATCCGCCCGCTCGATCATGGGCTGTGCTTGTTCCAGGTGCGAGGCAGCAGCCAGGCTGTCTTGCCCCGCCAAGGCCAGCCGGGCGGATAGCAGATGGCCGGCGATTAGGCTGCGGACATCCCCACCAAGTTCGGCCCGTTGCATGCCTCGTTCTAGGTAGGCCGACGCAGCTGCCAGGTCATTCCATTCGTACAGGATTTCGCCATGTCGAATCCATGCCCAGCCCAGAATCGGCAAGGGAAGGGTCCCCCAACTGGACGGTTCCTGGCTGATGGCAATGGCTTGCTCCCAATAGCCGGCGGCCTGGTGCAGCCGGCCCCTGCCTGAACTCAAATCGGCCAGGGCGCCGTAGGCATGGACCCCATGGAACCGGATCGGCGTATCCAGGGCCAAATCCAAGGCACGCAGGTAATGCTGGCGGGCGTCCTGCCAGCGCCCAATCTGGCGGTACGTGTCGCCCATCGCCAAGTTAATCATCTCGCGAAAGTAGATGTCATCCTCGGGCAACTGGCTAGAGGCAAGGTTGCCGTATTTCTCGGCGGCTTCTACGTCGTTCTGCATACAGGCGCTGGCGCAGCGGAATGCCGTGAGCATCGCCCGGGCCCGGTTGGCCTCTTCCGTCTCCAACCCGGCGATAAGTTGTTCGGCGGTCTGCAGCTTGCCAAAGGCGCCTTCGAAGTCCCCTGACGTCGCCAAGTAGGCCGCATGCAGCAGCGCCAGGAGCGGATGATCGGTTAGCCAATCGGGGGGCACACTGTCCAACCACCGGCGGACGGTGTTCAACTCGCCCATTGTGATTTTGACCGAGAAGTAGCGCAGGCCGACGTCGATCACGAGATCCTGGTCTTCGGCCGCAACCGCATGCTGGAAGGCTTGATCGGGATAATCGTTTTCTAGGTACCAGCGGGCAGCGCGGCCGTGCAGCCCGGGCAGCTCGTCCGGACGGCGCCGTCTAAGTTCTGCCCGCAGGAAGTCAGCGAAGAGTGGGTGATAACGGAACCACTGGCGTTGGCTGTCCACTGGCTGCAGGAACAGGTTCTGGCGCTCGAGACCTTCGAGCAACGCCTGGGCATCCGCTCGGCCACTAACGGCCTGGCACAAGCTGGCGCACAGCTGGTCAAGCAGGCAGGTCTGAATCAGGAAGGCCTGCGTCTGCGCAGGAACCAGCGCCAACACGTCGGTCTCAAGGAAGTCGGCCAAGTAGCGCTGCTCGCCGCTGAGTTGCTCGGCGGGTCGGTCACCGTCGCCCCGCTGCTGGAGCCCCACCGCCGCCAGCTGAAGGCCGGCTGCCCAACCCTCGACTCTGCTCTGCAACTGGTGCAGCCCGTCCTGCGTCAGAGTTAGGCCAAACCGATCATGAAGGAAAGCGGCGGCTGCGTCGTTGTCAAAGCGAAGATCGTCAGTTGCCAGTTCGAGGAGTTGTCCATGGGCCCGGTAACTCGCAAGCGGCAGCGGCGGTTCAATCCGAGTGCTCAGGACAATGTGCAGTTTGGGCGGTAGGTGATCGATTATGTATGTCAACGCCTGATGAATGGAAGGCTCCATGATCTGGTGGTAGTCGTCCAAGACGAGGGCCTGATGGTCCGTCAGCGAGCTGGCCTGGTTGACAAAGGCCTGCCGTGTGGCTTGCAGGTCTGGCTGTTGCGCTCCCAGGAGCAAGTCCAAGGGACTTTCATCCAACTGGGGGTTGATCTGGCGCCAAGCCGCCAACAGGTAGCGAAAGAAGCGCTCTGGATCATCGTCATCCGATTCCAGCGTCAACCAGGCAACCGGCCAATCGGCCTGACGGCTCCACTCGGCCAGCAGAGTAGTCTTGCCATAACCAGCTTGCGCCGAAACCAACGTTAACCGGTGCCGGGTGACGCCAGCATCGAGTTTGGCTATCAAGTCTGGCCGATTAACGGCGCCAAGCGGGCTCTCGGGAATGATTAGCTTGGTTGCCAGGAGCGCTTGCTGCATGTCCATTACCTTGCGGGCACACTGCGACCAGGTTTGGCTGCCGTCTGGGGCCCGGGATGCAAACCCTGGCCGGATCCTCCTTCTTATCAAGCAGCCTAGGGCGACTCTACCATGTGCCCGCTTGTGCGGCACCCGGGCATCTTGTACACCCGACCGGAAAGGCGGATAATTTATCGAATCGCCGGCGCCTTTGCCCCTTCGCTCCCCTCCGGACGGTTAGACCCAACTCACGGAAGCTGCCAGCGCCAGCCAGCCGTTGCCAGCGCTGGCGTCTCCAGGGCCCTTTGTCACACTTCGGGGGCGGTCAGCGTTAGGTAGAGGCGCCAGTTGACCCGGGCGATGCCGGCTTGCACGAGGGCGTCGGATCGGGCGGGGCGTGTCTGCAAGTTGGGTGGATTCGCCGAGAGCTAAGGAGGAGAGCGGATGCGTATGCTTCGAATCGGATGGACGATATCGATTGTCCTGGCATTTATTTTAGCGGCTTGCGGCCCGACGACGGCGACCCCGACCGTCGTTCACACAGCGACACCCGGTTCCCCTGCGTATACTCAGGGGGTCCACGATTGTTCGACCGCCGCGCTCGCCATTGGGCCGGCTCCGATCGAGCCGGCCGCTGGCTGCGACAGTTGGCAGGCAAACCGTTATGAGCGGCCGTTCAATTCGATCGACCAGGACGAATACCTGCCTCATATCGACTTGGAACGCGCCGAGCTTGGCCAGGTGGCCAACTGGACCTTCCTGCGAATCTACTTGCACGATGTTGCACCCGAGGGTGGTGATCTGCCCGGGATCTACGGGGCCGAGTTCGACTTGGACCAAGATGGGCGAGGCGATGTCCAGGTGCTTGCGATGGCCCCCGACGAGATGGCAGCTACCGCGTGGTCGGTCATGGGCGTCCAGCTATGGCGGGACAGCGACAACGATGTCGGAAGTCTTACTCCTTTGCAACCGGACGAGCCGGACGAGACCAACGGTTATGACGAGCTGATCTTCGATCAGGGACAGGGCGACGATCCCGACCTGGCATGGGCTCGAGCGACCTTCGACCAGCCGGCGCTGGTAGAGATTGCCTTCAAAACGTCGGCGCTTGATTTTGATGCCGTGTTCGAGTGGTGGGTTTGGGCCGACGCCGGCGTCGGTGATCCGGCGGCGTTTGACTATCACGATGCCTACCTGTTGGAGCAAGCCGGAGAACCGTTCCAGGTGTCTGAGTTCTTTCCGGCCGATGAGATTGCGGCCGTCGACAACAGCTGTGTTGCCCTGTGGGGTGCTCCACCTTCGGATGATCCCAGGCTGTGCGTGAATGACCCGGATTTCCCGACACCGACACCGAGCGGCAGTACAACACCGGACAGCACGCCGACGGAGACGGCGACCGTCGTCGACGAAACCGGGACACCGTCCCCGACGCCGACCCCCAGCAATACACCCACCTCAACCTGGACGGTGATCATCCCCAGCGCCACACTCACACCCTCGAACACGCCGCCGCCGACGGCCACCGAGTGTATCAATCCGTTCACGGGCGGCCCATGTGTAACGCCGTCACCGTCGCCGGTGCCGACCAACACGCCTACCCGACCGCCGCCAGTAACCTCGACTCCAACCGTCTGTCTTGGCCCAACCGGCGGCCCGTGCACGCCATCTCCAGCCGGTGTGCCTAACTAGCCACCCAAACCGGCGCCAGCCAGCCTACCTCCAGGTGGCTGGCGCCAGGCCCGAAGGGGATTTAGAGTAGGGGAACCTACCTATGCGGCGGAGCCCGTCAAAACATGTATCAAGGTGAGAAGACCACACTCCGGCCGGTTGAGCAGGCCGATCTGCCCCTGTTGGAGTCGTGGACAAACGACCTCCAGGTCCAGGGTCCCTTCAACACCTTTGGGCTGGAAGGCAAGCAAGGCAAGCAGGCCGACTTCGCCAAGAGCGGCTTCCTCGGTCAGGATCAAGGGATGCTGCTCGTGATCGCCGAGGACAAGGTGGTCGGCATGGTCGCCTACCGCCCGGCAATCTATGGCCCCCACCGGGCGGCCTGGGCTTATGCCATCGGTGTGCACATCGTGCCGGAGGCCCGGGGCCAGGGCTTGGGCGCCGAAGCACAGTCGTTGCTGGCCTCCTACCTGTTTGATACCTACCCGATCAACAGGGTTGAGGCCGAGACCGATGTCGAGAATGTGGCTGAGCAGCGCGCTCTTGAGAAGGCGGGCTTCCAACGCGAAGGCGTCTTGCGCGGCGCACAGTGGCGCGCCGGCGCCTGGCATGATCTGGCGGTCTTCAGCAAGCTGCGCGGGGAGTAGCTGGAGACTTGGACAGGCGTAAGGCGGGTGGCGGTCATGTGGCTGGTGCCGGATCGGCGCTTCGAGCCCTGCGCCGCCGCGCCGGAGGGCTTTGCCTGACCACCCGAGAACCGGGCGAGTGTGAACGCGGCGAACCAAGTCGAGTTTGTTGGGACGAAGGTTGAGATTGGCGCCGGATCTGAGCGTGCGCTGGTCGTCCTGGTTCCACAGGCCGAACCGCACTCGACCTGTGCCTGATCCACGCTCCGCCCAAAGCTGAGGGTCCGGGCCCACATCACGATCAACCATCCATTTCGACCGGGTGCTGAACCCGGCCCAAGTGATTTCGAGCGGCTGCACTTGATGTTTCAGGCATTTGCCGAGCTGGCTACCTCCCTACGGCCAGTCGCAACCTGGACCGACGTTGTGTACATGCCACCCGAGCCGGAGGACACTTTCCGCCGGTGGATCGGTGTGGTTGCCGAAGCCTTCCCCGTTTCACCGGTTTGCGGCGGAATCCGCCCGGGGTTCATGCGCAGCTGAGTGCGGCCGACGCGATCGAAGGGGATGACCAGCAGATCCACCGCTGCGCCAGCGCCTGCATGAATCCAGGCCCATCCGAGCTGGCGCCGACGCATTGTGGTTGCTCTGGTATCGGACTGGCCGCTGGCTGCCCCAGGTCTCATTCCCGCTTGGTGGGTTGAAGACCACGGCGGGGATGCCTTAAGATGGGGACCAAGGGCTGACGGCATCTGGCGAAGGAGTGTCACCATAGACCGCGTGGATCGTTCCCAAGCTCTGCATCGTCGCGCCCTCGTTTTGGAGTGGATCACGACGATCTGGAATGTTGTCGAGGCATTGGTCGCGATTGGGGCGGGTCTGCTGGCCCGCAGCGTTGCCCTGCTTGCCTTTGGCCTGGACAGCTTGATCGAAGTGCTTTCAGCCGGTGCCGTCCTGTGGCGTTTGCTGTCGGTTGGGCCGTCGGCGCCTGCGAAGCATCAGGAGCAGGCTGAAGCAGTTGCCCTGAGAGTTGTCGGCATCACCTTCTTCCTGCTGGCCGGCTACATACTGGTGAGCGCCACCACTTCGTTGATTGGGCGGCAGGCGCCCGAGGCTTCGATGCTGGGCTTGGGCCTGTCGATTGCTTCCCTGGTGGTGATGCCGGGCCTGGCGTTCGCCAAGCAGCGTACGGCGCACCAGATGGCAAGCAAGTCGCTGGCGGCCGACGCAGTCGAAACTTGGGTCTGCGCCTACCTGTCGGCCTCGCTGCTGGCAGGCATTGGCCTGAACCACTTCCTCGGCTGGTGGTGGGCCGACCCGGCGGCGGCGTTGGTGATGGTCCCCTTCGTGCTCTGGCAGGGGAGGGCAGCGCTGCGCGAAGCCAGCGAGGGTCATGAGGAAAATGAGGATGGATGAGGCAAAGAAGTTCCTGGGCTGGCCAAAATGGTCCATGGCCTGGGCCTCGAGCTACCACCCTGTGGGCCAAAGGCCATGACGCTGAACCGGCCCGCCAATTTGCAGACGGAGCGACTTCATCTGCGACCATTCCGGAAGGAAGACGCCGAGACCGTGGCCGAGCTGTGTGGTGCCCGGGAAATTGCTGAAACCACCGCCAGGATTCCACACCCTTACGACCTCTCGATGGCTGAGGCTTGGATTGCCAGCCAGCCAGCGGAACTCAAGCGTGAGGAGGCGGTGACCTTCGCGATCGAGCATTCCCAATCGGGCTCATTGATCGGCGCAATCGGTCTCCATTTCGATCGAACCAACCGGCTGGCTGAGGCTGGTTATTGGATAGGTGTCCCGTACTGGAACCAGGGCTACTGCACGGAAGCTTTGCGGGCCATACTTGCCTACGGCTTCGGGTACTGGGGGATGCAGCGGATCCAGGCACGCCACATGACCAAGAACCCCTCGTCTGGCCGGGTGATGGTCAAAGCCGGCATGAAGCTCGAAGGAATTCTGCGTCAATCGATTTACCGCTGGGAGCGGTATGAGGATGCCGCCATCTACGCCGTGCTGCGAGAGGAGCTCACGCTCGAGGAGCCCCGATAGGAATGCCGAACGCAGAAGACCGGGCATGGCGGGCGCCAACAAACGGGCGCGTACTTGGGCAGCACCGGGCAGCCCCAATACTGGGTTCATTAAGTACTGCCGACGCGGCGTACAACGCCCCCGGGCTCGACGTTGTCGAGACTCAACACCGAGCCGGGGAACCGGCTTGCACTTTCCCTGACCTGGCCCATCAGCCATAGCAACCCAACTGCCAGCGCCCAGTCGACGCCACGAACTCCCAGTCGATCCGATGGGCAACCCGAGCGATGGCAACGGCCTGATGTGGCTTATCATGGATGGGATGGAGCTCATTGAAGGATAGAGACTCGGACTGATCGACGGGCAGCGCGGGAAGTGCTATGCTTTGGCCGCCAGCACGGTGAGAAGGAGCAAATCTATGCCACGATTCTTGGTCGAAGTACCCCACGAAGCCACGCTCGAGGCTTGCGAACTGGCCCTACGCCGCTTCTTAGAGAGCGGGTCACATTTTCTCACCAATGCCGACTGGGGCTGCGCTGATGAGACGCACAAGGCGTGGATGGTCGTGGACATGGAGAGCAAGGCGGCCGTGCACATGATGCTGCCAGCGGTCGACCGCCAGAGAGCGACGGTGGTCGAGCTGGAACGCTTCGACCCGCAAGACTTGGAGAAACTGCACCAGACCCACCAGGACTAGAGCTGGCCTCACTCCGACACGTTGAGCTCGGCCCGCAATCCCAAGAACCGACCATAGGCTTCGGCTGCTGCCACTAGCTTGTCGTACTGCACGCTGGCCAGTGGTTCGAAGGGCTGGGCTTCGATTACGACCTGGTGCTTGTGCAGGGTGCGCCGCCAAATCCCCCTTACTTGGCCGTCTAACATCAGACTCGAAAGCAAGCCGTTGGCACTGGCGACCCGTTTGGCGTTGCTCTCGGAGAGAAACGCGGTTCGATCCCGGTAGCCGATCAGCAGTTCGTCGTAGGCCGGCAGGAGAAAGTCCGCCTGGCCTACGTTGGCGGCCCCGGTTTCAGCGTAATTCATCCAGTGGACTTCGCCATTAATCTCGACCGTGACCAGATCGTCGGCGGCCAGTTCGACTGCTTCCCGCGCGTCCGCCGTCAAGAGACCGGACCACCAAACGAAATCAGCCAGCTTGGCAGGCCCGCGGCTGGTGAAGTAGCGTTTGGCCAGGCGGGCAAGCAATTGCTTGCGTGAGGCGGTTTCTCCGGCCGGAACGCGTTCATCGAACAAGGCATAAGTGTGCTGCTTGCCCTTGAGCTCTCCGCTGCCAATGACCTGATCCAACTCGGCCTGAATCAGCAGGTAGGGGAGCCGCTGGCCGGTCGTATCGAACCCATCCTGGTCTGCAATTGTGGCGAGCTCGTTGCGCGTCAGGCAGTTGCCGCCGGCCAAAGCTTTGTGGATCACTTTTTGGAACCGGCGGGCAGTGGCTCGGTCGAGGCCAAGTTCCACATAGCGCCGGCGATTGACGGCATGCACGCGGGGTCCAGTGAGGGTTAACAACCAGCGGACGTCCTCCCGTCCAACCAGGTGCCAGGTCGGGCGCAGGACATGGGTGCGGACAATCGTGCCTTCGGCCAGTGCCCGGTCGACGTCGTCGGCATGCAGTCCAGCGGATCGCAGGCCAAGGGCCCAACCCGCCCCGTTGTAATCCTGTGCCTGGACGGCCCCGAGCCAGGTGACGACCTGGGCCGGCCGAGTGAACCGGCTCTCCAACATGCGTTGGTTGTGGAGTCGAACGGCGGTCGTGTCCATCAGCTCACCATCCATCGCCGGCCGTCAGGTCTGACCTGAGGCCCAGCGTGCGGGCTGATCCGGCCTGAGCAGGGTCAGTCAAGTGGCAGGGCAGAGGGCTAATCGATCGTTGACCAAGGGACCAGGGCATTCCGGAGCCAGATCAGGGCTACGTTAGAGACGATACCAATTGCGGCGATGGCGATCAAGCCGACGTACAGGTCGGTTGTGCGCAGGATCTGCCAGGCGAACCAGATCAGGGCGCCCAGGCCCTGGCTGGCGGCGACCAATTCTACGGCAATCGTGATCAAGAGCGCGGCGTTGACCGATAGCCGCAGGCCCGCCAGCAAGGTGTCGAAGGCCGTTCCCAAGTGCACCACGCCGGTTCGGATCGCGATCTGACATCCTGCCGGTCGAGTGGTGACACTCGGAACTAGTCCGGTCGCGGCTGGATTGGCATCATGAAGCTCGGTACCAGACAGGCGGGTCTTCTAGATCTGGGCCGCGTCCGCTGACCCGGGCCAGGCCGCCCGCGTCTGGCGGATGGTTGAGCGATAGGGAGGTAAGCAGCGTGATGGCCAAGATTGATGAGATGGTCAAAGAGTTCCTGGCCCAGCAGCGGATCGCCGTTGTCGGAGTCTCGGACCGTCGTGAAACCGGCTGCAACAGCGTCTACCGAAAATTCAAGCAGGCGGGCTACCAGGTTGCTGCCGTCAACCCGAGGATGGCGACCTTTGAAGGTGACCCTTGCTACCCGGATCTCCGAACCATCCCGGATGCGCCGCAGGCCGTTTTCATCCTGGCCAACCCGCAGGTCACGGATGAGATCGCCGACCAATGCATTGAAGCAGGGGTTAGCTACATCTGGATGCACTGCATGCTCGGCACCAAGCCGGGTCTGGCGGCTGGGATGACGAGCGTCTCTCAAACTGCCGTCGACAAATGCCGGCAAGCCGGGATCGAGGTCATTCCTGGCAGCTGCCCCAATCAGTTCTTCGAGCCGGACATCTTCCACGGGTTGATGCGGGTCATGTGGCGCGGGCTGGGATTGCTGCAGGTTACGGGGAACGGCGCCCGCAAACCGGCCGACTGAGCTGCTACGCACAGGATAGTCACACCGTGAAGCCGATCCTTGTCACCTACGTCTCGATGGCAGGGTCAACTGCCGAAGTGGCGCAAGCCATCGCCGATGAGCTGACGGCGCGCGGTCATGAGCTTGCCGTGCGCCCGATGGACGAACTTGACGGGCTCGAAGCATTTGGCGGGGCCGTGATCGGTGGACCGATGATCCTGGGCTGGCACCGCCGGGCACGATCGTTTGTGCGCCAAAATCGAGCCGCCTTGGCCAAAATACCGTGGGCGGTATTCGTCACTGCCATGAGCCTGACGGCAACCGGCTCAAGTCAGGTTGACGGCGTGCCGATCACTGTCGACCCGGGCTTGCCAAAGGCACCGGTCGATCCAGGCCGCCTCAGCCACCGCGAACGCTATGCAACCCTATCCAACTACCTGCGGCCGATCCTGGCGGCAAGCAAGCCGGCCAAGCCACACAGCATTGCGCTTTTCGCCGGGCGCATGGACTATGGCCGTGTTCCACCGTGGGCCCGGCTGTTTGCCATGTTGATCGTACAGGCGCCGGCCGGCGACCGCCGCAACTGGGATGCCATCCGACGATGGGCCCGCGATCTCGGCGCGGTGTTCGGCCCCAACCTAAGCGAATAAGAATCGGAAATCCGGAACTGGTTGCTCGGTTGGTGCCTGCCCCAGGTCCGTACGTTAATCTCCCGAATTGCCCACTGGCCTTCGGGTCTTGTTAAATCCTTTACAGACAAGCCAGAAGTCCCTGACTTAACCTGATTGCAAATCCCCGAGCGCCGGCTGGAAAGCCGGCCCCGATGCAGCCCGAGGAGGTTCTCCATGGCTGGCTGTGCAATCATGAACAACACACCGTTTCACTTCCTGGCAGCCGGACTGACGCTCGTGTTGGCCGGGATTGCGGCCTTCAGCGCTGATGAAAAGCGCAAGGCCCAGTTTCGCTTGTACACGCAAATTGGGTTTGCGCTGGTCTTGCTCACCGGCCTCTACATTTGGCTGATCGTGCCGTTCAGCTTACCGGTGTTGGTCAAGAGCCTCGGCGGCCTGGTTCTGTTCTACGTCATCCTGCGCATCATCCAGGAGCCGAAGAAGCCGCTCTGGTGGATTCTGTTCGGGGCCATCGCGCTGGTTGGCCTGAGCCTGGCCCTCTTCCTGATCTAGGCGGGAACATCGTGCGGGGCGGGGGCCCGGCCTCGGTGTCCGCCCCGCCTCGTGCGCCTGGCAAACCGCCGACCTGAGAGCCAGGTCGTCGGTGATTGCCCAATTGATCTCACGCCCTTCGGCCGAGGACAATCCACACTGTCGCCAGCCGCGGGCGTGCTTAGGATTCTATCTACGGACGCTGCCACTCACCGAAACCAGGAGACCCCGCTCCATGCGATGCATGACCGACCTGTGGCTCTTCGATCAGCTGGCCGCCGAGGAAAAGCTGGCGGTTTCTCAGGTGGCGAAACAGCTGGATTTCGCCCGTGGAGAACTGCTCTTTCTCGAGGGT
>DASWJQ010000161.1:0-2579 GCA_036397095.1 Anaerolineales bacterium
CGGGGACACCAGGCTTCGGTCGAGGTTGAGAAAATGCAGGTTCGCTTGGGGTCGTTGCTGTTGGTGATGGGGCTGTCGCTGTTGGCCTGTGGAGCCCCCACCGCCGTGCCCGCACCGTCGGAGCCGGTCAGCCCAGCTCCCCTTAGGCAGCTGCCGGCTTCGCCGGCGGTGCAGGCCGAGCCGGCCACGCCAACCAGCCCGGCGCCAACGCCCGACCTGGAATCCCGGCCGCAATTGTGGTTTGGTCCACTGCCTCCGATGCCGACCGGTGAAGGTCGTCCGTTCACCGGTTCCGATGATTTCATGCAGCTTTTCGATCACGAGGCTGCCTGGTCGCAGGCGGCGGCCGGCCTGCATGTGTTCAAGCTCTACGGCGAGTGGGTTGCCTACCATGCGACCGATGCCGAACTGGAGCAAGCGATCGCCGAAATCCGGCGCCGCGGCCTGGCGCTGGCGGTCGAGGCCGGCCCGCTCAATGCGACCGAGCAGTGCGGGGCCGGGGTGGAGGGCTTCGCTGGTTCCGACGAGGGCGCTCTGATTGCCAGCCGCATCCGCCAGGCCGGCGATCAGCTTGACTTGATCGCGCTCGATGAACCCTACTTCTATGCCCATGTTTACGATGGGGCCAACGCCTGCCACTGGCCGCCAATCCAGATTGCCGAGGGGGTGGATGCCTTCATCCAACAAATGCAGACCGAGTTCCCCGGGGTGATCATTGGCGACACGGAACCACTGGCGGGGACGACGACGGCACAAGAATACCTCGGCTGGCTGTCGACCTTTCGCCAGGTTGCCGGCTACGACCTTGCCTTTCTGCACATGGATGTGGATTGGAGCCGGCCGGCATGGTCGCAGGAAGTGGCCGCCATCGAGCAGGGCGGTCAGGCCCTTGGCGTGCCGGTAGGCATCATCTATACCGGCAACTTCATTGATCCGGATGACGAGGCCTGGCTGTCGGTGGCTGGCGAACGCGTCAAACGGCATGAGCTCGCGGACGGGGCCGCGCCGGATCACATTCTGTTCCAGTCCTGGAATGACCACCCCGACCATGTCTTGCCGGAGAGCGACGCCTACACCTTCACCGGCTTTATCCGGACCTACCTGTCTGACAGATCCGCCCTGGGCTGGCGCCGGCAAGGCGCCGGTGCCAATCTGGCGTTTGGACGTCCCGTGCGCGTCTCGGCCCTCGAGGCCGGGCATCCGGCAGCCCATGCCGTGGATGGAGACCTGGGTACCTGGTGGGGCGCGGGAGGCCCGCCCTCTCAGTGGATCGAGATCGATTTGGATGGGCCGCAAACGATTGCCAGCCTGCGCCTGACGCCGAGCCAATTCCCTGCCGGGCCGACCGTCCATCGGGTGCTGGCCTCCGGGCCGGAGACCGGCGGCAGCTTTGTCCACTTGCACACCTTCCGTGAAGAGACGCAGGACGGCCAACCGTTGGTCGTGACCCCCGAATCACCGTGGACGGGGATCGAACGTTTGATGGTCGTCACCGACAGCAGCCCATCGTGGATCGCCTGGCGTGAAATCGAGGTCTTCGGCGGCTGACAAAGCCATGGGGATGATCAGATTCGCCTCGTATTCGGTCATTTGAAACAGCTACTTTTCAAACACAAATGGGCGTGGTATATTGATTCGCGAAGGTTGCATGCACGTTCAGCTGGAAGTCGAACGATGAAGGCCTGGGTGTACGCGGCCCAGGCCGGTTTCATAACAGCACAACGACCGCCAGGAACGAGACAAGCACCTTCTTAGACTCAGTTGCCCTAAGGAGGCAGGAAAGCAATGTCGGATCGAGTTCTTGGGACGGTCAAGTGGTTCAACAGCGGCAAGGGCTTCGGCTTCATTGAGCGGGAAGATGGGGACGATGTGTTCGTTCACTTCTCGGCGATTGAGATGCCGGGCTTCAAGACGCTGGAAGAGGGCCAGCAGGTGGAATTCACCATCGAGCAGGGCCCGAAGGGTCCGCAAGCCGCCAACGTGATGTTGGTCGCCAGCTAACCCCGATCAACCATCGAGACCAGGCCCCCGCCCACCGGGCGGGGGCCTTTTTTGTGCCAAAACGCCGCACCATGCCCCTGCGTTAATGCCCTCCTCTCCACAAAGCAGGCAAGCTCCTGTATATTTGCCGCTGGCGACACGGAGGCAATCAATGGACCTGGCAACCCAGCTAGACCCCTGGTGGCGCTTTGGAGCGGCCCTGTTGATCGGTGCCCTGGTCGGGCTGGAGCGTGAATACATCCAGCAGCGGCAAGGTGATCCCGAATTCGCCGGGATACGCACCTTCTCGCTTATGGCGCTGTTCGGTGCCGTCGCCGCCTATGTGGCGCGCGAGCAGGGTGTCGGCCTGTTCATCGTCGCCTTCGCCAGCCTGGCACTGCTGATTACGGTCAGCTTGTTGGGCGATCTGTACCACCAGGGCCACGGCGAAGGGATCACCACCGAGATCGTTGCCTTAATCATGCCGTTGTTGGGGGCATTGGTAATCTATGACCGCGCCGAGCTGGCCGTTGCGCTCGGCGTCGTGGTGGCCCTTGTGCTCGCACTCAAACCGGTGCTGCACGGGTTGGCCAGCCGCA
>DASWJQ010000162.1:0-8745 GCA_036397095.1 Anaerolineales bacterium
GGCATCATTGCATTCGGCCACCGAGTAGACCGAAGTGTCACAACCATCGTTGTCGTTGACCAGGCCACCCAGCCCAACGGTAAAAATCACGACGCCGTTGCCGGGGGCGGTGCAGGGAGCGAAGTTGGTCGGTAAGCAGCCCGCCAAATCGGCCATGTCGCGGGCGCGATCATCGGCATCGTAATCCGAATCGCCTGGCGCATGCCGGGAGGCCGGATCGGTATCGCGGCAGAATGGCTGCACCCAGGTCGGCGCACCCGTCGAACCTGGGCAGACCCACTCGGGCGGCGACGAATCGTCCTGGGCGGCATTGGCGGCGCCATCACTGAGCAGGATCAGGATCCAGACGGCTTCCTGGCGCCCGTTGCCGCCGAGCTCGTTGTTGGCCAAGCGGATGCCGGCGGCCGTGTTGGTTGAAGTGCAGCCGCTGGGATCCTGGGTGCTGAACCAGTCAGGGCACCAGGTGGCGGGGTCGGGCTCGGGGTTAACGTCGAGCGCATTGAGGGCGTTGGTCACGACGGCCCAGTCATCACCCCCGGCAAGATCAAGAGGCATGTTGCCGAATTGCGAGAAGTTGACGATGGCCATCCGGTCGAAAGGAAAGTACATGCGGTTGATAAGGAACTGGGCGGCGTCACGCACATCCTCAAACGGCTGGCAATCACCATCCGTCACACAGCGAGGGACATCGTTTTCCGGGATAGCGCCGAACTGGTTGGGAGGATCATTGATGTTGCAGTCGTCGGTGACACCGTCGGCGTCGTTGTCGTCGCCGTCGGAACACAGGTCGTAAGCCATCGAAGCCGAGGTATCGATTGCCAAAATCAGATCAAGCGCAGCCGTCTCGGAAATGGCCTCGGCGTTCACATCCACCGAGTCAAAACCAATGATCGGCAGGAAGGCGAAGGTGACGGGCAGCACGCCGCGCACGCGCACCAATTTGCGGTGGTCGAGATCGCTTGAATCTGTGCACGTTGGATCTCCAAACTCAGGCAATGGAGTGTCCGGATCGCCGTCGTCATCTAGACAGCGGCACAATGTCGGGTCGTGGTAAGCGCTGTACGGTCCCCCCGGAACGATCGATTCTTCACAGACAAAGACCTGTGCCGAGGCGGAGCTCAGGTTGTTGAAGTCAAGGAACTCCTTGGCCGAAGACTCGAGCTGGGCGACGGTCAGGCCCTCACGGAATTGGTTGGCCGCCGCCAGCGCCGCCGCGTCAACGGCCCGGCGCAGGTGGCCGATGTTTGTGTACAGAATACCGGCATCGACAGCCAGCCCGATGAAGGCGGCCAGGCCGACAAAGGCCAGGGCGATCAGGATTAGGGCTTGCCCGCGCTGAAGCTTGTCATGCATCGCTGGCCTCACTACGGGGTTGGGGTCGGTTCGAGCGCCGAATTGGGCATGAATGAATAGGCATGCAGCGTCACCGGATTGGGCACAAACGCCGTGATCCAGGGGAGGCCCATCAGCATGTTGTAGTCGTAAAAGACCTCGACCATAACCACCCCCGTGTTAGGCGGCAACGCACCGCCATTGGAGGTGATCGAGTCGGTCACAATGGTCTGTACCGCGCCCGAGCTGAAGTTGGAGGTGTGATTGCCCCAGCGGGTCCAGCCATTCTCGCCGCCATTGCCCGCCTGAAGAAGCGGGTAACGAGCGGAAACCGTGCCAAAATTGACGCTGAACAACGACACGACAACATCGTCGGTCGCCGGATTAAGCGCCAGCTGCCCCCCCATGGTCATCGCTCGATCGGTATTTGTCCAGATCCGGGTGTAGAACCCTTCCGGCTCGGGTGAATTGGTCGGGTCGGTGTTCCAGGCGCCGGTCTCGTCGTGCAGTGGATCTTCATCGGCAGCGAAGCGCGCCACTTCGCGGGCGGCGTCGATCAAATCCAGATAGTCGTTAAGCAGAAAGCCGAACTCGATCAAGCCGCTCAGCATGACCAGGAGCAGCGGCAGAAGAATGGCAAACTCGGTCAGACTTTGCCCACGGCGCCGCCACTGACGTTTGGCTCTCTGTAATCTAATTCTGAGTGAGTCCACGGATACCTCTGCCTTCATCCTAGCCTTTGTCCAGACAGGCTCCTTTAGTATACGAAGCCATCCGGCCCGTCCACAAGCCCCTGCCCTGGTACGCGGGTCCTAGCCGGGCGGACTGACGCGTGCGTGCAGCGCGCTTGGAGCAGAAATGAAACGGTTGAGCGGGGTTAACCGATGATCAGACGGCTGAACAGCTCGCGACCGCCCAGGTAGACCAGGCCGGCGCCCAGGATCAGGAATGGGCCGTAGGGGATGGGCAGATGGGGCGTGTAGCGGCGGCGGAGCAGCATCCACAGCAGGTAAGCCAGGCCGAACAAGCCTGCCGCCAAGATGCCGATTAGCAGGGCCAACACGACCCCCGGCCAGCCAACGATGACGCCAAGCAAGGTGGCCAGGGTGACATCGCCAAACCCAAAGGCCACTTCGTCCAAAGGCCGGCCCCGACGCCGCGCCTGCCAGCGAGAATAGACTTCACCCAACAAGAACAGTCCCATGACGATGGCGAAGCCGGCCAGGCCGCCGAAAACTGCCTTCCAGAAATCAAGGGAGGGATGAACCAGGCTGATCAACAACATCAGACCTATCGATGGCAAACTCACGACATGGAGGATGAGCCGGTGCTCGATATCGATCACACTGATGAGAACCAGAATCGAAGTGACCAGTAGTGAGACGGCAAACCCGGCCGGGCCGGCATTTGTCAAGTAGAGCCAAACGGCCAGCGCGGCAGTCAGCGCCTCCACCAATAGGCTTCGCCATTGGCTGGGCTGCCGGCAATAGCGGCAGGTCCAACGGCCGCTGACCAGCCCCAGCCATGCCACCCAGCCAACCACCGGCCGGGGGGCGCCACAGCGATGGCAGTGTGGAAAGGCGGGTCGCCCCTGTTGGGGCAGGCTATCGGCCAAGGCATTGATGGCGGCGCCGATCAGCAGGCCAAGGATGACGAGCAACACAATGGTCACGGCGCCCGATTATACCTGCGGCTCCCCGTCGGCCTGGGTGCTACAATGCGGCCCGTGACCGAACAATTGCCCCAACCCGACCTGGATCGATTGGGCATGCTGGCGGCCCTGGTCATCCTGGCCTACGGTCTGACTCGGGTAGTCGAACTTCCGACCCTGGCCGGCCAACTCACGGTCTTCGGGCTGCTCATACCGCTCACACTGGACACGCGCAGCGTCATGCTGATTCTGGCCGCCGGCCTGGCTGTCGTCGGGGCCGACTGGCTGACCCTATCTCATCCGGCGGCCGGCCCCCGTCCCTATGCCTTCGAACGCTGGATCGTGCCGGCCGTGGCGGCGCTCGGCGTGGGAGCTTTGCTTACCCGGCTACCCGAAGGGCCGGTGTTGTGGATCGGACTGCCGGTGGCCGCCGCGCTGCTGATCGCTGTCTTCGTCGCCGAGTTCATCGTGCTCGGTCAAGAGGATCCGCGCCGGGCCTGGGCTGTGCGAGCACTCGAACTGCTCGCCCTTCTCCTGCTCCTACAAGGGGTGTTTTTCTTGCGGCTGGCCGGGGTGCGGGCGATCTTCATCATCCCCGGCACGCTTGTCATTGGCAGTGCCCTTGCCTGGCGGCTGTTTCTCTTGCGCCGGCCGGATCGCAGCCCACGGCCCCACGCGCTGGCCGTCGGCTGGGGGGTGGCGCAATTGGCCTGGGGGCTGCACTACTGGCCGCTTCCCCCGCTGCAGGGCAGCTTGCTGCTCGTTTTGGGCTTCTACCTGGGCCTATCCGCCGCCGGAGACCTGCTGGAGGCAGGCCCGGCGGCCGGCCGCTGGCGGGAGTATTTGCTGGTCGGTGCGGCCGGAGTGGCCCTGATCTTGCTCTTGGCCTAGTCTTCCGCCCCCGACCGGGATCGCCGGCGGGCGCGCAGCCCGACGACACGCTCAGTGCCCGCCAGCAACCTGCCGATGTTTGGCCGCAACGACCATGCCAGCAGCCCCGCCGCCCCCAGGCCGAACAGGGTGTACTCGAGGGGGCCGGCACCGAGCAGGCCCCGCCATAAGAACAGCACGATGGCAACCACCCCAACAGTCAGGGTGGCCAGCGAGGCGTAGCCGATCACCCACAGCACGGCCGCGCCAGCCGGCACAAGGATCAAGAGACTCGGCCACCACAGTCCGACGGCAGCCCCCACCGTCGGCGCACCGCCAGCCCCGCCGGAAAAGCGCCAGCGGGCCGCCTCGCGCCGTAACAAGAAGATCGAGTAGTTGTGACCCAGGATGGCGAGCAGCCCGGCCACGACGTGGGCCAGCGGCTGGTCGGCGACCAGCCAGCGCGCCAGCCCGACCGCCAGGACTGCCTTGGCCATATCGGTGACGGCAGTGAGCAGGCCGGCCCAGAATCCGGCCGCCCGCAACGCATTGGTCCCGCCGCTGCGCCCGCTGTGCTGATCGCGCACGTCCTGCCCGGTGGTCCAGCGCACAATCAGATAGCCGGTCGGAAACGATCCAAGCAGGTAGGCACCTAGCGCAACCAGGAGCAGCTGCATGAAACGGGTCCTCCTTCGGAAGCAGGGCGAACGGTGGCCGCCGCGGGGGCGGTCAGGACTAGCGGGCGATGCCGCCTTCGGTAAGCTTGCGCAAGTCCTGCAAGGCGGCCCCGACTTCGTCGGCGGACACCAAGCGGTCCTGAGTACTGTGTTTGAGCTGGCCGGCCTCGGCTCGCTCGATAGCCACCTGACGGACGGTGGCGTCCCGGCGTAAGGCCTCTTTCACCAGTTCGGCCCCGGCACTGTAACCGATTAGCGGATTGAGCGCGGTCACCACGATGGCATTCTTCTCCAGCCAGCCTTCCGCCTTCTCGGCGTTGGCCTCGACGGTGGCAACACACCGATCGGTGAAGGCGCCGATCGAGCCGATCATCACCTGCATCATCTCGAACAGATTGTGGGCAATGATCGGCATCATAACGTTCAGCTCGAGCTGTCCCGCCTGCGCCGCCAGACTGACGGTCAGATCACAGCCCTGAACGTGAAACATGGCCATGTTCAACAT
Organism: Anaerolineales bacterium; assembly: GCA_036397095.1. GTDB lineage: Bacteria > Chloroflexota > Anaerolineae > Anaerolineales > E44-bin32 > DASWJQ01. The sequence continues at coordinate 5,036 of DASWJQ010000162.1, forward strand.
TTCGGCCATCACAGGATTGACTTTGCCCGGCATGATCGACGAACCCGGCTGGACTGGCTGAAGTCGCAGTTCATCCAGCCCGGTATTGGGCCCGGAAGCCAGCAAGCGAAAATCGTTGGCAATTCGGGTCAGGCTGATGGCCAAAGTGCGCATGGCTGCCGAAAACTCGGTCATGTCGGCCATCGACTGCATCGACTCAAACAGATCGTCCGAAGTGTGCAGTTCGATACCCGTGATCTCCGCCAGCTTGGTCACCATGCGCGTGTGGTATTCCGGATGGGCATTCAGACCGGTGCCGGTCGCCGTGCCGCCAATACCGAGCCGGCGCAGGCCATCGGCACCACGAGCCAATCGTTCGACGTCCCGCTCGACGGCCCGTGCGTAGGCGCCGAATTCCTGGCCGAGGCGGACCGGCACGGCATCCTGCAAATGAGTGCGGCCGGATTTAACGACCGGATCGAAGATCTCGGCACGCTGGCGCAGGGCAGCCGCCAACGCATCGGTGGTCTGCACAAGCTCATCCATTCGCCACAAGCAGCCGAGCCGGATGGCAGTCGGGATGGTGTCATTGGTCGACTGCGCCATGTTGACGTGGTCGTTGGGGTGTACCAGGTAGTCGCCCAACTCGCCGCCCAGGATTTGGCTGGCCCGATTGGCCAGCACCTCGTTCACGTTCATGTTGTGGCTGGTGCCGGCGCCGGCCTGGAAGGGGTCAACGGCAAAAGCCTCAGCCCACTGCCCTTCCATCACCTCCTGCGCAGCCCTTTTGATGGCGCCGGCTTTGTCGTCGTCCAGCAATCCAAGATCGCGGTTGACCTCAGCCGCCGCATGCTTGATGGCGGCCATGGCCCACACGAAGGCGGGCCAGGGCCGCAGGCCGCTGATGGGGAAGTTGTCGATGGCGCGCTGGGTTTGGGCGCCGAACAGCGCCCCCCGGGGAACTCTGACCTCGCCCAGGGAATCGCGCTCGATTCGGTGAGCACCAGGGTTGGCCATGAGTGCTGCTCCTTCTTGGCCTGCTGCCAGTTTGGCTTCCGTCAATAAGAAAAGAGGGAGCCGGCGGGCTCCCTCTCAGTGCAGCTCACTTGGTCACCTAGTCGAGGGCGCCGTAGCCCATGCCTTCAGTGAAGTAGTCATAGTTGGGCTTGATATCGGGCGTCAGATCAACCACTTCACCGGCCTCAAGCGTGCGAGTCGCCTTAAGTTCAACCGGCTCGCCGTGCTCGTCCTGCCCGCTCCACGGCTGGTCGAAGCCGGCCGTGCCCACCGGCATACTCAAGACCTCACCGCCCTTGGCCGCATAGTCGGGCGGGGTTTCTTCTTCGGTGAAGATCGCCTCATACGGGCACTCGGGAATGCAGGCTCCGCAATCGATGCAAGTGTCCGGATCGATGTAAAACCAGGGCCACTCGTCGACCGGCTTGCCGGGGATGATGCATTCTACGGGGCAAACGTCAACACACGACGAGTCGCGCAGGCAGAGGCTGGTGATGATGTGGGTCATGCTTGATCCTCCGAGATGACCTCCCCGTTGGGGAGTGATTTGAAATCTGCCGCGGCAGATATTCTATCGCATGTTGTCGCTGTAGCGCCGGGCGACCTCGGGCCAATTGACTACGTTCCACCAGGCTTCCAGGTAGGAAGGCCGCATGTTCTGGTACTTAAGATAGTAGGCATGCTCCCAGACATCAACCCCCAGAATCGGAGTCATACCCATGGAGATCGGGCTGTCCTGGTTGGGGGTGGCCAAGACCGTCAATCCGCCCCCAGAATCAAGTGCCAACCAACCCCAACCGGAGCCGAATTGCCCCCCGGCCGTCGCTGTCAGTTTGGCTCTGAAGGCCTCAAAGTCACCAAAGGCTGTGTCAATGGCCGCCCCCAGGTCGCCGTCGGGTGAGCCGCCGCCATCGGGCGACATGACGGACCAAAACAGGGAGTGATTGGCATAGCCGCCGCCATTGTTGCGCACGGCTGTCCGAATGTCCTCTGGCAGGCCATTCAGGTTTCCCAGCAGCTCCTCGATTGACTTGCCCTGCAGATCGGCGTGCCCCTCAAGGGCCTTGTTCAGATTGTTGGTGTAACCCGCGTGATGCTTGTCATGATGAACGCGCATGGTTTGTTCATCGATGTGCGGTTCCAGTGCGTCATACGCATACGGAAGCTCAGGAAGCTCGAACGCCATTGGATACTCCTTCTCTCATGGAATGTGTTTCGGGTCGTTTGTTACCGTGGGCGGCGGCCCGGCCGCCCAGCCGCAGCCTCCGACGCTTGTACCAGTATTCACCATTCTAGGTGGCTGGCTTTGACTTTGTCAAGGAAGGCGCGGCGCGGGCCGCCTCGGACTGGTATCATCCGACGAGGAATGCCGGGCAGGAAGGGATCCAATGCAGATTCGCTGCTACAAATGCCGCATGAGTTACTCACTGGGCAAGGAAGAGATGGGCTTCGCCGTGAGCGCGTTGCGGCAGGCGGGAGAAGTCCATTACGACTCCCCCTGCCCCCGCTGTCGGACCAAGAACCGGCTCTCACTTGAACAGTTGGAGCAAGAGGTCCAGCGGCGCGGCATTGAGGTGCCCACCCTGGATGAGGGCGATTCGGAATCAAGTTGACCACCCGGCTGGATGCCAACGGCAATGGGTTTGTACTCCGCCCCCGGCCGCCGCTGCCGGCTTGGTCGCTGGCTAGGGCTGCGTGACGCGATCGTAGCTGACGGTTCCCAGAAGCTTTCCACCCGACATGGCTGTGATTGAAAGCACGTCCCCCTGGCACGTGTAAGTGGTCGTCGGGGGCACGCCGGCACTGATGAAGGACTCCTCGAAGGGTGGGCCCTGGTAGATTTCCTCGCCTTGCAGATGGATGGTGAGTTCCATTCCTACCCCCGACAGGTCGGTTGAGGTATGGAGCGCGCTGATCCCATCGGCGACATAGCTGCCGGTTGCCTGGCCGCTAAACTGCAGCGAGCTGTTGGTGACGATGTCATTCCCGAAGGGCTCATTGAACTGCACCCCGAGCCAATGGAAGGTGTACGGAGAAAAGGCCATCGTCAGCTCCCCCTGGGGGCCGAAGGTGTAGGCGGCCGTGCCAACCTGATCGGTCACCGTGAAGAGCGTGCCGAGGCTCGTTCCGATCAAGTTTTCCATGTACGCGGCAAAGCTTGGTTTGTTCAGGTGCCAGGTCCCGACGATGCACTCATCACACGTGCCGACTAATGGCGTGTCGATGACGACATCGAGCGTCGCCTGGCGTTCGCCAGACAGCTGACCCCGGCCCCGCACGACAACGGCCATAAACTGATCACAGCCCTCGGGCAGATCCAATTCAAGGGCCTGCCAGCCTCCGATTTCTAGCGGGCGCTTTGTCCAGTCCAGCACGCCCTCATCGGCCTGGCTGACCTTGAGATGGAAGCCTTGACCGGTGCCAATGGCCAGCCGGTAACGCTGCAGGCTGTAGTCGGTCACTTTGAGTTCATGCGTTCCATCCACGAACAATGCAAAAGAATCGGTGAACATGAGCGGCGGTTCCATAGCCTGGCCCGACGCTTCCCGAACCTTGCCGTCGAGGAAGTCGAGGGCGAACTGCTCCCAGACGGCCTCCATGCCGGGCTGTTGGCCAAGCGCCTGCGCCTGTGCGATCTCCCCCCCACTGGGCGGCATGGCACCCATCAACGCCAGGACTCCTGCTGGGCCGTAGTCAGACCGCCCTCCGAGATA
>DASWJQ010000163.1:0-1637 GCA_036397095.1 Anaerolineales bacterium
CATGCAGACCAACGCGCTTCGGAGCGTCGGCGCCGTTCTGACCGGCTTTGTCCTGATCGGGTTGCTCGGCTTTGTCACCGACAGCGCGCTGCAGGCGGCCGGGGTGTTGCCCGTGACCGGTACCGTCAAGTTCGAGCCCAAACACGCCTTGCTTGCCCTCTCGTATCATCTCGCCTTTGTGCTGGCCGGCGGTTATCTCACCGCGCGGCTGGCTCCGAGCCGGCCGGTTGCCCATGCGGTCGCACTGGGTGTGGCCGGGATTGTTTTCAGCGGACTGGGCTTGATCGCCATCGTCACGGGTGATCTGGCGCCCGCCTGGTACGGCTGGGCGTTGGTGCTGCTGTCGGTGCCGATTACTTGGCTGGGGGGCCGGCTGTTTGTGCGACGTATCTCCGAACCAGCCTAGCTCTGCGGCGGGGGGTCCAGTGCCGCAGGGTCAGGGGAGTCGCACATCTTCGACTCCCGCAAGCGTTCCGGTCTGGCCCGCGGCCATGGCTAGCCGCGAACGTCAGGTCTGCTTGCGCTCGCCATCGCCAATGCGGCGATGGACGGACTCGGCCAGTCGTTCAGCCAGCGCACCTGGAGACCGGTCGGCGGGTAGGGAATCCGGCACCGAAGGAGGGTCATGATGACTGTTCGCTTTCTCAACTGCTTCACCTGCAATGCCCGCTACCCCGCATCTTTGCAGACCGGTGTCGTCAGCCTGCTCATTGACAGCAACCAGGGCCCACTGCTGGTTGACACGGGGCCCGGGCTCCAGGATTACGCCCGCAAGCCCTTGATTCTCAGGTCCTTCCAGCTGGCGACCAAGGTGCCGCTCGATCCCGAGGAGACCGCCGTCCGTCAGGTAGCCCAACTCGGCTACGATCCGGCCAACTTCCGCCACATCGTCTTAACCCACATGCATTTTGACCACTGCGGAGGTCTGCCCGATTTCCCCCAGGCAACGGTCCATGTCCACGAGCGCGAGCTCCGGGCTTTTCACGAATTCCCGCGCCGCTGGACGGACTTCGCTTACGTGCGGCGTCACCTGGCCCATCAACCCACCATTCAGGTTTACCGCGAGGAGGGCGAGCGCTGGCACGGCTTCCCGGCAATCCGCCTGCCGTTCGAACCCGAGATGTGGTTGATCCCGCTGTACGGTCACAGCCGCGGTCACTGCGGCCTGGCGCTCAGGTTGGCGGATGGCTGGCTGTTTCACATGGCCGACGCCGCACCGGTCGGGTTGAGCGAAGACTTGCCAGACTGGTTGGTGCGCTTGGTTCTGGGCCCCCACACCAAACGTCTCCCACAGTTTGCGGCGGACCATCCGCAAATCATGTGTACGACCGGCCACATGCCGCCCGCATTCTTCGGAAGCGTTGGTCCCTTGGAGACGGCCGATCCCACTGGAACCCAATTAGCCGACGCGCACATGCCGGCATAGCGTGACACTTGTTGGTCCTGCCGGAGTCTCCGTCGGCTCGGGCTCATCCTGTTGGCGGCCGGCTGGAGGCAGCCGGCCGCTGTAATGCGCTCCAGGTACCCTTGGGAGATGGACGGGTGACCGTCCGGTCTGGTAGTCGCGGGCAGGTGCTCGTGTGGGTAGGCACCGGCAGCAGGCTGTGAATCTGTGCGGAAGCTTGTTCAATGGCCGA
>DASWJQ010000164.1:0-5057 GCA_036397095.1 Anaerolineales bacterium
CAAGGGTGCCGCCAGAGCTGCGGCAAGGGGGTTCATATGGGAAAAAGCGGCCACATAACGATGCTTGGCCAGGAGCCGTATCAGGTGCCGGTAGAAAGCTATCATCTTCTGCATTTGGTTGGCACCACTGCCGCCGGCCAACGGGAAAACCGAGATTCCTTGACTTGGCGCGAACCGGCCGGCACGCCATGTGATGACATCAATCGCGTCAAATGACGGGCGGATGGCCCTGATCCAACTCGTGGCAAAGCCCAGGGCCGGGTCATCCTCGTCACAAGCGAAGTTGAACCACAGCAGACGGCTCACGGTTGCCTCAGGTGAGTCACAGATCTATCGACAGCCTCAGGCACCTCTCTCCCCACGCTTACTCAGGCAGTCCTCGAACATCTGTCGATAGGCCCGGCGGTAGGTTGACCATGGGGGCAGGGCGCCTTCCATCACCGCACGCTTGCCGGCCTTGCCCAACCGCGCACGTTCGACCGGATCGCGGGCCAGCGAGAGGATGGCCCGGGCGAGCGCAAGATTGTCCCCTACTGCCACCACCCGGCAGCTAACGCCCTCGATCAAGAGTTCGCCCGCCAGGCCGACGTCGGTCGTGATGACCGGCAAGCCGGCAGCGGCCGCTTCCAATGCCACCCTCGGCCAGCCTTCATAATTGGACGGCAAAACGAAGACATCGAACTCGGGGAACCGTTCCGCCAGATCGTCACTCCACGCTTCGAGGCGCACGACTTTGCCAAGCCCGAGCGCCGCAGCCTTGCGCTCCAAGCGCTTCCGGTCCGGGCCTTCCCCAATGAGCGTCAGACGTACCCGGGAATCCTCTTTGGCGACGACCTGCATGGCCTCGAGCAGCCTGCCAAACCCCTTTTCGCGGTCGACAAACCGACCTGCGGCCAGCAAATGTAGCTCCCCTTCCAGTCGGTCGGCCCGCCCGCGGGGCACCTCGGCCAGATCGCCGTTTCGATTCACTTCCAGAAAGACCGGCAGGACACGGATCCGCTCCGGATTCACCCCGAACTGCTGCTCGAGCCCCTCCGCCACCCGTCCTGACACCGCCCGCACACAGTCGGCGCGGGGCAAAACGAGCCGGGCAAGTTGGAAGCGCACGTACTCCCGCCACGAGGCCAGGCGGTATCTCCGGCTGCTGATGTCGGTATGCACCTGAACTTGGAGCGCCGACCCAGCGCCCCGGCCAATCAGGTAGCCAATGCCACCGAGAAAGTCGGCGTCTTGCGTTGTGACAACATCGACCTGCTGGTCGGCGAGATAGTTGTGGGCAGCCCGCAGAATGCCCAGCCAGCGACCGAAGGCAGTACCGGCGGCAACCGCTTGCACCGAAAGGCTGCCCTCACTCCATCCCCGGTGCCGCCGCCGGCAGCCCACGATGACATGCAGTTGCTCCAGCGCCGAGGCATAGGTTTGTGTTCGGGCGGCGGCCGGCGATCCCTGAGCCAGAATCGATTCGTCGCCGCTCAGCATCAGGACCCTCACAGGGCTTGCTCCAGCGCGGCGACGGTGGCTTGTACCAATTGCCGGCTGCCGTAGGTCTGCGCTTTCTGCTGCGCACGATTGGCCAGCCTATTAGCCAGCGCGGGTTCAGCCAGCAGTCGGACAATCGCCGCCCTGAGAGCCTCACGATCGCCGACGGGGACCAACCAGCCCGTCTCCAGGTGATCGATCAACGCCCGATTGCCGGGAATGTCGGTGGCAATCACAGGGGTCCCAGCCGCCATCGCCTCGAGCAAGGCATGCGACATTCCCTCCGCGCTCGAACCCATCACGAACAGGTCGGCGGCTCGCAGGTAGTGGAAGACCGCTTCCTGACCCACTCGGCCCAGCAGGACCGAACTCGGCTGCATTCCCAATTGCTCGACCAATCGGGCCAAGGCCGGCCCGTGAGGCCCATCGCCCAGAATCACCAGGTGGAGATCTGGTTGACTTGTTCGGAGCGACGCCACCGATTCGATCACTGCCTCGTGGTTCTTGAAACGCATCAGGCGGCCGATACTGAGGATCAAGCGGCCTTTGATGTGGAGGGACTGCCTGGCTTGCGCTCTGTCCGTCAAATTCCCGGGAAGCACAACCGCGTTCGGAATGCGTACAACCCGGTCCGACGGCACCCCCCAGCGGACAACCTGCTGTTCCAAGGCTTCGCTCGGTGTGATAACCAACCTGGCGCGACGAGCGACCCAGCGTTCAAGCCAGGCAAGTGAATCGACGCGCCAGCCCCATCGCCTTCGATGAAACAACTCCTGGCTGCTGACGACATGGAAACGTTCGGTCGCTTGCTCCCACGCGTAGTCCCCGCCAATGCGCACGATAAAAGGTACGCCGCGCAAGCTGGCGGCGAACCAGGCCGGCAGTCCGGATGAGATGGGGTCGAGCGCGAGGACTGCCTCCGGCGTTGGCCGGGCCGCCAGCAGTTGAACCAGGTATCGTACGTGCCTGATGCCCCACGGATCGCGTGTTAGCGGTGAAAAGTTGGCGACTCGGACCCGAACGCCAAAAGCCGGGCACCCTTCCGCCAGGATCCGGGCCACCCTCGCCGGTCCGCCAATGTCCGGTGGATAAATGCCCGTCGCCAGCAGCAGGTGGCGAACTTTCATAGGCCCAGCAGGTCGTCGAAGAGTTCAGCATACCGGCTGGCACTCGTGTCGAGACTGTAGTTTCGTCGGACGTTCTCTTGTCCGGCGGAGGCCAGACGATTCGCCTGGCGCTGGTCGGCCAACAGCCGGCCGAGCTTGGCCGCCAGGTCGGTGGGATTGTCTTTCTCCGCCATGACTCCGGTAACGCCATCTTCGATCAGATCGGTCGTCCCGCCGACTGGGGTCCCGATCACGGGCAAGCCACAGGCCATGGCCTCGGCAAAGGCATTGCCCAAGCCCTCCGAGCGTGAAGGACGTACGAAGACGGTCGATCTGCGGAGCTGCTCGGCAACCTGCTCGGGTGGAAGATCACCGAGAAAGTGCACGCGGTCCGCTATGCCCAACGAGTTCGACAATCGACGGAGCGCGGTCTCCTCTTGACCGGAGCCGATAAGCCGGCACTCGATTCGCGGATGGTGCGGGGCCAACAGGGCGATGCTCCGCAGCAGGCAATCGAGGCCGTTCTTGGGCACCAACCGAGAAACGCTTGTGGCAACGGGCGGATCGAATCCGCCCTGCCCCACCTTCCCATGGAAAACGTCGAGATCGACGCCATTTGGGATAAGCGCCACCGGTTGATCCCATCCGTAGCACCGGGCGGCGGCCACCAAGGGGGTCGAAATCGCCGAGACACGATCGGCATAGGTCAGCATGAAGGAGAAAGAGCGTCCAATCAAGCCCATGCGGCCCCTTGCCAGCCGATCGTCCGCCTCCCCATACTGGATGCTGAGGAGCAAGGGCAGCCGGGGTTCCAGCCGCCGCATGGCGGCAGCTGCCAACGCAGCCTGTGTGATGTCAACCGCCCACAGCGCTTGAGGGCGCCCGGTGGCCGCGCTGTCCGACAATTCGCGACGCAAGCCGGCAGCCGTCAGCGGCAGCAGCCACTTGTCCCAACGGAACCCCAGGCCCAATCTTCTTAGCTGTCCTTCGGCTAGAGTTTCATGTGGAAGGTTGCGCCTGTCGGCCCGCGAGGTGATGATTAGGAAGTCATACAGGTGTGACAGACGCCGGGCGACCTGGCGCAAACAGATCTCCGCCCCGCCCACAGAGGGGAAGTAGGATGTTATGAAGGCGACAATGCGGGGTTTTCGCTTCCCCGCCTGGTTGATCTGCAAGTCAGGAATGGGTCACAACCATTTGGAATGCGCAGGGCTGGCGCCCTCCGGCAGGTCCTGCGCCCGTCGTCTCACCTGGGCATCCGCATTATAAGGTCGCCAGATGAATCTGACCTCGGACCGGCCTCGGCCGACCATCTCACCACTTGAGCTTGAGGACGACGGCGCGGGCCACGGCTCCTTGCGACCGCTTGCCGTGCTGCTGGCGGTTGCCCTAGCGGTCCGCCTGGGTTTCGTCGCCATGTTCCCCTGGGCGCTGTCGCTAGACACATCCGGTTACGACGCCTATGCCACCAATCTTCTGGAGCGCGGCGCTTATACCCGGTTCGACGACAGAGCGGCCGATAGCGACCTACCGCCGCTCTATCCCGCCTTCTTGGCCGTAATCTACACCCTTCTTGGCCGCAGCCCACTTCCCGTGGCCGTCGTCCAGGCGCTGCTCGACATCCTGACCATAGGTCTACTGTTCTTCATCGGCCTGCGCCTGGCCGGCCCCCAGGTTGGACTGATCGGAGCGGGCGCCTACGCCTTTTCCCCATACATGCTCTACCAGAATCTGACGGTCAACGACACGGCCCTGGCCATCCTGTTGTTGACCTGTGGAGTCTGGCTGGGCTACACGGCCCTCGATAAGGATGATTGGCGATTCGCATCGGCCTGTGGGGCCGCCCTGGGCCTGGCCGCGCTCACAAAACCCTGGAGCCTGCTGTTGGTCCCGTTGTTCATGGCGTGGTGGATCCGCCGCCTGGGACTGCGCCGCAGCGGTCACCTCGTGTTGGCCGCCGCGCTCGCCGCCTGCCTGGTGGCGGTACCCTGGATCGTGCGCAATAGCCTGCTGCATGGTCATCCGGCGTTCATCAGCACCAATGACGGCAGCAACCTGTACCAGGGAAACAACCCTTGCCTGGTTGACTACCTGGCGCACGGCTGGGACGCCCAGTGGGTCGATTGCCTGGCACCGACGCCCGCGGGGATTTCGGAGTGGGACCAGAACCAGTGGTTTCGAGAACAGGCGCTGACCTACCTTAAAGATCACCCGGACCAATGGGTTGCCCTCGGCTGGGCCAAACTGGCCGCCCTGTGGAGCCCGGCCATCACACCCTCCGGACTGCCGCCCGAGGTCGTTGCCGGCGGTGAGCAAGTTACCCTTTACCACACGCCGCTGTTCAACCTGGCTCGCTGGCTTCATTTGGCGACATTTGGCCCCCTGTTAATTGCTGGGATGGCCGGCCTGGCCCTTGCATGGCAACGGCGGCTCGAGATTTGGCCGCTGCTGGCAGTGATTGCCGTCGTGACC
>DASWJQ010000165.1:0-4155 GCA_036397095.1 Anaerolineales bacterium
AGCTGGCCGTCTCAATGAAATGGGACAGCTGGACGGATGGGTTGGGCATGATGGGATTGGGGACTGCGTGCCCCATATTCATCGGGATCGCCGGCAACAGGCCAATGATCAACGCGCCCCAGACGGGTCTGGCCTTCAGCATCCGCATGGCGGGAAGCAGGAACAGGACCCATAACAGGCTGCGGAAGATCTGGAGTGGAACCAAGATCGCGTTGCTGAACACCAAGCTGTTCGAACCGCCGTCATACATTTGGCGCAGTGCAGGGTTCTGCCAGGCAGCGATGAAACCGAAGCCAAAGTACAGGATGAGGTAGGCCCCCTCGATGGCTGCCAGCTTGACCGCCCATTGGCGCGGCGGCATGCTTTCCGATTGACTGGCTGCGATGTCCGCGGGCCGGAGCAGACGCCCCATGACCAAGACGGCCAAGGGGGCAAAGACCAACGTCAGGAGCACATCCCGCAGCAAAATGCTCGTGGCCAACGATCTCGGGATGCCAAGTGCCGGCGCAAAGTACCAGGTTTCAATCTGCGCCATGAAGCTCATTACACCGAACAACACAAACCAAACACCAACGATCAGCTTGAGCCAGTGCCAGGAGGCGTTGGCAATCAGCAGCATGACAACCACAACAATGGCAGCCGAGACCAACAAGATGCCGGTGAAGATCGCGCTTGGATCGACCGCCTCCATTGGCATTAGTTCCATTGGGACTAAGGCACCGATTGCTGAGAAGAGGATGAAGTAGAGCAGGGTCAGACCAACGAAACGAAGCAGGTGGCCGATCAAGGACTTGATGGACATGGCCGCTCTCCCCGGCGCGCAGGGCGTCTTGTCTGGAGCGGAGGTTGTACTGCGCCAAATTTGGCCGGCAGCGATGAAATCGTAGGGCCGAACCTAAAAGCCCCATTCTGCTGTTTATCGTACTTGTACGGGATTTTGTCACGTGCATTGGGCCGGCCCGGTTACCCTGGCGATGTTGCAGCTGCAGTAGATCGAAATCGCCCAGCTGGTGCGGGCCAACGTCGGCCACTAGCCATGTTGCCCCGGGCCAACACGCCGAGATAGCAATCGGCGGTCCCACCCGGGACCGCCGACAGGCATGTGCCTGGACTTGTCGTGAGTGGTGCTGCGGACTAGTAGCTGACCTTGCGCGGCAGCTTCTTGGCCTGTCTCACCCAATTGGCAACTTGCTTGGCTGATGGCAGCTGGCGGACCAGCTTCTTCTTCATATTGGTCTTCACCAGCGCGTCGTGCAGGTTAGGGGCGGTGCGCTGGGCCAATTCCACGACTGTATCCACGCCGGCCTCCTCAAGCAGGTCGGCGTACTCTTCGCCAACGCCCTTGATCCGGAACAGGTCGACATGGTTGACCCATTCGAGGATCACCTTGGGGGTCAGGCCGCTCTTGGTGGCCAATTCCTTGCGCCCCTTGGGTGTGGCGCCCAATTGAAGGAGTGAGTTGGTGGAGCGGACCCCAGCCTTCTTCAATTTCTTGGCGTAAACGGAACCGATCCCTTCCACTTTGGCAAGTTTGGCCATTGCTGTCTCCTATAGTCGGCTTTGGGGTTCGTGGTCGGTTACAGCAGTTCCTTGGGGATATTGCCGCCGTTCTCGGCAATCTTTTTCAGGACCGTCTTGTGCAGCCACGTGTTCATCTGGGCGGAATCGTCCATCAGATCGGGCGGACAGCCGAGTTCCATCGCCAGCTCTTTGCGCGCTTCGGAGCTGCTGTCAAGTTCAAGCAGCTTGAGCAGGTCGACAATCGACACCTTCCAGTTGAGCTCCTGAGGGGTGGCGGCGGCTTTGCGCTCGAGCATGCTGACGACATCGACAGCCGGCATCTCGGCCGGCTTGGCCTCATAATCCTTAATCCGTTGGATGTGGCGGGCCGCATCGCCCGAGGGTTTCGGCGAGCCGGCTTTCGGCTCTTCCTTCTTCTTGAGGCCAAGTGCGATCAAGATCTTGTCGAAAAAGCTCATCGTTCTTCCTTCCTTTGATAGGGTGCTCGTCAGTCGTCGCTTGCAGTCATCCGCCGATACCCTGAATGAACTCGACGGACCAGCCACAGTCGGGTGGGCCGCTGCACTGTTTACTGATGCCGATCGTCGGCTGCGGTCCTGTCTGTGGATCTTGGACAATCCATTGTATCTGATAGCGGCGACCGGAAAAGGTAGCTACGGTAGCGAGCGATCCTTCCATACTAGTTAGTTGCCTGGCGAGGCAATACCCTTGGTGTGATTACGAAATGATCTGTGCGGCGGCAGTTCGGGATTCGACCAAACCACGCGTGAAAGCGCCCGCCAAGGCGCCTTCACGATCCAACACCATGGTTTGTCCGGCGATGATTAGGACTCGGCGACGGTCTGTTCCAGATACTCGTCCAGCCGGTCGAGCGACTCGCTCATGCCTTCGACCATTCCCATCGCCAGCACTTGCTCCAGGTCGGCCGGCTTCTCGTACAAGGCGTGGCCCGTCATCAGCGTTTTCCCTTCAAGCCCGTTGAAGGTCATGGTCACCAACGTCGACGGCAGGTCGGGATTGACTTGGCCTTCCTTGTCGCAAAAGTAGTCGCGGTAGACAAGCCGTTGCGGCTTGACGATTTCCTCGTAGATCGCCTTGCCCCAGGCCTCGTCACCTTCGTTGGGTCCGCGCAGACAGTAGAGCCACTCGCCGCCAACCTGGAACTCGAGCGTGCATTCGTTCATCGGCCAGGTGCGCGGCCCCCACCAGTTGCGCAGGTGCTCGCAGCTGGAGTACGACTCGAACACCAGGTCCGGCGGTGCCTCAAACTGGCGCGTGAAGGTCAGCTCGGTGTCGGTGGTTTTGACGTCCATCTTCTGCTCACTCATCATCCTTCTCCCTCGCTCTGCAGTCGCTTGAGATAGTCATCCAGGCGGTCGAAGCTGCCCTCGAACAACTCCCGGTACTTGGCCAGCCAGGCATCGATTTGTTGCAGCGGTTCGGGCCGTAGACTCGCTGGCCGGAACTGGGCGTTGCGGCTGCGCTCAATCAGGCTGGCCTGCTCCAACACCTTAAGGTGTTTGCTGATGGCCGGCATGGTCATGTTGAACGGCTCGGCCAGTTCGGTGACCGTCTTGCTGCCCTCGGTCAACCGGGCCAGGATCTCCCGTCGCGTCGGGTCGGCCAGGGCAGCGAAGGTTGTGCTGAGTTGGTCGGTTGCCATCGGCCCACCTAGTTCACCAAGTGGTTATATAACCTAGAAGTAATATACAGACTCCCAGACACGCTGTCAAGACCTTTCTTCTGCCCGTGGCCGACCGGTCGCCGTCTGCGAGATTGGGATAGGGAGGCGACACTTTGATTTCATGCCCAACCGGCAGTACCATCACGTCGGATGCGCAACGCTATCGGTCTGATCCTGCTGCTTGCGGTGCTGACCTCCAGCTGCAACCCGGCAGCCAGCGGAACAATTGCGCCTGGCGCGCCCCCGACGGTATCGCAACCTGCGGCTGCAACCGAGGCGCTGCCGGCAAATGCGGCGATTGGAGGTCGCGCCTCGGCCTCGCGTGAGATTCCCTTGATGCGGCCGGCCGGGCATGCGATCGACGGCGACCCGGTCTCCCGGTGGGATTCTGGCCAATTTGCCCCACAATGGATCGAGATCGATCTTAAAAATCCCATGGACATTGGTCTGATCCGTCTACACGTCTACCAGTCGCTGCCGGGTCCGACCGCCCATCGCATCCTGATCCGGACAACACAAGGGGACGACGTGCTGGTGGCCGAGCTGGCGGGCACCACCAGGGATGGTGCCATTCTCGACTTCCTGCCAGCCAGGCCGCTGTCCGGCATTCGCTATGTGCGCATTGAGACCACGGCTGGCCCAGCTCACGTCTCCTGGCGCGAAATCGAGCTGATCCAGCCCGAGGCGGTTGCCCATTATCTGACGACGCCAACGCCGGATTTGGCCACGGCAATCGACCGGCTGCGGCTCGAGACGCCGGACGAAAAGCTCGACACGGCCTTCCATGCGGTCGAGGCGACTTGGTCCGACCTGACTCGGCCGGGCCACCATACGACGGCCTTCCCGCTGCCTGGGGACTTCATTGTGCCTGGCGGCTTCTTCGATTGGTTTTTTTACTGGGATTCCTACTTCCTGATGACTGGCCTCGTCACTCAGGGCCACTGGCAGCT
>DASWJQ010000166.1:0-2509 GCA_036397095.1 Anaerolineales bacterium
ACTTCCATGTCGACGATCTCGCGCTCGATTGCCGTCATCCGACTGCGCGGCAGGCCAGTGCGCAGTTCCACACCATGGCCCGCCAGCATCTGCTTAAGCAACTCGAGCGTCGCCCGGGCGATCCCAATCGCCGACGCTGCCACCAACGGCCGGGTGGCGTCGAAGGTCTTCATCGCTCCCATGAATCCTTTGTGCGATTCGGTTTCAACCTCCGGACTGCCCAAGATATTCTCGAACGGAATGCGGCAATCCTTCAGCACGATCGAGGCCGTGTCGCTGACCCGAATGCCGAGCTTCTTCTCCAGGCCGGTGACCTCACAACCCGGCGTGCCGGCTTCGACGACAAACGGGCGCATGCCGCGCCGGCCGGCCGACGGATCGATCGTCGCCCACACCACCACGAAGCCGTCCGTGTCCACCAGCGACTTGTGGCCGGCGGTCACGAAAATCTTCTGGCCGTTGAGCAGCCACTCATCCCCGTCGCGCACCGCCGTGGCCTCGATGGCTGCCGTGTCTGAACCAGCCTGGGGTTCCGTCATAGCCATCGCCGCAAACATCGGCTTGTCGCCGGTGAAGCGGCGCAAGAAGCGCTCTTTCTGCTCGTCGGTGCCGGTCGCCTCGACGGCGGCCGCACCCAACCCGCCGCCGGGCGTGCACAGGTACATGCCTGCATCGCCCCACGACAGCCGCTCGATCATGAATGCCAAGCGCTGGTAGCCGAGGCGCGGCCGGTCCGGCTTGGGCTCGGTCTCGGCCTTTGGCGCCAGCGAGCCAACCCCGGTGGCCACCATCGCCTCATGCATGAAGTTGATGTAATCCCACGGGATGGCGTGCTCATCCTCGTCGAATTGGCGCGAGAAAGGCCGCATCATGTTCTCGGCCACCGTTTCGATCATCCGGCTGGTCTTGACGATGGTCTCAGGCGTTTCGAAAGAAATCATACGTCGCTCCGATTGCGGGAGCCGGGCGCTAAGCTCCAAGCACCGAGCTTCTTGCTCCTAGCTCCTAGCTTCTAGCTTCTAGCTTCTTACTCCTGGCAACTAGCCAACAACCCATCCGCTCCCGGTCAATAACCGTCCACTAATCCCTAATCCCCAATCCCCAAATCCCAATCCCCTATCACCTATCCCCTATCCCCTATCACTTGTCACCTATCCCCTATCACTTGTCCCTGCGCTAGACCATCCCCACCCCCACAAACGCCCCGATCCCCCTACCATTCCGCATCCAGCGCTCGACCGGATGTTCACGGATGTAGCCGTGGCCGCCCAAGATTTGCACGGCCCGATCGGTGACCATCATTGCCATGTCGGCCGCACCCATCAGCGCCAGATAGGCCGACTGGCTGGCGTCCTGCGCCTGATCGAGCTGCCAGGCCGCCTGCCACACCATCAAACGAACCGCTTCGATTTCGGTCGCCATTTCGGCCAGCATGAAGGCAATCGACTGCTTGTGGGCGATCGGCTCGCCGAACGCCACCCGCCCTTTGGCGTAGGCCAATGCATATTCGTAGGCGGCCCGGCTCATACCCACCGCCATCGCCGCCACACCAACCTGCGAGGCCGCCACCAACTGCCCAATGGCATTTGCTGGACCGCTCGCCAGGTGAGCGTCGAGGGGCAGGACCACCTCGGCCAGCTCGACCGAGTACATCGGCAGCGCGCCCAGGCCCAGCAGCCGCTGGCGGGCGCCAATTGTCACGCCCGGCGTGGCCTTGGGAACAACGAAGACGGCTGGCTTGTCTTCCAGGCTGGCATAGACCAGCAAAGCCGGCGCCCGATCGGCGTAGGCGACGAAGGCCTTGCGCCCGTTGAGCCGGTAGCCATCGCCGGCGGCTTCCGCCCTGGTCCGCAGTCGATCCGGCGTGAAATCGAAGTCGGGCTCGACCCAGGCCGCGCTGTACGGCTGCCACGCACCTTCGACCACCGGCGGCAACCACTGCCCTTTCTGTTCCTCGGAACCGGCGACCAGCAGGGGCACAACAAAGGTGGCCGGGAGCAGCACAGCCAGCGCCGCCGCCAGATCACCGGCGGCCAACTCCTCAGCCGCCAGGGCGTTGCTCACGACCGAGCGCTGGCCGAAACCGCCATAGTCCTCCGGCACGCTGGCCTGGACAACGCCCAATCCCCAGCCCTTTTCGATTACCCTGCCCGGCAGGCTGCCGTCTTCATCGGCTTCGTGAGCCAGCGGCGCGACGTCGCTCTCGGCGAAGCGCTTCGCCGCCTCGACCAGCATGGTTTGTTCTTGATCGGGCTCAAATCCGTACATGCTCGCCTCCTGCCGCCGCACTCATCCGTGCCAGCCCCGGTGCCTGCGCTGGACGCTGCAAGATTCGGTAGCGAATCGGACCCCCCGCGCCGGCCTCGATCGAGTCCGGGTCGGCCGGGCCGATGTACCCGAGGTTCTCCAAATACTCAATATGGGCGCCAGTCTCCTCCATTGCCAACAGCCGGTGATATCCGCTGGCTGCAGGGAAGATGGCGTTTGTCAATTCGGCAATAGTCTGGGG
>DASWJQ010000167.1:0-16203 GCA_036397095.1 Anaerolineales bacterium
GAGAGGGCCGGTCCTCTGCAGGTACACCGCCACCTCGCTGCCCATTCCTGATGGTGAGGTCCAGCTTTGATTGCCCGCCTGGAGGCTGACGTCGGCCTGCGTCACGACCGTGCCCGACACGATGTCCAGCCACTTAAAGGAATACTGGCCGGCGGTGATACTGGCAAGCCCCATATTCCCTTGCCGGTCGGGGCTGTAGGCGATATAGGCGTTTCCCGGGTCGGCCAGGACATACTCCGTTGCGCCAAGCGCCAGGGCGTCGTTAGGTGCCATCCCCTGGAAGGGGATCGATTCCATGAACGACACGAGTCGACCGCAATCCCTCAGGTCCTCGATGTCGGTCTGGGCGATATCCCAACGCAGGTGCATAACGTAGCTGCCGCCCAGCGCCGTTGCCCAACTGCGCAGCCTTGCGTCGTCGCCAAAGGCATCCGGATGACCCTCGGCCATGTTCAAGTTATACCGACCGTTAGCGCTCTGCCAGGCGGAGACGATGCCGCTGTGGAATCCATCAGGCGAGGTGCTGCTGTATTGGATGGCGAATTGGTCGATATTCGGGTCGTCGGCGAACTCGGGGAAACTCAGACCGATCGTCTTGTGGACGGCGATCGGGTGATCATTCGGATCCGCGGTGCGGATCTCGGCAGCGATGTTCGAGACGCGCGTTGGGGTGTAGCGTTCCTGGTATTCCTCAGCCACGACCCAAATCAAGTGCTTCAGCCCGCTAAAGGTCCCCACTAGCCCCTGGATGAATGCCCGCTCGTTGGCGCCGACGCTGTCGCCGGTATTCCAGATCCGGCTGCCATCGTCATACAGGATGAAGAAAACAAGGATGCCCTCATCGTCCATGGCCTGAAACCAGCCAGCCCACTGCGCCAGAATGTCGGGATCGAGGCCCTTGGATGGATCGGAGTCAATGAAGGGGTTGTGGGTGGTGTCGCCATCACCGCCGTGCGAGCGGACGGCCATAAGGTAGATGGCATTGGCCCCGGCGTCCGCGACCTTGTCAATCAGTTCTGCCTGATCGCCATCCCGGGTGCCGTCCTGGTTGCGGGTGCCGCGGTACAGGAAGTCTTCCGGATCGCCAGGCCCACACATGAAGAAAGGACCCCCGTTGTAATACTTGAGCCACTGTGGGTGTGCAGGGTCCACAACCACTTGGCCGTTGAGCGCCAGGGCGGGTTGCGGGGAGCGAGCCGAAAGTTCAGCGGTTGCCGCCGACCCGGTGCCGGCCCAACCGGTTACGCCTCCGAGGACGAGGACGAGCAGGGCCCGGACAGCGTTCCACGCAGACCGCCGAGTGAGTCCCTGACGCCGCCCGGTCACCTTCGTGGGACGGGCGGGCGAGCCAGCAGGCCTGCGCAGTTCCGGCGAGCCCCCTGTGGGGTATTGGTGAATCCAACCATGACCCATGGGCAGTCCGATCTCTCTAACTGCGCTACTCCCCTTCTATACGGATGATCCCCCAGAAAGTTGCAAAATTGGAGCGCCCAGGTGGAGGGCACCCATGGGTTGGATGCCCGCTGTGTCCAGGCGACGAACACTGGGCTGTTGAGGACGACCGCCCCCGGCGCCGCCCGTCGAGCGCATTATAGGTTTGGCCTCGGCAGAAGGAAATGAGACGATGGGACCAGTCACGTTCGCCCGTCGGCAGAAGCAACATGACCTATGTTTTGGCACGAGCGAGACCCGAAGGGTTGGGGTGCCAGATGGGCTCCAGACCGCCCGCTCAGGATCAGCCCGCCCTTGTTCAGCCAGCCACGGTCCCTGCGGTTAGGACTTGGCCGGGCCGCCGCCGGCGGCCCGGATGCCCTGGAAGAACCGCGTGGGCTTCGCACCGTTGGACTCGGAAGTGAACGTATGTTATGCTTTGATGACAAATTTAGTCGGATTTTCCGCCGACGCAAGCGCGGTCCAGGTTTCCCCTGGATCTCACCAAACTGGAACCAGGAACCAAACGGGTCGTACCCTGCAACAACTTTCGGCCTACGCTCACGACGTGCCACCCCATAGGAAGTAACGGTCTGCGAACAGTCTGGAGTCGCAAAACTGAAGACTGTCCGGTGAATCACGCGAGGAGCTACGATGGGGATTGCCTCAGCGATTCATCGCCGGAGTCAGAGGCCGGGGGGAAGTGAGCCCCTCCCCGACGGCCACCGGGAGATGATTGTGTCAAGCGAGGCGCGGCTGTCATGTCAAAGTCTGTAATTTCTGTGCTCATTGCCGACGACGAGCAGCTCGTCTGCGATACAGTCGCGCTGTCGCTCGAATGGGCCGGGCTCAAAGTCGTCGGTATTGTCAAGAAACCGTCGGACGTCATCGGAATGGCTGCCAAGACACACCCGGACGTTGTACTCCTCGACATCCAGATGTTTGGCCGGAATGTGCTCGGCATGTTGCCTGCTATGGCGCATGCCCTCCCCAAGCTAAAGGTCGTCATATTCTCGGCGTGGTCCGAGCCAGACTACCTTGCGCGAGCGATCGTCCACGGTGCGGCGGGCTACCTGACAAAGAATCTCCCGGTTCGGGAAATCGTACGGGCGATTGAGGTGGCGGCGAATGGGTGGCAGGGGTACGATCGTCCGACGGTGCTGGCGGCGGTCGATGCCATTGGCCGTGGCCTGAAGACTCGGCGACGGTCGGCGATTGGCAAAGGGGCTGGCATCGACCTTACGGGCCAGGAACGCAGGATCCTGACCCTGCTGGCTGAGGGATTGAACAACCGGGCCATCGCCCGGCTGCTCGGTCTCGCCGAGCCCACGGTCAAGAGTCACGTTCGCAGCATTTTGAGCAAGCTCCATTTGTCCGATCGGACAAGCGCCGTTGTCTGGGCGTATACTGAAGGGGGATTGCGCCAGAATTATTGACGCGTACGGTTCCCAGCACCGGTCGAGGTTGGCCAAGCAGAATCGCCCTGTACCGGGGAGCCGCTGGGAGGGAAGCAACGACATCTGGCAGCTGTCATGAGGTAGGATCGGATGTGAAGGGTTGGCCTGGCCGGCGTGCGGTAACTGCGCCATTATTCATTCTCATTCATTGAGCTAGCGCCAACTCCGACCACTGACACTCTACCCGACAGCCCAAAGGTCGTAAATCCGTGTAGGGCAAGGTGGCAATGCACACCTTGCTAGGCCGAGGGTTGTGACGTGGTGCAGAAACCCATCCGAGTGCTTATCGTCGATGACCATGCCGTCGTAGCCGAGGCGCTGGCTTTGTATCTAGGCAACGAGGCGGACCTCGAGGTGATCGGGACGGCGCCCAGCGGGCGCGCCGCCATCGCAGCCGCCGTCGAGCATCGCCCCGATGTAGTGTTGCTGGACGTCCGGATGCCGGACATGGACGGCCTGCAGGTACATTCGGCATTGATCGCCACGGACCGCCCGCCTGTCGTGCTGATGATGACAGCCTACCCCCGACCAGATCTCCTTAAGGAATCGCTCACGATGGGTTCCAGCGGATTCTTGAGCAAGGAGCTCGGACTGCGTGCCATCCCCCGCGCCATCCGGGCAGCCGTTAGTGGGAATTCGGTCGTCGATCGGTCCCTGATAGGAAGCACCTTCGGCGCTGGACGCACCCCCAACTCCAGTGGTCACTTTGTCGAAACCCAGGACGCGGCTGTCCGATCGCTAACCGGTCCGGAGCATGCCGTTCTTGTGTTGTTGGCCCAGGGGTTGGACGACGATGAAATCGGCGCCACGCTCCGGATGGAGCCGAGATCGATCAAGGCCTGTATATCGCAGGTGTATCAAAAGGCCGGAGTCACCACCCGGACACAAGCCGCCATCTGGGCAATTCGTCAAAGGATTTCGGTCGGGATCTAAGTCTCCGCCCGCATCGAGAGCTTGAATTACCTGGGCGGGACTGAGTGGGGAAGGTTGCTGCCTCCTCACCGCAGGTCGAAGACGTTCTGGGCCGGTTGAACCTCGCCAGAGAACTTCCCCCTCACGTACGCAAGGAATCACCCAGAAGGATGATGGCAGGCGCCCCCGGCTTGACCACAATGAGTTAGACGCCGGGTGGGACCGCAGTTCTAAAGCCGGAAGCACACGTGCTACGGGGATTCGCAGGGGGCGCAGCACGTTCCGCCGAACGGTCGAAGTCCATCCTGACAGATCGGTTTCAATTTAGTGTCCACACCGCTCGACGGGCCTGCCGTGATATCGCAGTGTGTCGCCAGGCCATGATCGGGGCCTGCCCTGTTATTCGGTAGTGTTCCGGCGAGGAGGGCGGGCCAGGAATTTGGTCATCCACGAGGCAACCTGCCACGACCAGCACCGACGAGTTACGCAGATTTCGGTGGGTTAGGTATGAGACAAAACATCCCGAGGGACCGGCAGGCCGAACGCCTGCGTGTGATGGTCAACTGCCCTTCGTGTGGCGGTTCCCAGTTTGAGACGCCTGCCGAAGTTACCAACCAAATCTCCGAACGGCTGATGTGCTTGGAGTGTGGACTGGTCTGCACCGTCAACGATGGACCGGAGTCGACGGGGTGGAAGATGAGCTTGGCGGATTGGAGGACGCACTTCCCCTATGACTGATGGGTTGCTCGGCCAGTGGTACGCGTTGCGGAGCCAGGCGCACAAGGAGCGGCTGTTGTGGCGCCAGGTCGAGACCCGCGGTTTCGAGGTCTTCTACCCAAGGCTCCGGGTGCGACCTGTCAACCCTCGCTCGAGGAAGATCCGCCCCTTCTTCCCCGGCTATCTGTTCATCAAAGCTGATTTGAGTGCCGTGGGCGAGTCGATCTTCAATCGCTTGCCGTACTCGATGGGGCTTGTGGGTTTCGGGGGCGAGCCAGCACCCATTCGTGACCATGTCATCCACCATTTGCAGCAGCGTGTCGGTGAACTCAACGCCGCGCGGGTCCACTATCTTGATCAATTCCAACACGGCGATCCGGTGCGGATCACGGATGGACCATTTGGGGGGTATGAGGCGATCTTTGATCTGCGTCTGACCGGCCAGGATCGCGTCCGGCTGCTGCTCGAAATGCTGAGCGGCAGGTGGGTTCACGTTCAAGTGGGTGGCAACCAGATCGAACGTGTCAGGCCAAGCGAGCAACGCTCCTAGCCCGGCACCAACCACCCACCAATTCACGATCGAGCACAGTAAACCGACATTCACGATGTCGGAATGGCGGAGCCTGCCAACTGGTGGCGGATACAGCCCGCTGAAGGATCGCAATCCGAATTGGCACTGCTCGAAGGCGTACGCCTGTACATCAGCCGACATGCCACCAGTCTCCCTCGCTACCTATGGGAGCAGTTCATCCTTGCCGTCGGCGGGTGGATACCGACGCCCCTTGGAATGGCGATCAGGTCGCTGCTCTACCGGCTGGTCCTCCGCATGGATGGATGGGTCGCCATCGATCGCGGTGTGCGGCTCAGCTTCTGCAGCCTGGTCCGGCTCGGCCATGGCGTGTATCTGGACCAAGGGACCTACCTGCATGCAACCCCTAGTGGTATTCGGATTGGCGACCGAACGATCGTGATGCATGGGGCCGTTCTGCACGTATACAATTTTCGCGGCATCCCCCACGCCGGCATCCAGATTGGCTGCGACTCGCTGATTGGGGAGTACACGATCATTCGCGGACAGGGCGGCGTCTCCATCGGGGACCGGGTGTATACATCGCCGTTGACGCAGATCATCGCGGTTAACCATGTGTTTGACGACCCCACCCAGCCCTTCATCGACCAGGGGATAACAGCCGAGGGCATCGCCATAGAAGACGATGTGTGGATCGGCGCCGGCGCTTTGATCACCGACGGGGTCAGAATCGGGGCCGGTTCGGTTGTCGCAGCTGGCGCGGTCGTCACGAAGGACGTGCCGGCGCACAGCGTCGTCGGCGGCGTGCCGGCCAGGGTGCTGCGGTCCGTCGGGGATCCGCCAGACCGGCCGGGAGCTGCAGTGGTGTTCGCCCGGCAGCGAGGTGGAGCGAGCAGCGAATGACAACTCTTTCCGTTGTGATCCCGGCCTTGAATGAAGAGAGCGGGATTCAAGAGATCATTGAACGGGTTGTCGCCGTTCGCGGCGCGCTGGTCGCCGCTGGGGTGGAAAGATTGGAAGTACTCGTCGTCGACGACGGTTCGACCGACCAAACTCCGGTGATCGTCGCCAGGATGGATGGGATACGCTTGGTACGGCACCCGGTGAACCGCGGCTACGGCGCAGCGTTGAAAACCGGGTTTGCGCAGGCCACCGGTGACCTGCTCGGTTTTCTCGACGCTGACGGGACCTACCCGCCGGAATACTTCCCGCAGCTGTGCGCACAGGTTCTGAACGGGGCTGACTTGGCGGTAGGGTCGAGGATGTCGGGGGCGGCCAGCTCCATGCCGTTCCTGCGCAGGGTGGGAAACGTGTTCTTCGCCACGCTCATCAGCGTCATTGGCCGCCAGCGGGTCAACGACAGCGCCAGCGGGATGCGCGTATTCAAGCGTTCGGTTCTCGAACGCATCCTGCCGCTGCCGGACGGACTCAATCTGACGCCTGTAATGAGCACGCGGGCCATTCACGAAGGGGTTAGCATGGTGGAGGTCCCCATCCCTTATGACGAACGCGTCGGCGATTCGAAGCTCAATGTCGTCAGAGACGGATCAATCTTCTTGCGGTCGGTCGTGTGGACGGTGATGACTTACAATCCGGTGCGCATCCTTGGATTGCTTGGGCTCGCCGGGCTGGCACTGGCCACCTTGGTCGGGGCGGGACTCGTCTATGCCCGCATGATGGGGGTCACCGAGCTGGGGCCTTGGGGCGTCGCCGCCGTGTTCGGGGCGCTGGTGGCCGCCGTAACCGGGATCAGCCTGTTCGCCCTCGGCACGACGTTCAACTACCTGGTGTCGTTGTTCTACCGACGGCCGGTGCGGCAAGGCCTGTTTGGCCGGCCGATATTCCCGCTACCGCTCGATCGCCATTTCGGCTGGATGGGCCTGGTCTGTGGATTGGCGGGTGGGGTGTTGGGCTTGATCAGTGTGGCCTTGGGCCTCCAGGGGTGGGACGTCGACAGGCTGTGGTTGTACTTGTTGATCAGCGCTATGGCGATCCTGATGGGTGTACAGTTGACCACCTTTTGGGTCCTGGTGCGAGTACTCGATGAATTGAGTCAACGGGCCATCTTAGTGGAGCCGGATCCCGTTGCTTGAACATTCTGGTGGAGCGGTCTCCGGCTCGTCGGATCGAGGAGGTAGGGCATGACCGATCGACAGCATGACCCGTTGAGACAGAACTTGGGCTCACGTCGCATCCCGAAGCTCCGCTTACCGGATTATCCCAAAGCGGATGACATTGTGCGCAAAGTGCTGCTTGAGGCGCAGCGCACTCCCGATATGGTCGATGTGTTGCTGGTCAATCCACCTACCCCGGACGGCGGCTTATGGATCCGAACGCAACACCGCGTCGGCCGCCGAACGCGGGAGAACATGGTTTGGCCGCAGGTCTCGCTTGCTCAGATGGCTGCCCTACTGCATCCGACGTACTCGGTTCAGGTAATCGACGCCAATGCCGAACGCATGTCATGGCCCGAGTTCACGCACCACCTCGAGAAGCTCAGCCCGAAATACTATGTGACTCAATTGACAGCGCCGACCCTGGAAAACGACATGTATGGGTCCTTCCTGGCACACGCCCGCGGTGCCAAGACGATCGCGTTCGGGACCCACGTTACTCCAATCCCAGTCGAGTCGATGAGGCCCTACCCCTCCCTGGACTTCTGCATCGTCGGTGAGCCGGACATGGCGGTGCGCGATCTCATCGACCATCTAGAAGGAAATGTCGGGAGCCGTCCGCCCGAGATCCAAGCGCTGTTCGACAAGGAAGACCCGGGGTACAGGGCTTCGGTCGACCAGAATGGCCAGGTGGACCTGCAGGGGATCAAGGGCATTGCCTGGCGACGGGGGGAGGAGATCGTTGTCAACCTGCCGCGGCCGATTCTGCCCGAGCTCGACGATCTACCGGTCCCGATGCATGAATTGCTGCCGCTCATGGAATACCGGATGCCGCTCATTCGCGGGCCGTTCACGTTCATCGTCACGAGTCGCGGCTGCCCGGCAGGCTGCACTTACTGCATCAAGCACGTTAGCTACCAATTCAATGTGCGGCTGCGTTCCCCGCAGCTATTGGTCGAGGAAATGTGGAAGCTCAAGGAGTTGGGCATTCACAATATCCACATGTACGCCGATTTGTTCACGGTCAACCGGGACCAGGTCGTCGAGCTCTGCCGCCTGATGATCGCCGAAGACATCCAGGTCAAGTGGACCTGCAACAGCCGGGTCGATTACGTCGATGAAGAGATGCTCCGCCTGATGTCGCAGGCCGGCAACTGGTTGATTTCCTGGGGCATCGAGAGTGGAAACGAGCAGATCCTGCGGCACGCAAAGAAGGGCGCCTATCCGGATAAGGCGGAACGGGCGCTGCGATGGGCGAGGCAGGCGAACATCAAGAACTGGGGGTACTTCATCATCGGACTGCCCGGGGAAACCGAAGAGACGATTCGGCAAACGATCGATTTCTCCAAGAAATTGCCGCTTGACATCGCCCTGTTCCACGTGGCAGCTCCTTACCCTGGGACACCATTCT
Source organism: Anaerolineales bacterium (assembly GCA_036397095.1). Taxonomy (GTDB): domain Bacteria; phylum Chloroflexota; class Anaerolineae; order Anaerolineales; family E44-bin32; genus DASWJQ01. The sequence goes on from DASWJQ010000167.1 coordinate 8,572, forward strand.
TCTTCGAGGTGGTGGAGAACGAGTGGTTCCGACCCGGCACACGCTGGGAACAGGTAGACATGGACAAGGGAACTGTCCTCGACTACCCGAACTTGTCCGCCGAGCGGCTGTTGTACTGGCAGCGGCGTGCCTTTCGCGAATGGGCGCTCCGTCCAGGTCCAATGCTCACCTATCTGAAGATGCTATTCTCGGATCCGTCCACCCTGAAGTCTGCGCTTGACGTAGGTATGCAGCATTTGAGCTGGGCGTCGACCGACAGCGGCGCTCCGGTCGGCGGCTGAGCGACCGTAGGGCAGAACTCCGACAGGGGGTGACGGACGACACGCCCCGGTGCAATCCTTCCGGCTAAACCATCAAATTGCCTCGTAGACGCATCGTCGATGCCTCGATCGCCCTCTTCCTGTTGTCGGCCCTGATCGGGACCATCACCGCCTACAATACGCGCGACGCCCAACTTCGCTTCCTCATGTTGGGCGCGGCGGCAGTGCTTTACGTGGGTGTAAGCCTCCTTCCGCCGGATCGCCTGTGGCAAGCCGTCAAATTCACTCGCATGATCGTCGTCGGGCTGGCCGCCGTCGTCATCCTTTTGCGCTTCTGGCCGGGCGGTGCTCCCGACTTGCGCACGCTCGACTTTGGCCGCGTGTTCGGGCGGACTGGGTTGGGTTTCGACAGCGGTATGCTGGCCGGCTGGATCGCCGCCCTGCTCCCCCTCGTGGGAGCCCACCAGATCTTGGTGTGGCGGGTTCGTCGACAGGTCCGGTCCTTTACCCTGGCAGCCATCGGTCTCGGCGCCCTGGCTTTGGCGCTCGGCGACTCGACGAGTGCACTGCTCGCCATCCTCGCCATCCTCGCCATCTGGGCTGTCGTCTGGTCGACGGGGACAACCCGCCCGAGATCCGCTCGGCTGGCTGCCGTAGTCGTACCCCTCGGCCTGGGCGCGATTGGGTCGGAGGCGTGGCTCTCGGCCATCCACGACCGTTTGGACCTTGCGGGCCAGGCCTGGAACCTGTTCGGCGACTTCGCCCTGAGCGGGGCGGGTCTTGGCTCGTTCCCTGGCCTCTACTCCATGTACGTCCGCAATGTGCCGGTGTATTTCTACGGCAGCAGTCAGAACCTGTACTTGGATGTAGCGATCGACCAGGGCATCGTCGGCGTCTTGGCGCTGGTGGTCGCCCTTGTCAGCAGCTTCATTCTGCTGCTTGCCTCCCGGCGGGGAGTGTGGAGTCAGGTCCAGGGAGGCGGGGCGCTGCGTTGGGCGACCCTTTCGGCGACCCTAACGGTGATTGCCCTCGGCCTGATCGACGACGCCGTCTACACGGGAGTCGGAGGGATCTTCCTGTTCATCATGCCGGGGATGGCGGTGGCCCTCGACCGGCCATTGCTTGGAGTGAGCGACTCGGACGCACGGCTGCCGCTGCGTCCACTTGCCTGGATCGCTGGTGCTGTCCTGGTGGGGGGCGTTGGACTGGCGATCGTATCGTGGCCGGGGCTTCCCGCTCGGTGGCATGCCAACCTGGGCGCGCTTCGGATGGCCCGAATCGATCTATCGAACTGGCCACGACCCGTGTGGCTTGATCTGGCGGAGCATCCGGCGCTGGACGGAGCCGAGGAGGCCTTCCGCGTGGCGCTGGCGCTGGACCCAGAAAACCGCACCGCGCATCACCGGCTTGGATTGCTCGGCTTGCGCCACCTCGACTTCCCGGCGGCACTCGGCCACCTGGAGCACGCCTACGAAGCCGACCCCGACCACCGGGGGGTGAAGAAAGCGTTGGGCTTTCTGTACGCGTGGCAAGGAGACTTCGAGTCGGCCGAGCAGGTGCTTGTCAATATCCCGGAGGCCGTCCACGAACTGGGTTGGTACGCGCAGTGGTGGCGGCAGCGTGGCATGCCGCAGTATGCCGAGTACACTCGGCAGTTCATCGATCGATTGTCCGCACGCTAGCCGAGGCCTGCCCGCGGCGACCCACCGCGCCCGACCCCGGGGCAGAACCCCGCCAGCCCGATAGGTGACACTGACATGCGGATTGCGATAGTCGGAACCGGCTACGTCGGATTGACAACTGGCGTCGCACTTGCCTACCTTGGGCACGATGTGACCTGTGTCGATGTTGATCAGGCCAAGATTGCCTTGCTGCGCCACGGATCGATCCCATTCCACGAGCCCAACTTGCCCGAGCTGTTCAAGGTGGTCCACGCTCGTCTTGCGTTCACGGCGGACAGCACGGAAGCTGGGCTGGCAAGCGCTGACGTGATTTTCATCGCCGTCGGCACGCCTCCGATGGCCGACGGTGGCCCCAATTTGAGTCATGTGCAGGCGGCGGCGAGGGCGATCGGCGAACACCTCGGCGAGGGGTTTACCGTCGTCGTCAACAAGTCAACTGTTCCAATCGGGAGCGGCAACTGGGTCGGCGCCATCATTCGTGAAGCGTTCCAGGCCCGCAATGGACACCAGCCGCGCGGTCAATTCGCCGTCGCCTCCAATCCTGAATTCCTCAGGGAGGGCTCGGCCCTCCATGATTCGTTCTACCCGGACCGCATTGTGATAGGGGCCGAGGATCAGCAGGCGTTGAGCGTCCTTACCGAACTCTACCGGCCGATCCTGAATCAAGACTTCGCCGCGCCCGAATTCCTGCCGCGGCCGGACGGCATGGTTGCCGTTCCGATGGTGACGGCCGATCTGGCGTCAGCCGAGCTGGTGAAATATGCCGCCAATGCTTTCCTCGCCCTAAAGATCAGCTACATCAACGAAGTGGCGCGGCTGGCTGAGCGTGTCGGGGCCGATATCCGGCAGGTTGCCCGCGGCATGGGTTTGGATTCGCGGATCGGCTCGCGCTTCTTGAATGCTGGCGTCGGCTGGGGTGGCAGCTGCTTTGGCAAGGACACGTCGGCGCTGCTCAGCACGGCCGCCGAGTACGGGTTGTCGATGCCGATCGTCCAGTCCGCCCGGTCAATCAATGATGGACAGCGAGGCTGGGTTGTTGATCGGCTGCTAATGGAACTGCGCATCCTCAAGGGACGCACAATCTGTCTCCTGGGGCTGGCGTTCAAGCCGAACACCGACGACCTGCGTGACTCGCCGGCGGTCGAGATCGCCCGCCTGCTGCAGGAACGGGGAGCGCGCGTCCAGGCTTACGATCCGGTCGCCATGGACCGGGCTCGGCGCGAGATCACCGAGGCTCAGCCCCAGCTCTGCGCCAGCGCCATGGAGGCGGCCACCGAGGCCGATGCGGTTGTCCTGGTCACCGAGTGGCCTGAGTTCCGGCAATTGGACTGGCAGCAACTCCGCCGTGTAGTTCGAATCCCGCTGGTCATCGATGGCCGCAACTTCCTGCCGGATGACGAGCTGACGGCTCACGGCTTTCGTTACGTCGGCGTCGGCCGCGGTGGAGATTTCGCCGGCCAAGCTCCGCAGTTCCCGCCCCAGGCCGAATCCGACGTCGCGGCCGTCGCACAAGCCGGGGGAGCTGGATCATGACCTTCCTCCGGCCGCTTCAGCGGAGCCGCGAGCGGAGGGTTTTCGTCGTCGGGTTGGATTGCGCGGCACCGGAGCTCGTATTTGACCGCTGGCGGGACGACCTGCCCAACCTGAGCCGCCTGGCCGATATCGGTCTCTCCGGTGAGCTTGAATCGTCGATACCGGCCATCACGGTACCCGCCTGGTCGAGCATGTTGTCGGGGCGGGACCCGGGCGAAATCGGCGTCTACGGATTCCGTAACCGGTCCGATCACAGCTACGACAAGCAGTTCATTGCCACGAACAGTTATGTGCATTTGCCACGGATCTGGGACCACTTGACCGCAGCCGGCAAGAGCTCAGTCGTAATTGGGGTGCCGCAGACGTATCCCGTTAAGGAGCTCAAGGGCTGGCTGATCTCGGGCTTCCTCGCTCCGGGGATCGAGAGCGCGTTCACGTATCCCGCGACGCTCAAGGATGAAGTTCTGAGAATCGCCCCCGACTATGATGTCGATGTCCCTCAGTTCCGGACCGAGGACAAGCAATGGCTGCTGGATCAGATTTGGGCGATGACCGAGAAACGGTTTCGGGTAGTCGACCATCTGCTCGAAAGCAAGCCATGGGACTTCTTCATGGTCATGGAGATTGGCGTCGACCGAATCCACCACGGTTTGTGGAGCTACCACGATCCGCTGCATCGTCGCTACCTCCCCGGCAATCCATTTGAGCATGCTATCCATGACTACTATGTTTTCATCGACGACGCCATCGGCCGCTGGCTGTCCGTACTCGACGACGATACGGTGGTGCTCGTGGTGTCAGACCACGGCGCCAAGCGGATGGATGGGGGGATTTGCATCAATGAGTGGCTATGGCGCAATGGCTGGCTTGCTTTCGAAGAGGAGCCGGTGAGCGGCACGTTGACGCGGTTCGACGATATGAAGATCGATTGGTCGCGAACCAAGGCCTGGGGGGACGGCGGTTACTATGCCAGGGTGTATCTGAACGTCCAAGGTCGCGAACCAGCCGGGATCGTTTCACCCGCCGAGTTCGAAGCGACCCGCAACCAGCTGGGTGAGCAACTGGCGGCCATCCCGGATCAAGACGGGAGACCGCTAGACACCAAGGTGTACCGGCCGGAAGACATCTATCGGCAGGTGAACGGGGTCGCACCGGATCTGATGGTGTACTTCGGTGACCTGTTGTGGCGCTCCGTCGGCACACTGGGGCATGGCGCCGTCCACACGTTCGACAACGACACCGGCCCGGATGACTGCAATCACGCGCGCAACGGTTTGTTCATTCTGTACGATCCACAACAGCCCGGGGACGGCGCCAAGGTGTCCGGGGCACAGCTGATGGATGTCACCCCGACCCTGCTGAGTGCCTTCGGACTGGAGAGGCCAGCGAGCGTTCAAGGCATGGCTCTCATGGATCGGGCCTCTTCGATGTTGGTGCTTCCTTGATGGCTGGTCCATACAAGTGGCGCTCGAATTGAGAGCCGATTTGAGGAGGCTGGGCTCGGGACTCTTGATCTCCTTCCTTGCCATTGTGGTGACCGCGGTGGTGCTCGAGTTGGGTGCTGCCGTCTGGGAGGCGATCATGGCAAACGGTCGAAATGGCTGGACACTTGTCGCGTCCAGGCGTCTTGAACTTGTCAGCTACGGGGAAGGGGATCAGCTCTACTATCTATTCGAACCCGATAAGAAGTACCGGTGGGAAGGTATCGATGTTGAGATCAACTCATACGGAATCCGTGGACCGGAGATCTCCGAAGACATGGGGTCCGATCAATTCAGGATCCTCAACCTAGGAGATTCGATCCCATTTGGTTGGGAAGTCGAGTTCGAAGAGATATACGGCCAAGTCTTGGAGCAGAGCCTGCAGCTAAGTAACCCGGATGTGGAAGTCGGGGTGATCACCGTTGCCGTCCCTGGGTGGACGCCTACCATGGCGCACAACTACCTGATTGATCAAGGGCTAGCCCTTGAGCCGGACCTAGTCATTCTGGCAGTTACGGTTGTCAATGATATCTATGGAAGCGGCCCCCAGGTTAGTCGTGATGGAAGCGTGACCGATTGGTTGCGCGATAACACACATGCCTGGCCGGTTCTCACAACACAGGCACGGCTACTGCTTGCGCGAACCCTAGATCCTCGATTCCTGCCCGTCCTTAATCCACCACGCTCCGCACAGGCCTACTATCCGCTAGATGAGGACGATCCTAGGTGGGCAAGTCTTCTCGATCCGGTTGTTGACATCCAGCAGGCCTGTGAGGAGTTGGGTATCCCCTTCTTGGTCGTGATCTTCCCAACTGCGATGCAAGTCAACGAGGAAGCCCATCCCGACCTACCTCAACAGATGCTTGAAGACCTCGGTTTACAGCTTGAAATGCAAGTTGTTGATCTTCTTCCGGCATATCGTCAGGAGTGCAGCCGAGTCGGCCCGGAAAAGTGCACTGGCTTGGAGAATCACCTGTTCGCGGATGTGTGGATGCATCCAAGCAACATTGGGCATGAATTAGCCGCCCAAGCTCTTTCCTCAGCAGTTAGTCCAACGATCTCTTCGACAAGGTGATTCTTGTTCGACCTGCGTTCTGTTTAGAGCCTTGTGGCGCGCATGCGCGTTGAATTGCTCAGGCATCTGATTAAGTTACCGGAAAGCAGGCACTTGGAGGTCTTCTCCTCGTGGATGTATTGGGGTGCTTGGCGCGTGGCCCTGCTGCCGGGTTGATCTCGGGAGACACCCGAGATAAGCGATCCCTCGCGAACATCCACCAACGCGGCCAAGGCGAAGCCACTAACCTAGCGTATTTGCTCCTTGGATTGCCGAAAGTCGGTCCGGCCCCACCCCTGCGATTCATGCCAGAGCGGAAAGGACTGTGGGAGCGCAGGCAGGTGAAGAGTTAATCTGCCTCTGCGCTACTTGCCTCAGAGCCAATGATGTGGGAATTCCACGCCGAGGTGGGAGCGGACAATACTCTGAGCCCCTCGGACATCTCACGTATCATGATTGCCCGAAATTCGGGTGATGGGGAAAAGGTCAATGAAAACTGACGTGCTAATTGTGGGTGGCGGGCCGGCGGGTGCGACGAGCGCCATGTTCTTGATCCAAGAAGGAATCCAGCCTCTCATCCTCGAGATGGAATCATTCCCGCGCTATCACATTGGCGAGTCACTGACCGGGGCAGGCGGCAAGGTTCTACGGGACCTTGGCCTGGAGGCGGAGATGTATCGACGCGGGCATCCTCGCAAGCAGGGTGTCAAGGTCTATGGCCAAAGCGCTCGGGGAACCTGGTTCGTCCCGGTCACTGGCCGCGACAAGAATTGGGAGCTCTTCGATTGGGACACATGGCAGGTGCGTCGCAGTGATTTCGACAAGATGATGCTAAATGAGGCGGTCAGCCGAGGCGCCAGTCTGATTCCAGGCAAGGCCATCGCGCCGCTGGTGAACGAACACGGCGAAGTCCGTGGGGCGACGGTGCGAATGCCTGATGGCAAGGTTGAGACCATCGAATCCGAACTGCTGCTAGACTGCTCCGGCGCGGCCACCTGGCTGGCCAACCACGGCGGGGTCACGGGCCCGAAATATCTTGGTGCTTATGATAAGCAGATTGCCATTTTCTCTCAGGTGGCCAACCCCATTCGCGATCATGGCAGCACCCGCGACACACACCCGGATAACACGCTGATCTTCTACCAGAAGAAGTACCACTGGGCCTGGTTCATCCCCTTGGACGAAGAGACGGTCAGCGTCGGCGTCGTCATCCCTTCCGCCTACTTCCTTGCCCAGGGGGAGAGCAAGCGCGATTTCTTCCTGCGAGAGCTCCGCGAGATGCATCCAGAATTGGCGCGCCGCATCCCGACCCCCGCGGAACTCGTCGAGGACGTTCACGTGATTCCAAACTACTCGTACCAGGTGAAGAAATTCACCGGCAAGGGCTTCCTGTGCATCGGCGACTCCCATCGTTTTATCGACCCGATATTCTCATTCGGCTTAACCGTGGCGATGCGCGAAGCACAGTACATGGCGCCCGTGGCCCGCGATTACCTGAACGGCCGGAACCGCGACGTCGAGCATCCCTTCAGCGAATATCAGCTCTTCTGTGAGAAAGGCATTGACATTCTCGAGGATGTGCTGGACTCGTTCTGGGAGTACCCGTTGGCCTTTGCCCTGCT
>DASWJQ010000168.1:0-9514 GCA_036397095.1 Anaerolineales bacterium
AGCGATAATGAATACGTCCGATGGTCGGAGAACCCCTTCGCTGAGGTACTTTTGGTGTTGTTGATGCTTCGCAAAGATTGAGCTAGTGAAGCGCAGAAGGATCTCATCTTCAGGTAAGGGTTCAAATCGATTATGGTTTGCGAAATTGGGGACCGCGTCCTCACCTTCGCCCTGCGTGGGAACGACTGCCTCGATCCACACAACGGTGCCTTGGTGCTTAAAGTGCAAATCCGGACCTTGCCCGGAAGTCTTCTGTATGAGCGAATATCCAAGGTCCAAGAAGACGTTGCCCAAGTACATTTCCCAGAACCTGGAAGGAAAATGACTTGGAAAATCAGAGAGGAATTCTGGGTCTGCAAAGGGCTCGAAACGAGTCCACAGTTCTTCACAGATATCCCTTTGAGACCTATATGATTCACGGTCTCGTACGGCAAAGTAGTATGGTTCTCCAACACGGACCGATGGGTCAAACAATGAGCTCACAGGAGATACCCAATTCGCATAACATCTAAATAGTAGTAGGAAACTGGGCCCTCATCACCCCACCGGGGGATTTTTCCCGGACGATATTCGTGATTCGCCCCCCACGCGTTGCTTCTCCGGAGACGGTTTGCTATCCTGTGCCTGCACACGCTTTATCCGGAAGTCCGTTGTGATGCGAATCGGGACCCCCTTCCCAACGAGCATAGCGGAGTCCGACACACCGGACAAGTGAAAAAAGGGGGTCCCATGACACCAAAACCGCTGCTCGAAGAAACTCGCCAGGTCCTGCGCCTCAAGCACTACGCCCTCAAAACCGAATACGCCTACCTCAACTGGATCCGCCGCTACATTTTCTTCCACGGTAAGCGCCACCCGCTCCACCTCGGCGAGACCGATCTCGAGGCATTCCTTACTCACCTGGCGGTCAAACAGAACGTGGCCGCCGCCACCCAGAACCAGGCGCTCAGCGCCATCCTTTTCCTTTACAAACACGTCCTGCACCGGCCCCTCAGTCTTGAACTCAATTCAGTCCGGGCCCGCCGCCCCAAGCACCTTCCCACCGTTCTCACACGCGACGAAGTGCGCGCCCTGCTCGTCTGCCTGCAAGGAATCAGCCTCCTGGTTGCCCAACTGCTTTACGGCAGCGGCTTGCGCATCAGCGAATGTCTTCGCCTGCGTATCAAACAGATCGATTTCGCCCAACAGCAGCTGATCGTGCGCGATGGCAAAGGCGGCAAGGACCGGGTCACCATCCTGCCCCGGGCCCTCGTCTCACCGCTGCGCAGCCAGCTCTCACGCACCAAACGACTGTACGAAGCCGACCTGAAGCATGGGCTGGGCGCCGTCTACCTGCCTCACGCCCTCGAACGCAAATACCCCGACGCCAGCCGAGCCTGGCCCTGGCAGTGGGTCTTCCCCTCGCCCCAAGTTTCGACCGACCCTCGCACCGGATTGCAGCACCGCCATCATCTGACGGCCAGCGGCATGCGCAAGGCCGTCGAACGCGCCGCCAAACTGGCCGACCTCAACAAACACGTTACCCCCCACACGCTGCGCCATTCGTTCGCCACGCACCTGCTCGAAGATGGCTACGACATCCGCACCGTGCAGGACCTGCTCGGCCACAGGCACGTTCAAACCACCATGATCTATACGCACGTGCTCAACCGCGGAGCAATGGCCGTCCGCAGCCCCCTTGACAAACCCGCCCACACCGATGGACAAAATACATCCCGGCCCGTGCCCTGGCCCTAGACCTAAAGGACTACTTACCTCAAGCCTTCCCAGATAGCATAATGGTCGCCCTACGACGACCCATCCCAGCTGGCCGGCGCCTGCTTCCGACAGGCCCGCCGTGAAACACACCTACCCGATCGCCGTTATCATTCGTAGCTGGAAGCCGTCCACGATCTACGCAAGCGCAAGCATGTAGGGAGGCAAGCGTTCGCCGTATGGTGCCCGAATCGGCTACGCCAAGCCAGGACCATTCCCATGAGTCTGGCCGCTCCTTGCACCAACGGCTCGGCGCCAACCGCCTCCCCGGCTTCTTGGCGGTCGGCGTCAGTGGCCTGTTCGTCAATACGCTCGCCCTTTGGCTCCTGACGGACGCAGCCGGCCTCCATTATCTGCTTTCGGCAATCCTGGCCACGCAGACCTCCACCAGTTGGAATTTCCTGCTCCATGACCGCTTTGTTTTCCCCGGCCAAGGACAGCGCTTTGGCCTGGCAGGCCGCTTCACCCGCTACCTGGTTGTCAACAATCTGGCCCTAGTATTGCGGGCACCCTTGCTGGCTATTTTGGTCGAACGGATGGGGCTCCACTACATCCTTGCCAACTTGGTCTCGATTGGCGTCTTGACGGCCGTGCGCTTCCTCGCCTCCCAACTCTGGATTTGGGCAGGAGTTACGCCGGCGCCGAAGATTCCAGTCCACAATTACCAGATCCATGGGCTCCTGGGCCTGCAGTCCGACATCCGCCTGCCTGAGCTCGAAAGCTTCGCCATCCCCATACTCGACTCAGCGCCGGATGTCTTCGTCCATCGCGGGTCGCCGGGTCGACTGCTGGCGACCGACTCATTCACCTACCACGATGGGCTCGGCAAGCTTGGCTTCCACATATGGGTCGAACGCGGCGACGCCTTCCATATTTGGGCGTCAGAGTTGGTCTGCGCCTCGCCCCATGTGCTTTATACCAATGTCGTCGAGCCGACCCTGCGCTGGTCGCTGGTGCGCAAGGGTTACGCACTTGTCCATGCCGCCGCCGTCACTTTTCAGGGGCGCGCCTGCCTGATTACGGCCGCCACCGACACCGGCAAGACCACCACCATCCTGCAGACGCTGGATAGCCGCTCATGGGGCTTCCTGTCCGACGACATGACCCTGCTCAACCGGAATGGCCAGCTGCTGGCCTACCCCAAACCACTGACCATCAGCGCCCACACCCTGCGTGCCGTGCGAGCTGCTCGCCTGCACTGGCACGAACGGCTGTTCCTGATGGTGCAAAGCCGGCTGCACTCACGCACCGGTCGTCACTTCGGCATCTGGCTGGCGCAATCCGGGTTGCCCGCGGCCAGTCTGAATGCCTTCGTACAGTGGCTGATCCCGCCGCCCAAGTATCCGATCCAGCGGCTCATTCCTTGGGTCGTGCAGGCCAATCAGGCCCAACTCCACCATCTGGTGCTGCTGGAACGCGAGCCCGACGCCCAGGAACCGCTGGGCCACCGACAAATTGTCGAAGCCCTGTTGCGCAACGCCGACGATGCCTACGGCTTTCCGCCTTACGCTGATCTTGTTCCTTTCCTCTCACACTGGGGAGTTGAAGACCTGCATGCCCTCGAGCGCTCCATCATCATCGAAGCCACCCGCGCTTGCCAGGCGACCCGTCTCGCCAGCCTCCGGTACACCTGGTGGGAGCGCCTGCCGGCCTTGTTCGGACCCAACGCTCCCACCCAGCTCAGGCTCGACGCGGAGACCCAACCAACGCCACTTGGAGGTCGCTGATTTGACCCGCCGACTGGCACTGACGAGCAGCCTCAGCCTGAGTCTCCTTGCCTGCAGCCTCGCTTCCTTGCCGTTTATCGGCTCGCCGGCTCGGGCAGATGAGGCCGTTGCCGCAAACTCGGCTCAGGACCCAACAGGAGGCTCAGCCAACAGCGGTAATTCCGCCCAGTTCTACGACCAGGGCCGCGAGCTGTATTGGGATCAGCAATACCAGGCTGCCCTCGCAGCCTTCGACCAAGCCGTGGCGCTCCAACCGGACCTGGCCGAAGCCCACTTCTATCGCGGCCGCGCCGCGTACAGGCTCGGGCAGTACGACCTGGCCATCGAGGCGCTCGATCAGGCAGTCCGCCTGGCTCCCCAACTGGCCGGTGCCTACTACTATCGCGGGCGGGCATTCTACAAGGAAGGGGATTTCGAGCAGGCCGCCTCCAACCTCGAGCTTGCCCTCGAGATTGACCCCAATGACCCGGATGCCTTGACCTATCGCGGTCGTGCCTATTACAAACAGGGTCTGTATGCGCGGGCAATTGACGACCTTGATCAGGCGCTCTCAATCGTCCCGGAGGAAACGCTCGCCCGCTTCTATCGCGGCCGTGCGTATTACAAGCTCGAACAGTATTTCCTGGCAATTGCCGACTTTGATGAGGTTATCGCCCAACAACCCGAGAACGCCACAGCCTATTTCTACCGGGCACGCGCCCACGAAAAGATCGACGCCTTCACCCGCGCCCGCGAGGATGTGCTGCAGGCGCTCGAACTGGGGCTTCCCCCGAACCTCGAGCCGCGCGCCCGCCAATTGCTTGCCGAGCTCGGTTCCTGATTGCCTGGCGATGATCCAATCGCACGCCTGGCCGGCGTATGGCTGATTCCGTGACGGAGCAGCCAGTCTCGACCCCGAGCGCCTTGCCCGTTGCCCAACCCCTCGGGTGGCTCAGGTGGAGCCTGATGGACGAAGCGGCCCGCCACCGGGTCGCACTGGCCGCCATCCTGGCGCTCGGCGGCCTGCTGCGCCTCGTCCACCTGGGCGCCATCGGCCTCAACAGTGACGAAGCTGTCTACCTGGGCCAGGCGGCCGCCCTGGCTCGCGTCCCCCAACTGGCCGACTTGTTCCCGATCTTCCGGGCCCATCCACTGCTGGTTCAATCGCTGCTGGCGATCGTGATGCGCCTGGCTCCTGTTGACATCGCCGGCCGCCTGCTGGCCGTCGCCTTCGGCCTGGCAACGGTTTGGTTGACTTACCAGACGGGGCGACTGCTGTATGGCAGGACTGCCGGCCTGGCCGCCGGCCTGCTGCTGGCGGTCATGCCCTACCATGTCGTGGTGACGCGTCAGGTGCTGCTCGACGGTCCAATGACCTTGTTCGCCACGCTCAGCCTCTACTTGCTGGCCCGCTTTGCCATCGACCGACGCCCGCGCTGGCTCTATGCCGCCGGCGCCAGCCTCGGGCTGACCGTGCTGTCCAAGGAAACCGGGATCGTGCTGCTGGCTGCCGTCTACGCGTTCCTGGCCCTGACGCCTTCACTCCGGCTGCGCTTGCGCGACCTACTGCTGGCGACCGCTACGATGGCGCTCGTGCTCGCACCCTACCCACTTTCACTGGCGCTGGCCGGCAATCTCGGCACCAGCCGGTCCCAGCAGTACCTGGTCTGGCAGCTCTCGCGCCGCCCCAACCACGAGTGGGATTTCTATCCGACGGCGGTGGGCCCTGCCATCGGCCTATTGGTGCTGCTCTTGGCGGTCATCGGTCTGCTGCTGCCGCGACGCCAGTCGGGTTTTCAAAGAACCCTGCTGGCGGCCTGGATCACCGTGCCGCTCGTCTTCTTCCAGTTGTGGCCGGTCAAGGGGTTCCACTACCTACTCCTGATCGCCCCACCGGTCGCCATCCTGGCCGGGGCCGGCTTGGCCCAATTGCCGCCCCGATTGTCGTTGGACGCACAGCGGCGCCCGTTGCCTGCGGCCGCGCTGGCCGCCGTCTTGCTGGCCGGCTGGCTGGGGGTCCACGCCTATCAGGCGATCCTTGGCCCGTCGCAGGGCCGCTTCCTGGCCGGCTCGGGCGGCGTTCCCGGCGGTCGCGAAGCCGGCCTGTGGCTGGCCGACAACTCGCCGCAAGGCTCGACTCTAATGACGATCGGGCCGTCGATGGCCAACATCCTTCAGTTTTATGGCCAACGACGTGCGTTAGGATTGTCGGTCAGCCCCAATCCACTCCATCGCAACCCGGCCTACCAACCGGTCCGCAACCCCGATTTTGAATTACGGACCGGCGAAATTCAGTATGTAGTCTGGGATGCTTACTCGGCCAATCGGTCATCGTTCTTCTCGGAGAAGATCCAGGCCTACGCCAACCGCTACCACGGGCGCGCCGTTCACACCGAGACCATGACCTTCACCAGCCCGTCGGGTGAGCCCGTCACCCAACCCGTTATCATCATTTACGAGGTGCGTCCATGAAGCGCCTATCGGCCGGATTGCTGGCCCCGGCCATTTTGCTGGCCGTCCTCGTGACGACCGCACCCGGGGACGCCCAGACGGGCAGCGATCCAGAGCCCAACACACCCATTCGCCATGTGATCCTGCTGATGCAGGAGAATCACACCTTCGACAACTACTTCGGCACGTATCCCGGCGCCGACGGGTTCCCACCGGGCCTGTGCGTGCCAATCGATCCCAATGATCCCGGCGACGGCTGCGTCGAGCCCTTCCACATCGGCGAACAGCCCATTCAGGATCTCGACCACAGCCGCCGCACCCATCGGCTTATGTACAACGAAGGCCGTATGAATGGCTTTATCCACGCCCTCAACCAACTCAACCAGAACGGCGAGCTGGCAATGGGCTACTACGATGATCGCGACCTGCCCTACTACTGGAACCTGGCCGATGAGTACGTGCTCTTCGACCGCTTCTTCAGCTCGGCCGCCGCCGGCAGCTTCATGAACCATGTCTACTCAGTCACCGGCGGTCCGGGTGCCGGCCGCGATCGACCCACCCTCGACGGCCTGCCCGACGACCCGACCATCTTCGATCGGCTCGAAGAACGCGGCATCAGCTGGAAGTTTTACATTCAGAACTACGACCCGGAGGTCAATTACCACGACCTTGTCGAAGGTGCGCCGCGCCCGCCCCAGGTCGAATGGGTGCCACTGCTCAGCATGGACCGCTACCTGCAGACGCCTGAACTCTTCGCCAAGATTACCGATCTCGACGAGTACTTCGACGACCTGCGCAACGACACGCTGCCTGCGTTCTCCTATATCAAGGTCGTGGGCGCCAGCGAGCACCCGCCGGGCAGCCTGCTGGCCGGCCAACGCATCACCCGCTCCTTGCTTCAAGCACTGATGCAGAGCGAGGCCTGGTCCAGCTCCGCCTTCCTGATTACGTATGATGATTGGGGCGGCTGGTACGACCATGTTCCACCACCCCAAATCGACGAGCAGGGGCTGGGGTTCCGCGTCCCGGCCCTGCTGATCAGCCCGTATGCACCGCGCGGGGTGGTGGACAGTACGACACTCGACTACACCTCCGTCTTGAAGTTTCTCGAGGAGAACTGGGACCTCGACCCGCTGACCGAGCGAGACGCTCTGGCCAACAGTATTGGCCAGGCGCTCGACTATGAGCAGGAGCCCCGCCAAGCCGTGATCGTGCCATCCCAGCGCTATCTGGGTCCGGCCGAGCAAGGGCCGAACCGGCTGCTGATCCTGCTTCCCTACGCAGCCGGCACACTGCTCGCTGTCGGACTGGTGGCGGCCGCCTTCCGGCGCAGCCGGAAGAGCGGCGGCCCACCTGTGGGGAATGAGCCGTGATCCGCTGGCTGCGTGCCGCCGCCCTGGCGGGCTTGGCGCTCGCCCTGGCAGCACCACTTGCGGCCGGCGCCCGCCAGGCGGCCGGCCTGCGTCTGACCATCCAGACCGTACCCGCTCTAGCCGGCATCGACTTCAAGGTCTATCGGCCATGCGAGCTGTACGTGCCCCGCTCCGAGGTCGAATTGGAGTTCTGCCAACCGGAGCCAGTCCCACACCTTGATTCGTGGGGGTTCACCAGTGACGAGCGCGGGCTGGCCGGCCTCAACCTGCCTGCGCCAGGTCTCTACCTGTTGCACGTCGAGAACTCGACGCCGGAAGACCCAGGCCTGCAGGCGCGCTTCAGCCGCTGGCAGGACGACGTCTTCACGAACATGCGCCAACTTCGGCTGCGCGGCAACCGCCACCTGGTAGCCGGGCTGGCCATCGAGCGGCCCGTGCAGCTCGCCTACCTCGGCCCGCAAGACGGGGCGGTTCAAGCCGATCGCATTCAAGTAACCGAGCTGCGGTCCAGCCTTGGCTCGGTCCACCATCTGGAAGGCTCCGGCCCGCATTGGCTGCCGGCCGAACACATCCTCAACCGTGACGCCGGGTTGGCTTCGGTCCCGATCGTATACGCACTGCAGCGAGTCAATCTGAACGGCAGCAACGTGGTCAACCGGGGCCAGCAGCGGTTTACCGCCGAGCTTGGGACCACCGATTGGCAGATTGACTTGCTCCTCTATCAAGCCGACATTCTGGCCCGCGATGCCTTCTTCAACCTGCCGGCCGGCGACGGCGCCATTCTTGAATTCCCGGATGGGTCAACCGAGGAATTCGCCTACTCAGGTCCTGACGGCGTGCGGATTGACAACCTGGCGCGCGGCACCTACCGGGTGCGGGCGGCCGGCGCCGCCGGAATCGTCTTCCCGGCCATCATGGTGTTGTCCCGCGACCAGGTCGTCCGGCCGGTCGTGCTCAGTTGGCTCGATTTGTCCCTGGTCGCCGTGGGCGGCCTGGCCGGCAGCCTGACGTTGTTGTTCGTCGGCCGGCCTCACCTGATGCCCTCGTTCCTCCGGCGCCCACAGCGGAGTTCCGAAGGCCCGTCGTGAGCCTGCTGCGCAGCCTCATCCTCCTGGTGCTCCTTTCCCTACTCACCCTGGCCGGATCAGCACCGACTTCCGCAGCCGGCCGTTGGCAAACGGATGGCAATCCGACCCCCGTGCTCGCCTACTATTACATCTGGTTCGACCCCGGCTCCTGGGATCGCGCTAAACGCGATCTACCTTTGCTCGGCGCCTATTCAAGCGATGACGTTGACGTCATGAGGCAGCACATCCGCTGGGCCAAGAGCGCCGGAATCGATGGCTTCATCGTCAGCTGGAAGGCCACCGACCAGCTCAACCCCCGGCTTGCCAGCCTGGCGGCCATCGCCGAACAGGAATCCTTCTGGCTGATCATCATCTATCAGGGCCTGGACTTCGAACGGCGACCCCTGCCGGTCGACCAGATCTTGTCCGACCTGGCTTACTTCGACGAAACTTACGGCCAGCATCCGGCGTTCCAGTTGTTCGGGCGCCCTACCGTGATTTGGTCCGGCACCTGGGAGTTCAGCAATGAGGAAATCAGCCGGGTCGCCGGCGCCTATGGCGAACCATTCGACTTGATCGCCTCGGAACAGCAAGTGGATGCCTTTTCGGAGATCGCCCATCTGGTCGATGGCAACGCCTACTACTGGTCATCGGCCGACCCATTGAGCACACCCGGCTATGAGGCCAAGTTGCAGGCGATGGCTGAAGCGGTCCACAAACATGGCGGGCTGTGGATTGCGCCGGCTGCACCTGGTTTTGATGCGCGACTGATTGGGGGGGCTCGGGTGATTGAACGTAGGGGCGGCGAAACGTTGCGGGCGGCCGTCGACGCGGCCCGGGCGTCGTCGCCTGACGCGATTGGCTTGATCAGTTGGAACGAGTTCAGTGAGAACAGCCATATCGAGCCAAGCCAAAACTTCGACGATCAATCGCTCATCGTATTGGCCGACCTGCTGAGCGGCACGCTGCCGGATCTGCCGGACTTCGACTCCAGCGAGCCGGCCGACACGTTGGCGGCTCCCGAACTTGGTCGGCTGGCGCCGCTAGCCTTCCTGGCCCTGATCCTCGGCGGAAGTCTGGCCTTGATCGCCGGCCGCCGGGGACGCCCATAGCGTCCGGACTACGCGCACAACTTCAATCCGAAAGAGAAGCCGGCGCGGGC
>DASWJQ010000169.1:0-38736 GCA_036397095.1 Anaerolineales bacterium
CCCCCCCCCCGCCAGACCGATCGAGCATGCTTGTCACCTGGCGCTACAAAGACCGGCGCTCGCTGATCCAGGCGTTCGACCCTACAGCCTGGATCATCTTCTACGCCTGTTTCATCGCCTCCACCCTGTTCTTCTGGGACCTACGGGTGTTGACCGGCTTCCTGTTGATCGCCCTGATCGTTGTTTTCACCTCGGGTGTGCGCTGGCGAGAATCGCGGCGCGCCTGGTTGTTCATCGGCGGCTTCATCATGTTCTTCGCGTTCCTGACGTTTCTGACCGGGCGCGGCGGCATTGAGGTCTACGAGCAGGAACATGTGATCCGCACGCTGCGCGCTCCGTTCACGCTGTTCGGCTGGCGTCCGTCGCTCGAGATTACCGTCGAGCGCGCAGTGTTCGCCCTGAGTCAGATGATCCGGGTTTTCAGCCTGGCCTCCATGACGATCCTGATTCCCTATAGTCTCAACCCGGCCCACTACGGCGTGGCCTTTCGACGGCTGGGCCTGCCCGACAAAATAGCCTACGCCATGGACCTGACGATGCGTTTCATCCCGACCTTTGGCCAGGACTTCCAACTTACGCTCGACGCCCAGAAGGCACGGGGCTATGAGTTAGAAAAGCTTGAAGGCGGCTTGGTCACGCAGGTGCGAAAGCTGGCGCCGTTGGTGGTGCCGGTGACCGTGCATGCGTTGGTCGGCAGCGAAGACATCATTGACGCCATGGATCTGCGCGCCTTTGGTACCGGGCCGCGCACCTGGCTGATTGAGCTGCGCTACCGGCCGCGTGATTACGCACTGATGGCCTTTGGGGGACTAATCTTCCTAAGCTCGATGGCTGCCTCCTTGCTCGGACTGGGCGGTTTCTGGGTGCCGCCATTCGCCCTGCGGGCCTTCGGCTTCTAAGGATTCAACACGAGGGCACGAAGGAAGCACATTGACCCGAAGAGGAATTCTGTGGAGAGCTTCCTTTGAATCTTGCCTTTTCTTAGAGACCGCGTTTTATCGCTCTTTCCCTCGGCTAGAGTTCAATCGACAAGCTTGAACCGCGCGTAAGAAAGCGATAACGCAGCCGGCGAGGAGTGCCGCTGCGCCGTGCGGCGTGGTCGACCAGCCGGCGCACTTGCTCCATGTGGTGGCGCCGCGCTTCGGAAGTCTCCAACTGCGCACTGCTGGTGAACCAGAACCAAAAAGCGCGATCGGGGCCGGCGGCGTTTGGCCCTAGCCGGGTCTCAAGGATCAACTCGACGACGCGCAAATCCGGATTTTCGTGGGCGCCATTGGCGCAGAACAAGTAATGGTCGGCCGTGACCCGCCGACAGAAGTCGGCATGCACGTTGTGCTCGGATCCATGGTGTTGGACCTTGAGCACATCGACGTGGATGCGCCCCTGGTCATCCAGCTTCCCCTGCGCCTGCAGCCCGCGCAAAACGTCATCGGCGTGGCCGTCGCCGGTCAGCAGCAGGCTGTGCCCTTCACCTTCGGCCAGGAACATCAGCGACGCCAGGTTGGGCGTAGTGACCATGCCGCGGTCTCCAAGTTCATTGGCCAGGGACAATAGCGAGCTCAACACCAACTGCCCCTCGTCCATCGGCAGATTCTCGGCATCGTCTTCCGCCTGGCGGCGGATGGTTTCCAGTGCGTCGAGGTTCGCCTCCAGCCAGTCATTCCATTCCTGGCGCAAGCTGGTCAGGTCCTCGGGGAATGGGCCAAGCACGAAGAAGGACAGGTTACCCACCTGGAGCGGGGGTGCGGTCGCCGCCGGGGCCAACATGACGCCACCGTTGGTTGGCTCGTTGACCGGGATGCCCAGTTGATCCGATCCGACCCGCTTCGACAGCAGGATGCCTTCGCGAATGCTGTTGACCAAATCGGTGGTGGATCCAGCATGGCGGGCTATGGCTTCGGGCAGGATCTGTTCATTCAGGTGGAGCAAGCGCAGATTGGCCACCAACTGCTGTTCAATCGGGCCGCTGTTTTCCCCGGTGAGGTCGGAGAACGTGTTATGCCACAGGGCGCGCACTTGCGGCGGACGCGGCGAATCGGGTTGGGGAAAGTGGTTGTTTCCCTGGCCCCGTTGGAAATCGAACACCCGCCAATCGAGCGTGTCGTCCATCATGCGCAGAACGCCGGCGATATGGTCCTGGTCAATATGGGAGACGCAGACCAGGTCGAGCTCGACGCCGGCCTCGGCCAGCCCGGCCAATGCCGGGGCCACGTGGTCACGGTAGGAGTGGCGCATGCCCCCATCGATCAGCACGTGCTCGCCGCTGTCGCCGGTCAGGAGCAGGCAATCGCCCTTGTCGGCGCGGAAGGCTTCGACGTTCACGGCAGCTGGCGCTCCTGACGCAGCCGGACGAGTTTGGCCTCTTCGACACAGGCTACCGGGTCGAGCTGACCGAAGCCACTGTCGTCCCGCCAGGCAAAGCTGTCGCTCGGTAGTGGGCGCGCCGTGCGGCGAAGGATGCCAATGATTTGCGCCGCCGTCAGGCTGGGATCGTGCGAGAGCATCAGACCGATCAAACCGGCGACCATCGGGCTGGCCATACTGGTTCCGGTCATCGAAACCCACGGTTCGCCAGGTGCAAAGCCGTTGGCCGCGACAATGTTGGTCCCGGGAGCGGCCACCTCGGGCTTGAAGCGGCCGTCGCGGGTTGGCCCCTGGCTGCTGGTCAGGTGTATCTTGCCGGCACCGGCATCCAGATTGGCAACGGCGACGATGTGTTGGCCGCAGGCCAATGAGCTGACCGAGCTCTGGTCAACATTGACCGTCTCTGTGAAGAAGGAGGGGAAGGCCCAGGCCTCCTGCATGCCCAATCGGCCCAAACGGCGAGGGTCGTCGCGCTCGATCCAGCCGTGGTAGCTGCCATCGCGTATGTCGAGGGGTGTCAGGCGCACTCGCCAGGTGCCGGCCCGGACGCCGACCACATTGCCGGGCGAAAAGAAGGGGCTCAGGTAGCAGGCGAGGTAGTGATGACCGTTGGGCGGGGCATAGGGTTCGTGGTACAGGCTCAGCACCGTTCCATTGTCGAGCAAGTGGTTTTCGAGGTACTCGCCCGCCAGAAAGGGCCCGATCCAATCCCCATCCGGCGCTTTGACCTCGACGGCCAACCGGTCCTGCGGGCTGTACCAGATTTCAAGTTCGTTCTCGGACACGTCGGCAATGCCATCGCCGACTACTACCCACTCGAGGCTATGCGGCTCTCCATCTTGCACCAGCTGCCCGCTGGTGTGAATGCGGCCCAAGACAAAACCCCAGTCGCCGGGATTGGCCGGCGCCTGTTGGCCGGCGTTGCCGGCGGCGACGCACACCGACCGCCCCGGAGTCGCCAAGGCATAGTCAATCCACCGGCTGGTGGCGCTGCTGGCGTCATGGGCATGCCCGTTGGTGCCAAGCGAGATATTGATCGAGACGGGCAGCCCGTGGGCCCGACCGAGACTGAGCAGGTACTCAACAGCGTGCGCCAACCGAGTCGAGTCATAGAAGGACCTGCGGCGATCCTGGTCCTCCGCTGGCAGAGATACAAGCACACCGGCGAGCAAGGCCTGTGGACAGACGCCGAGGTTGCCGCCGGCAATGCTGGTCACGTGGGTGGCATGGGACGAGGCAATCATTTGCGACTGAGGTTCGAGTTCGGTTGCCGGCAGCCCGGCCTCGCGGCTGCCGGCCAGGGCCGCCTGTATGTGCTCGCGGCGAATTTCGGCGCCGTAGCCAAAAGGCGCCGGGCCCGGGCGTGTGTTGCCGCCCTGGTCCCAGATCGCCAGGAAGCGAGGCTGGCCATCGTCGGTCAAGAAATCGGGGTGACCAAAATCGAAGCCCTGGACATCGATGATGCCAAGCAATATCTGCTGAGGGCCGGCGTCCAAGGGCTGGCCGTCGGGCCAACGCGACTCGGGTGTGGGCGGCGCGTTGACGGCGGCCACCGCTAACGGTGGCGAGAATTGGATCGGCTCGGCCGTTTCGACGGCGATAACATCGGGGTCGTCGCGTAAGGCCGACAGATCGCTCAGACGGACGGCGGCCGTGACCAGGTGTTCCTGGCGGAAGGGTTTGGGCGCACCCGGCGGGGGCTTGCGCAAGGCCTCCGGCAGCCGGTCGCTGTCCTGGCGCAGCACAACAAAAGTGCTGGTTGAGATCGTCTCAGGCGGGGCGGTCAGCGAGCCCATGTCCTTGCGACGCGGCGCCTTCTGCGGGGCGGCAATCGGGCGCTGCGGGTCGAGCAGATTGGGGACCTCGGCCAGCAGCGATTGTTGGTTGACGGCGATCGAGGCCGAGCGCTCGGCGCGCAGAGCATTGACGACCTCGTCGCCATTGGACTCCATACGGATCTTGGGATCGAGCTTGTGATTTGGCCCGCCAGGTTCCATTGTCCCCGCTCTCCCACCCACATGCTACGTCAGGTAAGAGCCGACGGCAACCACGGCGAGACGCACAGGTTGTGTTATTCGGCCAGGCCGACCGTGGGCGGGCGCGGAGAGAGGTAGGCTGGCTCGAAAGCGATGCTGATTTCGGAGCCGGACAGGCTTATGGTGTTGCCGATCAGGCTGCCGCTGATGGCCAGGTTGGACGCACCCGAGATCGAAATCTGCCCGGCAGGGGCGAACAGCAGTCCGTACCAAACGTGCTGGCTGCCCGACAAGCGGATGATGGGCGTGTTGCATTGCGAGCCGCCGCTGCGCTGGGCATCGCTGAAAGCCAGCAAGCCGTCGAGGTACGGATAGAGGTAGTGACTCGATCCGCTCAGCGTGATCCGGTCGCGGGCGACGAGAGTCACCCCTTCGCCGAGCAACCGATTGCTGTTCAGATCAATCGAGCCGCTGGCATAGTACAGCCCAGCCTCTAGGCTGTTGGTTGAGGGGTTGTAGAGACCCTGGCTCTCGAGCCAGCCGAGGTCAATGTCTCCTTGGCGGCTGTAGTAGCGGCCGGCCGTCTCGGCGGTGACGGCCTGGGGTCCGCCGGGGGCATAGAGCCACGTTTCCAACGCGACCGGGTAGGGTTGGGCCGGCACCTGCACCGGGTTGGCCGGCGGGGCAGGCAAATAGGTCACCTGACCGGGGGGCGACTGCAGGTCGGTTACGTAGGTGGCAGCACCCTCGATTCGGCTCTGTTGTCCGCCGATGCGGATGTCATGGTTGCTGTGGACGCCACCGATGACGATGGTCTGGCTGCTGCTCCACTCGAGCGAGTTCTGGCAGCTGTTGGACCCGGCGAACAGGGCGCTCTGGCTGCCAATTTCGTGAAGGTTGCAGTAGGCGACGGCACGGGCCGTTGTGACCAGCGGGCCGGTATAGACCAGCCGGATCAGGCTGCCGCTGACGTGGGCGGTGATATCAACGGAGACGTAAGAATCGTCGCCAGCGTAGGGACCGTCGAGCGGCGGATAGGCAACGACGACTTCGTTGCTGACACCATCGTTGAGGAACCCATTGTCCGCCGCCCGCGCCAGCGCGGCTGCGCTTGGATCAGCACCCTCGCAGATCGACAGGGCGGCGGCTAGGGCAGCGGCATCGGCCGCGCTTTGGGCGCCGCGGCGCTCAACAAACAGGCGCATGCCGTCGACCGAGAAGGCGGCGATCACAAGGAAAACCAAGACCAACAGGAGCACAATGACGGTGGTCTGACCGGATTCGTCCTGCCGCAGAGAGATAGCCGTGGTCTACTCTCCCGTGGCCGCGCTGGGCGGCGAACACACTTGCTTCATTGCCAACCATTGTAGAGCCCACAACAGGCCGGTTGCATTACGGACGCTTTGCAATGGCCGATGCGGCGGGTGAGCATTGGTCTCCAGCCCGCCGATGGCGGTGCCGGCGCCCAGCGCCAGGATTCCAGCGCTGGCCAGCCAATACACCTGGCGCCAGTAGCCGGAGCCGGTTAACGCCAGGCCAAGGGCGATCAAGACGATCTCGAGGACGGCCAGCAGCCGAATCAGCATCAGCCTCCCTGTGCCCCCAGTCTCGCGCCCTCGGCCGGGGACCGTGCAGGGCGGTGCGCCTCAGATGATGAGATGGTCGAGGAGGTCAGCGGTGCTGTCGAGCACCAAATGGGCGCCGGCGCGCTCGAGTTCGTGTTGCTCGCCGAAACCGCACAAGACACCGACCGTCTGAGCACCGGCGGCAACGCCGGCCCGCACGTCGAGTGTGGTATCGCCGACCATCAAGCAGGCAGCGGGGGGAACCCCGAGAGCATTGGCGGCCAGCAGAACAGGCGCCGGGTGGGGTTTGCCCCGCCAGGTCGAGTTGTTGGTGACGATGGCATCGAAGGCCCCATCGAGGCCAGCGGCCCGAAGAAAGCGGTAGGAGCCGCGCTCGCCGCGGGCGGTAACCACGGCCAGCTTGAATTGCCGGCGCGCCCGGTCGAGCATTGGACCCACGCCCGGGATCAAATTCGCCTTCTCCGGAAGACGCCTGCGTCGCGGCAGCAGACGCCCTAGCCAGCTCGCCAGTTCGTCGAGGGCCAGCCGGTCGGCCAGGACATAAGCCAAATTCAGCGGGCCTTCGACAGCCATCACCAGGCGGCGGGCGAGGATCGGCAGATCAACTTGGGGCAGGAGATGACCAAGGGGCGAGAGCAGTTTGGCCAGCACTTCGACGGCCTCGTTGTCGCTGTCGGCCAGCGTGCCGTCGATGTCGAACAAGAGCGCCCGCACGCGCTCCGGCTCGAAGGGCATGGTCATTGCTTGGCTGCCGGGAAGGTCAAGGCGCCGCGCATTGCCTCGACGCTGGAGGCGTCCGGCCCAAGCAGCCACAACGTCTGGTTGGAGGCCCGCTCCAATTGAGCGAAGGCGCCGTCGGTTGGCCACAGATAGACACCCTCGACCAGTTGATGCTCACCAAACCGCTGGTCGTTGTAATCGCGCCAGGCGAGGAATGCATCCTGGGAGTCGCGGATGGTATCCCAGATCTGGACGATCAATAGCGCACCATGGTCCTGACCATCGTTGTAAAAGGCCTGGTAGGTATCCCCACCCCAACCCTCGGAGGCCAGCACGGCCCGGTCGGGTTCCAACGCCTCGGCCAGCACCAAGCGGAAATCAAACTCGCCCAGACTTCCCGAATCGAGCGTGCGCCAACCGCCACCCAGCAGGGTGGCCTCCAGCGCGGGAACGGAAAGAGCAACGGGCAGGTCCTGACGATATCCGACCGGATGCAGAATATTCTCGTCGGAGAGCGGTGGTTGCTGGTAGACCTGATCGACTTGGGCCCAGCCACCTTGCCGGTGAACCCAGCGAACAAACGCCAGCCCTTGCTCATACGGGAAGAGAAACCGCTCCTGCAGCGCGGGCGGCATGCTGTCGAAGACAGGGCTTTCAAACACTCCATAGAAAGTGAGCAACTGCTCGATATCGGCCTCGGTTGCGTAGGTGCGCAGCCATTGCTCCTCGACCAGGCTGGCGTCGCCTTCGATCAGCGACTGGAGTGCAAGGCAGCGCAGCCCATCGTCCTCGCAACCAGCCGGGCTGAGGCGCAGCTCGAGGTCGAAATCAAAGGCCTGATCCTGCAACGCGTGAACGTACTCGTGGGCGTAGGTCAGGCGGGCGGGCCCGCCAAAGCCGGACCCGGCCACTGCGTACATGACCCCGGCATCGTCGTCGTAGAAGCCGGCCACCTGCTCAGCATAGAGGGCAGTTGCCAGGCCCCACAGGTCGAAACCAGGCTCGACCAATCCGAGCAGTGCCAGCAACCGAGAGTCATCGGCTGCCTGATCCGGCGAGTAGGCGGCGAGCAGATCTTGCTCGATCAGCCCGGCAAGGTCGCCGGCGGTCACCAGATGGCGCTCGAACGGTTGGGATGGGCGCAGGCCGCGCAGCGCCTGCACTTGATTCTCAATCTCTTCCATCTGTTCGACGACTGCGGGGTCGAGGCGCAGTGGGGTCGGAGCTGCGGCTTGCGTCCGAGGCGTTGCGCTCGGCCGCGGGGTGTCAGGCGCGGTCGGTGTATTGGTTGGTGGCAGCAGGCCGGCGCAGCCGCCGGTCAGGACACTGGCCAGCAAAGCGGCGGTGATCGTCGTTGTCAGGCGCACAAACACCCCCGGCAGTGGCGGACGGGGGATTCTAACATCGTGGCGGCAAGCCGAAGACCGCAAGCGCGATAACACAAAGACTCAAAGAAGGAAAAGGAGACGACGAGCAGCTCTGACAATTCTTGTTTTGTGTCTTCGATCTTCCTTTGTGCCTTTGTGTTGACACCAAGGCAAGTCAAGTATCGCCAAGATGCCGCGGCGGCTCAGGCTGAGCGCTGGTGGATTTCGTGCGCGGCGCGTAGGCCCGATTCGATGGCCCCCTGGATCCAGGCATGGGCCAGCGAGGTATGTTCCCCGGCAAAGTGGATGCGCCCTTCGGGCTGCATTACGGCGGCGTGTAGCAGCGATTGCTGGCCCGGGTCGAACAAAGCGAAGGCGCCGCCGGCAAACTCGTCGTCGTGCCACATCTTGGAGGCGCCGGCTTCGAACGAGTCCTTGATTTGAGGATGGATTTCGGCCACGTTTTCGATGGCCTGGGTCAACCGCTCATGCTCGGGCAGCGATCCCCAACGCTGGGCGTCCTCCGACCAGGTGTAACTGGCCAACAGCACGCCGCGGCCGGTCGAGCGGCCGTGGTCCGGGTAATACAAATTGCGGATGGCCAGGTCGGTGACGCTGCCGCCACCGATGATTCCGTCATCATCTTCCCAGAAGCGGCGACCGGCCTGCAGGAATACCTTGGCCGAGGCATCGTAGTGCAGTTGGCGGATAGCGCGCTGTTTGGCGCGCGAGAAGGGCTGCAGAACCTCAACATGACGCAGCACGGGGAAGGGCACGGTCAGGATGCCATAGTCGGCTTGCACCGAGAAGCGGCCGCTCTCGTTGCGGCAGTGGATGGTCACTCCCTGGTTGGATTGGTCGATGGCGACCATGCGGGCGCCGTAACGAATGCGGTCACCAACCGAAGGCAGGAAGGAACGAGGTAGCTGGTCCATGCCACCATCCAGGTAGACCAAGTCCCGGTAGAACCCGCCCAACTCCTCTCGGAGCAGCTCGAGGAACGACGAGTTCATCAGCGCTTCGTAGTTGGCCAGCAGGCCGAACAATTCAATGGCGCTCTCCGACCAACCCTGCAGTTCAAGAAACTCGCGCACCGAGTATTGGTCGTGCTCGCTGATGATCGAGGCCCAGGCGTCGTCGCCGTCGGCCTCCAGTCGATCGGCCATTGGCCTAATGGCGCGCTCCCACATATCCATAATTGGTTGCGTTTGTTCGGCGGCGGGCAGTTCGAAACCCAGTTCGGCCATTGCCGCTTGGGCCTGTTCGATGCGCACTTTGTGGCCATTGAACAGGTAGTAACCCTTGGGGTTCGAGGCGGTGAACGGCGAAGTCTTCAAGCCGAAGGCATCTACGTAGGCCATGGTCAAGCGGTGGCTGGCAGGCAAGCGCATGGCGCCGGCTTCGGCGAACAGACCATCGGCGAAGGGCTGGCGAAGAGTCAGGACACGGCCGCCGACTCGTGACTGCGCCTCGAGCACAATCGGGTCATGGCCCGCTTTCAGCAATTCATGGGCGGCGACCAGCCCGGCCATGCCGGCACCGACAATGGCAATGCGTTGTGGCTGGGATGGCTTGGGTTGCAGGCCGTTGGCGATCAGCGCTAGGTAGTCATGCTCGGAAAGTTGGGGCGACGAGGTCATGGAACGGGCAGCGCCTCCATGCGCAAAGTGCCGCTGAAATCCAGCCGGCCTTCGGATACCTGCAGGTGCGAGATTTCGGCGAAATCCTGGCCGGCCAGCAGTGTGCTGGCAAGCAACCGGCCGAGCGGGTCGAACAAGAAGACGGGCATCGGTAGCCGGCTGATTTGCCCTTCGACGAAGTCAAACTCGAGCTCGCCATCGGCGGCGTGAGGCGCTAGCACCACCCGCAACGGAAGGCGCGAGCGCCAGATACGCAGCACGCCACGCAGGATTAGGCGCCCGTCGGCCTTGAAGTACACCTGCGGCTCGACCAGCAGGAGGCGCAGGTCGGGCAGCAAGCCGGGGCCATCCGAGCCAGCGGCGCTTGGTGCCAGGCCCAGGCCCTCCAGTTGGCGCAGCTCCTCGGGCAGATCCTGTGGATCCATTCCTTCGAAGCCGGGCAAGCTCTCGAGAGGCGGCAGCCCCTGGGTAACGGCCGAAAGTGAAGTAGCGTAGGCTAG
Source organism: Anaerolineales bacterium (assembly GCA_036397095.1). Lineage (GTDB taxonomy): Bacteria > Chloroflexota > Anaerolineae > Anaerolineales > E44-bin32 > DASWJQ01. The sequence continues at coordinate 10,154 of DASWJQ010000169.1, forward strand.
GGCCGAAGTGGCCTCTTCCTGCGTGATCGAGAAGCTGAGGGTCCCGCCGGTCAGGCCGCTGACGCCAGCCAGCACCTTGCCGGCGAAGCTGGCGGCCGCCTGGCTGGAGACGGCCACGGGTGGGCCATCGTCGGGCAGGACGGGGTCGTCGCTGCCCGGAAGCGAACAAGCCATTAGCGCCAAAGTCAGGCTGAGGACCATCGCTTTCATGCGAGAAGTAGCAAGCGGTTGCCTTGAGGTCATGGCGGATTCTCCACTGTCGTGGGCGAGCGGCTAGACTACCACAATTGTTGATGCTCTCCGAGGTGCAACTGATGGAACTTTTTCTTCGAGCCAGTCCAGATTAACCCTGGAGGCCTGGGGTACGAACGATGGCTTCAGCCGCTGGCCCCGATCATCTCGACGGCCAGCCGGATGGTGGTCAGGTGGATATCAACCGTGTCCTCAATCTGGCGGGCGTAGCCACCGGCCATGACGATGGCCAGCGGCAGGCCGGCACCCAGGCAGGCATCAAGGACCATCTGGTCGCGCTGGGCCAGCCCGCCCTTGCTCAGTGCCAGGCGGCCAAGGCGATCGTCGAAGAAGGGATCGGCGCCGGCCAGGTAGACGATCATCTCGGGGTTGGCTTGGGCCAGGCTGCGCCACAGGCCCTCCGACAGCGGGGCCAGATACTCCTCGTCCCCACTCAGGTCGGCCAAGCCGATATCCAGGTCGCCAGGCACCTTTCGGTGGGGATAGTTGCGGGCTCCATGAATCGAGAAGGTGAATACATTGGGATCGCCGGCGAAGATGGCGGCCGTGCCGTCCCCCTGGTGCACATCACAGTCGACGATCAGGGCCCGCCGGATGCGCCCATCGGCTTGCAGGCTGCGGACGGCGACGGCCACGTCATTGAACACGCAGAAGCCGGCACCCCGATCGGGATAGGCGTGATGCGTGCCGCCGGCCAGGTTGATCCCCAGGCCGTGGTCCAGGGCGGCCCGGCTGGCGGCCAAGGTGCCGCCGACCGAGCGCCGGGAGCGTTCGACCATCCGCCGGGACCATGGGAAACCGATACGTCGCTGCTCGGCGACACTCAGCGAACCTGCCATCAGCCGGTCGAGGTAGCTGGGGGTGTGGACCCTAAGCAAGTCCTCGTCGTCCGCTGCGGGGGAAACGTGGAGACTGGAGGTGTCAAGCACACTCTCGGCCAGCAGCCGGCTGCGCAAGCGTTCGTACTTGACCATGGGAAACCGATGGCCGGGGGGAAGCGGCAAGACAAACTGATCGTGGTAGAAGGCGCGCACCGCCGCCGATTGTACCAACGGGGTCAGCCAGGCTGCGGGAGGTTGTGGCAGCGGCGGCAGAGAGCCTGATAGGCATCCCATTCCTGCCGCCAAAGGTCGTCATCCCAGCCCAACGCCGGCTGGACGATGGCTCGCAGCCGGTCGTGGTGGGCGGCGCCTCCATCTGGCAAGAGCAGCCCCAGACGGGTTCGCCGCAGCAATAAATCCTCCAAATGCACGATCGATTCAGCGCGGGCGGCCCAGCCGATTTCGGCCCACACGGTCGGCGTTCCCCCGATCGGCAGAAGGTCGGCGTCGGCCGCACCCGCCAGGGCCTCCACCGCCAGGGTCCCCAGCCGGCCGACCAGCCGCTGGCCGGCCGCCGGGAGGAGTGCAGCGTCTGCCGGTAACGCAGGAGCCAACGGCAGAATGGGCGCCGCCGGATCGAAGCTTGGCCGGCCTGGGAGTTGGTGGCGGATGTGGCGCAGGACATCGTGGGCCATGCGGCGGAAAATGGTCAACTTGCCGCCGGTGACCGTGACCAGGCCATCTTCCTGCCAGATCGCGTGCTCGCGCGACTCGCGAGATGGATCGGTCTTGCCCGTGTCGATCACACTGCGGACACCGGCGAACGTGCTGACCACATCGTCTGGCCCCAGCGCCAACCCCGGAAAACTATGGTCCAGTGCGGCGAACAGGTAGTCCGTTTCGGTTTGGGTGATGGCCAGATCGGTGGTCATGGGCTGGGCCAGGTCGAGGTCCGTCGTGCCGAACACCACCCCTCCTTCCCAGGGGATGGCAAACAGCAACCGGCGGTCGACCGGATGGAGCAGGCTGATGGCCTGCTGTAAAGGGAAGCGGTCGCCCGAAAAGATCAGGTGGGCACCGCGCAGCAGACGCAGTCTATCTCCCCGGCCAAGCTGCTGTCGCAAGCTGTCGGCCCAGGCGCCGGTAGCGTTGACCACCACCGCCGCGCTGGCCCGTACGGTTGGCAAGCTTTCGCCCGAGGTGTCAAAGACTTGCACCCCTCGAACCTGGCGATCGGGCGACCGATGAAAGCCGGCGACCCGCGCATAGTTGAGCGCCAGTCCTCCAGCCAGCCGTCCCTCCTGAGTCAGCCGATACACCAAGCGGCTGTCGTCGGTCTCGGCGTCGAAGTACAGGATGCCGGATTCGAGACCGTCTGCATTGAGTTGTGGGCAGCGCGCCAGCATGTTAGCCGGCGCCAGCCGTTCATGCTCCCACTTGCCCGCCATCCAATCGAACAGCGCAAAGCCAGCGGCATACATCCAGGCGGGTGTCGGATCGGAGCGGTAGTTGGTGAGCATGAACGGCAGTTTGTGGACCAGGCCGGGGGCCTGGCGGACCAACCGGTCCCGCTCCCGGACCGACTCAAATGTCAGATGGAACTGCAGGTTCTTCATGTAGCGGGCGCCGCCATGGACCAGCTTGGATGAGCGGCTCGAGGTGCCGGACCCAAAGTCGTGGGCTTCCAGCAGCAGACAGCGAACGCCGGCCCGGGCGGCTTCGTGGAACAGGCCGGCCCCGGTGATGCCGCCGCCGATGATGACCAGGTCCCAATCCGCCTCAACCTCGGCCCACATCCGGTGGCGGGTTTCACGTGGCGGGGTCATGGGGCCGCATTCTCTTTGTCATCCGGCAGCAGCTTGCCCGGGTTCAACACACCGGCCGGATCCAACTGGCGCTGGACGGCGGCCAATAAACGCAGCCCGACCCGCCCCTTCTCGGGCGCCAGATGTTGCCGGTGGTCGATGCCGACGCCGTGGTGATCGCTGACGGTGCCGCCGTGCTGCTGGATGGCGGTCAGGCTGGCCGCTTTCAAGGCGCGCCACGCACTCAGCGTTTGGTCCGGATCGGCGTGGTGGCGGAGGACCGTCGTGACATACAGGCAAGCCCCGTCGGGGTAGGTGTGGGAGACGTGGCCAAAGGAAAGGCTGCCATCCCCCCACGGCGCAAGGGCCGAATCGAGCGCGGACAGCAACGCCTGACTGGCCGAGCCCAGCTGGGCCCACGTGAAGGAAGATTCAAAGGTTTCGATCGCATAGCCCGCCTGCCACAGTGAGTTGCGCAGATAGGGCGTGCGGAAACGGGCGCGGCGCCACTGTTCCCCGATCCATGGTCCGAGTGGCCAGCCGCCGTGACGGCGGACAAGCCGAACGACGCGGCGGCCGCCGGCCGACACGGCCGGCTGTTCCCCCGTCAGACCATAGATCAAAAGACAGCGCTGTTGTTCGCCCGCCAGCAGGCCCAGGGCGCGCTCGGCCCAGGCGGCCAGCCGGTTGTGGCCGCTGAGAAGGAAGGTCAGCGATGTCTCGAGCGGGTCGAGCAGGCGAAGCATGGAGAGCGCCCCCGGCTGACTGGAAATGCGCCGGAGGGCCTGCAGTCCGGTGTCCCAGTCGGGCACGACGGCGGCGCGGAAAGTTTCCCTTTGTGGCCGAGGCCGGACGCGGACGGTGGCCTCGGTCAGGATGCCCAGCCGCCCCTCGGAGCCCAGAACCAACTGGCGCAGATCGGGGCCGGCGGCGCTGGCGGGAATGGCAGGCAAATCCCAACCGCCCAGCGGGGTCCAAATCCGGCCACCGGCGAACAAGTCTTCGATGCGCCCATAGCCGAGGGACTGCTGGCCCGAGGAGTGGGTGGCGATCCAGCCGCCCAAGGTGGCGTACTCGAAAGATTGGGGGTAATGGCCCAGGGTGAAGCCCTCGGCTGCCAATGCCTGTTCGATGTCGGGGCCGACGGAGCCGGCGCCGAAGCTTGCCAATCCGCTGTCCCTGTCGAGCGTGTACAGACCGCATAGGTGGCGCAGGTCGACGGCGATGGTCGAGGCAGCCTCGGGGCGCGGGTTGATTTGCCCGAGGACGCTGGTGCCGCCGCCGAATGGCACCAGGTCGGAACCCCGGTCGACGGCCAACGCATACAGGCGATCCAGGTCGGCGTGATCCGTCGGGTAGGCGACCGCATCGAAGAAAGCCGGGATGCGGCCAAATCGGAAGGCAATCCAATCGGGCAGTCCCTGACCGCAGCTGTGACGCAGCCGGTCTTCGGGGTCGGTCGTCAGGAGCGGGTGGTCAGCCAGGCGGGGGGCTGGCGCCGCCGCCAAGACGGACTCAAGGGTTGCGTCTGCGGCCGGGATCGGCGGGCCTAGCTCGGCTGCCAGCCTGGCGAGCGCTGCTTCGGCCAGCGGAACATGAATCTGATCGTCGCCCCAGCCATTCCAGCGGCGCATGCCGCCTCCAGCGTTGTCCAGGTCTTCGGCTGTTTCGGAGGGGTCACCAGCTTCAGTCTAGGCCCGCTTGCCCTGCGTGTCCAGCCAACCACAAAGTCGCTAAGGGCAGAAAGGATCTTCTTGGGCCACAAAGGAGTGCTTCACCGTCAGCCGGCATGTCCTTAGTGCCCTTGCCAGGAGCTTCGTGCCCTGTGGGTCTTGGTGGTTAGCCGTCGGCGGGCGGATGGTAGCGCATCAATCTGTAGTGGTCGTCGGCGTACTCCAAGGCCAGGCCGGCGCATTCCAGGCCGAACAGGTCATCGTCGAGAAGTACGTGGCTGAAGGCGCCCATTTGATACAGCGTGGGCAGTAACTCGCAGCTGACCAAGCCAGGATCATCGCGATAGAAGAACTGGGCGCGGCGCACCCGGTCGTACCAGGTCAGCACCTGTTGGTCCTGGTACGGGATCGACTTGAAATCAATGAAGGCGGGCGCCCGCGCCGCCAGACGGAAATCCTGGAAATTGGGGGGGATCAAGTAGTTGTCACCGGGTTCAAGGTTGGCCCGGACGTGGGCGACAACCCCCTGGTACGGCGCCTGCTGCTTTCGCTGAAGCAGCAGCACAAAGGCACCAACGCCGGCCAGCGCCGCCAGCCCGGCGACAGCCCAAGTCAGGCGGGTGACGGTTCGATTGGCTGAGGCAGGCAGCCAGCGGGCCAAGCCGATGCCGACGATCACGGTGCTGGCCGCCGGGATCAGGAAGGCGGACAGGCGCCAGGGCATGAGCAGCGTGAGGCGCAGATCGCCGGTCACCTGTTGGACGATCGTCAGCCCGAGGGCGGTCGCCGCCGGCACCGCCAGCAGGACGAACAGCTTCGACCGGCGAACGAGCGCCAACGCCAGGCTGAGCAGCGCCAGTTGAACCAGCGCAGCTGCATTCAGCCACTGGCTCAACTGGGTGTGGTGTGGAATGCGAAATTCGATCAGGACCTCGGCTGCCTGGCGCCATGTCTCAGGACCGCTGGGGGCGAAAAGACGAGCGGTGTAGAGTGTGATCGGCAGCACCAGCAGCAAGGCGGCTGCGCCCAGGCCGATGGGGCGGGCAAATCGTTGTGTGCGCTGCCACTCGAGCGCCACCATAGTGGCTGTCAGGACGGCGGCGCTCAGCAGGTAGGTGGGATGGACGATGGCGGCCAGCGCGGCGCAGGCGACGGCCGGAAAAGCGCGGCCTCGCAGGAAGAGAGCGATCGCCGCCAGCAGGAAGACGCCGAAGGTGCTCGGTTGGTAGACGGGACCCAGCAGCCGCTGGCCGGCCAGGCCGGCTTCGAACAGGTATTCCCAATCGGAGCCCGCCAGCCGCGCCAGGCCATAGCGGAAGGCCGCCGAGTGGAGCACGACCACGGCGCCCAGGAAGGGGACGGTCGGCAACTGCCGGCCGAAATCGGCTGCCACCGTGCGCGCCAGCGCCAACAGGCTGAACAGGTATATGCCCATCAACAAGCCATATTGAAGGTAGAAAGCCCAGGTTCCGAGTGTGGTGGCGGTCAGCCAGACGAGGGCACTGAAAACCGGCGTCGGATCGAGCGTGTTAGCCAACCAGTCGGCCCCAAGTTGGCCGAAGCCGGCCCGCGCCAGGGCGTGGAGAAAGTACTGGTTCTGGTTGGAGGTGAATAGCGGGGCCTGGGCATAGGCCAGGGCGAAGACGACGGCCCACAAGAAGTGGCCCACGATAGCCTGCGTGCGATCGTCTGCCAGCCAACCCGGCTGCTTGACACGGCGGTTGCTGGTGTCGTTCACGCTGGCAGTATAGTCCGCAGCCCACCATTCGAGCACCAGGCTCGTTGGGGGGACTAGCGCAAACCGGCGGATTGGTCCATAGTCGCGGCGTTAGCAAGCAGGCCCCTCACCCTTCCATCCATTCCTGGGTCAAAACAACAATTTCAGTCAACAAGCCGGTGGACCCGACCCCGGCGTGTGGGCACAGTAGGGAGAGGGCGATGGACAAGAGAGCCGCCGGGATGGTCGTGCTGACGGCATTGTTTTTGCTCCTGCTTGGCCCGATGACCGCCGGTTGCACGCTTGCCGGCATCTCCATGGGAAACCGCGTTGATTTGCGCAGTTTCCAGACGGCTGGCGAGCCTTCCGTCGAGGACGGACCCGTCGAAACCCGCGATCAGGGCTCCGGCTACACCTGCATCACCTTCTCGGCCACGGCGGCCATGGAGGCGGCCTACAAGCGCCAGCTGGGACTCGAATTGGACCTGTCGGAGTCCTTTCTCAACTACATGGGAAAGATGACTTGGCTGCGTTACGAATTGGGCCCGGGAGACTATGCAGCAAGCCGGGCAGAAAACCAGGTCTCGGCCTTTGGCGGCGGCAATGGCATCGGCTGGATTGAGGCACTGACCGAAGGCTTCGCCACCCCGGTCGACCCGGCCTTTCCCTACGTGCCGAGCTACGATCTAACGGCCTACTGCCCCGGCTGCCAGGACTACCGAGATTCCTTCTGGAGCATGCAGCGCAACACCGGCGACTTCAATCTGAATCCGGCCAATCTGCCGATAAGCGCCCTGACGTCCGGGGCGTACTATTCAGTGGCTTCCTTTGAGCGCATCAGCGAAATCACCGATCCGGACGCCTATGAGGCCGTGCTCGACATGGGCTATGAGATCGTCTGGGACGTCATCATGGCCAACACTGGCACAGGCGTTTGGCAGGGCTGCGCAACAGGCCAGATGAATTGCCCACGCGGGGCCCACTCGATGCTGATTGTAGGCTACGACACCACAGACGGCAGCAATCCGTACCTATTGGTTAAGAACAGCTGGGGGCTGGGGTCCTCCTTCGACGAGGACGGCGACGGCGTTGGCGACGGCTGGACCAGGATCTCCTACGACTACCTGGCCAATTCGATCAGCGCCGGGTACATCACCGAAGTGGCCGAGCCGCGCGCCTGGCCGGAACTCAAATTCATTGGCCGCTGGAACGCCTCGATGAATGGTCGCCAGGGGGTGCTCGACATCTATCACGTACCGGGGATCCGCGACGGTCTGCTGGCAGCCAACGGCGTCGGCGCCACCGACGAGCGGCTGGGTACCTTCTTCGACGAGGACGGCAACGCCTTCCGCGTCAACGGCCTGGTCAACGGCAACAGCCTTGACTTCTTTCTTAACCCCGAGAACCCCAGGCTGCGCTACGATGAATTGACGGGCACCCATCACGTCTTCCACCTGTTCAGCCAGGACATCAACGCGATGGCTGGGACATTGCGCGAGGCCGATGCCAGCGCCGCCTCCGGCGGTTATGCCCTGCGTTGTGGGGCTGACGGTTGGCCAGACTGCAACGACAATTACCTCAATTCGGAGTTCGACAGCCCACGACCGCTGGAACCCGAGTCCTGGATCGGCCGCTGGGAGGTAGTCCACGATGGTTATCGGGGCAACCTGCTCATCCGGGAGCGCGATGACTCGCTGGCTGGCGGTGCCAGCGGAATGGCCGCGCTGCAGGGCGAGTACACAACCGATGGCGGCGCCACCAGGGACGTTGTCGTCCTGATACGCACAAGCGATCCTCGCTTCATCGAGTTTCAAGTGCCATACGGAGGCAGCACAATACGCCTGCGAGGGCTGCATCTGGAACACGAACCCGGCGTTGCCGCCGGCGAGTCGACGGCGCTGCCCAAAATCGGCTTTACCATGCGTCGCTTGAGCGCTCGCCTGATCGCCCAAATTGTGCAGCCCGCTGAGCGGGCCCAATCGCGCGCCCGGCAGATACCGTTCGAGGTGGAAGTGTTCAGCGATCCGGCGCACGACTGCTGCAGCTACCAATGGACCTCGAGCCTGGACGGGGCATTGGGTGACACGCAAAGCTTCGCCGCTTGGGGTTCTGAGTTCAGCAGTGGGGTCCACACCATCCGGGTGGAGGTCACCGATGCCGGCGGCAACACGGCTTTCGATGAGGTCGAGATCGAGTTCCCCGAGAACCTGGCGCCGACGGTGACGATCACGTCGCCGGCCGAAGGGGCGGTCTTCGAGCAGAGCCAGCGGATCAACTTCACCGGCACCAGCGTCGACACCGACCATCCGCCCGCCTACAGGTTGGATGAGGACGAGGTGGCCTGGTACTTGAACAGCAACACCTCGCCCTTTGGCAGCGGACATGCCGCAAGCCTGACCGGCCTGCCGCTGGGCAATCACACCATCACCTTCCGCGGGTCCGACGGACTGGCGACCGCCAGCGATACGGTTGAGGTCGTGATCATTGAGGACGCCGAGGACTTGAGCCCGTCGGCCTCGATCATTCAACCGGCCAATGGTGCCTCCTACAACGCCGACACTTACGACCCAGAGAATGACCAGTGGTATGTAACCGTCAACTTGCAGGGAACAGGGACGGACCCGGAGGATGGCACGTTGACCGGCGGCAGTCTGGTATGGACCGACAAGGTCAACGGCGGCTCGTCGGTCACCCTGGGGACCGGCACCAGCCTGAGTGTCCGTCTGTATGCGCCGATGTGCTTTGGCAACACCCATCAAATCACCTTGACCGTGACCGACAGCGCCGGCAACAACGCGACGGCCCAGATCACGGTGACGGTCAGCCTGCTGTGTTGAGGCGGCGCCGTGCGACGTGGGAGGCGGTTATGACAAGCAAACGATATTGGATGCCAACAGCACAGGGGTTGAACGCACTCATCCTTGCGCTAGCCTTGGCCGGCTGCAACCTGCCCCTGTTGGGCGGCGCCCCGACGTCCCCGGCTCCGCTCGAGCCCACCCCGTTCCGATTGTCGGCCGACGAACGGCAGCTGGAGGACGAGGCTGAGATTGAGGCCTCGTCGAGTGCGACGGGAAGCCAGGCCGCGTTTGCGTTAGACGGTGATGCGGCCACCTTCTGGGCGCCGGTGCTGGAAACCGACCAACACTGGCTGCAGTTGGATTTGGGTCGCCCGACGGCGATCGGCGAGATCCGGCTGACATTTGCGCCAGGCTCGTCGACACGCGTCCAAGTGCTGCTCAAGGCGCCGGATTGGGCCTCGGAGGAATACGTCACGGCGGCGGCCAGCCAGCCGATCGCCGGCGATCCCGTCCTTGTGATCGCTCCGGCCGAGGCCTGGACCGGCATCCAGTATGTGCGCATCGAAGTGCGGAGCCCCGACGAGGCCTTTGGCCTGCAAGAGATTGAACTTCTGTTCCCCGAGGAAGATCCCTACCTGATCGAATACGGTGACCAGGATGGCGACGGAGTTCTTGACGACGCGGACTGGTGCCCGGAGACTCCTGGCGAGCTCGCCGACAATGGCTGCTGATCCCCGACGAGCTACGGGCTAGGTCCCAGCTGCGACGATGACCGGCCGCATGGCTGTCTCAACCCCCCGGCACCTGATTGACACGGTCCATTAGACCGGCAAACTCGACAGAACCTGTCATGGCTGTCACATCGAGCCGGGTTCTCACGTTCTAGAGTCGAAGCCAGCTGGTTCAGCGGGCCGATGGGACGTTGGAGTCAATATGCCTGTGTCACGGCGATTGCGTTTGCTTGTGTTAACGCTGCTGATGGTGCTGTTGTCGACAATGCTTGCCTCGTGTGGCTTGTTCGAGATATTCGTCGAGGCCCTGAGTCGCATCTGCGAACGTCCGCTGGCGGTGACCACCTATGATGACAAGAACGATGGCGTCTGTCTACCCGATGACTGCTCGCTGCGTGAGGCGGTGGTCACGGCCAACCGCTGCGAGGGCCGGCAAGAGATTCGCCTTCCGGTCGGTGTCTTCGAACTGAGCCTGGCCGGCCGCGGCGAAGAAGCGGCGGCCAGCGGCGATTTGGATATCACGGACGACGTGGACATCATCGGCGACTCGGCGCCGCGTCCGGAACCGCGGGTTGTGATTGACGGCGCCGGGCTCGACCGAGTCTTCGAGGTCCACGAGGAGGTCGAGGCCACTTTCCAGGGGCTCGTGATCCGCAACGGAGATGCGGACAACCTGCCGGGTGGCGGGATCTTTGCGCATGATTTCAGTTCTATCGAGCTGTTGACCGTCCACCTGCTCGACAATCAGGCCATGAACCAGGGTGGCGGCATGTTTGCAATGGGCCAGGTGGCAGTTGAGGACAGCGTATTCCGAGGCAACCAGGTCGGCTACACAGGCGGGAGCGGGTGGTTTGGTGGAGGTGGACTCTTCCTCCACCCGTCCGGCTCAATCTCGGTGTTCAACAGCGTGTTTGAGGCCAACCGAGCCACCGACGCGCAGACGGGAGGCGGTGGTCTGTTTGTGCGCGGGCCAGCCGAACTGGCGGAAACAGTGATTGAGGGCAATGAGGCCGGTCAGATCGGCGGCGGCCTGGCGTCAGCCGACGACCTGACGTTGCGCCTGGTGACGGTGGAGGACAATGTGGCCGGCGCCGGCGGGGGCGGGGTTGACCAAACGGCTGGCAATGCGTTTACCCAAATCATCGACAGCCAATTCAACCGCAACCGGGGCTCGATTGGCGGCGGTCTGTATACCTGGAGCCGCACCGAAATCCACAGCACACAGTTTCGCGGCAACATTGCCGAGCGCGACGGCGGCGGCTTGCACGTCGCCAGTTTCCGCGCCGACGAAACCGGGACGATCGTGCCGGTTGAAAACCAGGTCTTGATTGCAGATAGCCTGTTCGAGGGCAATGAGGCGGGTGATACCGGAAGCGCCATCTCCAACGCTACGGGTTATCTCATCATGCGTGAGACCAACGTGGAAGAAAATATCGCCACCGGCCCCGGTGGCGCGGCAGTCTTCAACGAAGCCCGCTTTGAGATGACCGCAGGCCGGATTAGCCGCAATCAAAGCCTGGCTGGCTACATCGGTTATGGCCTGCGCAATTTCGAAGGCGAAGCGCGCCTGACGGGGGTCATGATCGCCGAGAACCGTGCCGGCCCTGGAGCGCCGTCGGACCTAATTATGGTCGGGGTCGCCAGCGACGGCGAGCTCTTCCTGACCGATGTGCAGATCTTGAATCAGGACGGCGGACCAGACGGCTTTGGGGTCGGTCTTCAGAACGGGACCAGCACAGCCACGGCCGCCAACGCGTTGCTTTCGGGGGTGCTCATCCAAGGGCACAACGGCCGCGCTATCTACAGCGAGTATGAGAGCTCGGATCTGACGATGAACGATTCGGAGCTCAGTCAGAACCCAGGAGGGGCGATTGCCAACGGCGGTGTCATGAACGTGCGCGGCACCACGATTGGCGGCAACATAGCCAGCCGGCTGGACTATGGGCCACAGAGTTGCAGCATCATCCTGAACTTTGGCCACCTGCATTTGGAGAACAGCACGGTCGGCGAGAACGCGGCCGGCGGTCCAGACTGCAAGACTCTCCTGAATGCCGCCAATCTTTATCTGGACAGTGTCACGCTTCACGACAATGAGATGGTGGGCATCCTGACCGATCGTTTGAGCTTCACCCCAACCTTCGCACTCTTCGCACGTGCCCATCGTAGCATTGTGGCCGGCAACGATCCGTCCGGCTGCGGCGGCCCACTGACGACCTTGGGCAACAATCTGTTCGACGACACGAGTTGCGGCCCAGATACCGGATTAGGAGACGTTGTGTCGTCGGATCCGTTGGGCATCAGGCCGCTGGCGGACAACGGTGGCCCGACCCCTACCATGGCGCTGCAATCAACCAGCCCGGCGGTTGACACCGGCGGGGCGACCTGCCTGGCAACCGACCAGCGCGGCTATGGCCGGCCGGGTGGATCGGCCTGCGACATTGGCGCGTTTGAGTTGGACGCCGACCCGTCGGGGGCGGCCGGCGCGGGAACCGAAGAGCCCGACGAGGCCCCCGATGCCAGCCCGTCGCCGGCCGCCGATCCGCTGAGCATCAATTTCAACGCCGACCGCTACAGCTTGCCGTTGGGTGAGTGCACACGGATACGTTGGGAAGTCCAGAACGCCGAAACGGTGGCGCTCGATGGGGAGAGCGTGCCGGCAACTGAGGCCGAACAGGTCTGCCCGCAGCAAACCACCACCTACCGCCTGATGGCGGCCAATGCCAGCGAACAGGCCGAAGCGACCGTCACGATCGAGGTGACTGAGCCGCTGCTGACGCCGCCAGCCGCGCCGACGCAGCTCGGCATCGGCCAGGTGACCTGCAATGCCAACACCTACAGCGTGCCCTTGAACTGGGTCGACAACGCCGACAACGAAGACGGCTTCCGGGTCTATCGCAACGGGCAGCTGCTGGCTACACTCGGCTCGAACGTGGATAAGTACACCGATGGCAACGCACCGGCGACCGGCTCACCGGTGACCTACGGCGTCGAGGCTTTCAATGACGCCGGCGCTTCCAGCCGGCCGACGGTGCAAGAGCCGGGGTGTCTGTTCTAGCGGGAGATAGGGCGCGGACCGTAGGGTCCGCGCCCTCGACCCCATGACCGGATTCCTGGTCACGGCTCCGGCCGGCTTCAACTTCCGCTCGACCATGATCAGCCACGGCTGGCTCATGTTGGCGCCGTTCGACTACTCGGACGACTACCTGCGCCTGCAAACGATCGACCGGCTCGACGATGGCAGCTTGGTTCAATTGAACTTCGCACCTGCGGCCGGCCCGGCCATCCGGGTCGAGGTCGAGGGGGTGAAGGGCCGGCTGCGGGCCGCCTCCAAGCGGCGACTCACGGAATTGACTCGCCGCATCTTCAACCTCGATCTTGACATGACGCCTGTCTACCGCCGTTTGCGAACCGAAGCGCGCTATCGCTGGGCCGAGCAGAGGGGCGCCGGACGCCTGCTGCGCGCGGCGACGGTCTGGGAAGACCTGGTTAAGACATTGATGACGACCAACACCACCTGGGCTGGCACGCGCAACATGGTGAAACGGATCACCGAGTTGGGACCGCAGGATGACGCCGGCCGTCATGCCTTCCCCACACCGGCCGAAGTGGCAGGCCACAGGCAACAAGCCCTGCAAGAGCACATCCGCGCCGGCTACCGCACTGCCTACCTACTCGAGTTAGCCGGGCGGATCGCTGCCGGTGAGCTGGACGTCGAGCGCTGGGATGATCCCGCCCTCGAGTCCGATGATGTCTACCAACGTCTGCTGGAATTGAAAGGCTTTGGGCCCTATGCGGCCAGTGTCATGCTCAAATTGATGGGGAAGTTCGACCGGCTGGCGCTCGACACGGCGGCGCGGTCCATGTATGCTCAGCAGTTCACCGAAGGCGGCAAGCCGACCGATCGCCAGATCAGGGAGCACTACCAGCCCTATGCCCCCTACCAGGGCTTGGTCCTGTGGCTGGATCTGATGGTCGAGTAGCAGTTCAGTACCACAGATGATTGCCAGATTCGTCGCTTGCGCCCGCCGTAGGATCCGATTCCTTCAAGACAAGTTGGGAGGATTGGCAGCGGCAGACCGCAGCTGAGCCTGTCACAAGAAGCGGGCCCGGCCCGTTAATCGGTTGAGTACTGAAGAAGCGCGCCCAAGGAGGCACGATCATGTCGAAACGAGCCAAGTGGAGCATCATTCTGTTCTTCAGCGTGTTGGTCGGGGCAACCCTGGGCTGCACGATCATTGACGATCTGGCCGCCGGGCTGGAGGAGCTGTGTGCCACCGACCCATTCGTGGTGACCAAGACAGCCGACACCAACGACGGCCTGTGCACGCCGGAGGACTGCTCGTTGCGGGAAGCGGTCGTGATGGCCAATGCTTGTCCCGGCCATCAGACCATCCAACTGCCGCCGGACGGCTACCATCTTACCCGCAGCGGCGCCAACGAGGACGCCGCTGATACCGGCGACCTGGACATCACCGACGATTTAACGATCAATGGCATCGGTGCCCCCTCGGTCCATGGGGAAGAGGAGGACCGGGTGTTCGAGATCTTTGAACCAGCCGAAGTCGAGTTGAACCTGCTGATCATCGTCGAGGGCCGCGAGCAGTTGGGCGCCGGCATTCGCAATCACAGCGTGTTGACGGTCAACGACAGCGCCATCAACTTCAACGAAGCCGTCGTGCCCGAGGGCGGTGTTGGTCTCAGTGCCGGGGGTGGTTTGCACAATGACCAAGGTGCGGTCGCCAACTTCAACTCGGTGCAATTCATCGAAAATATGGCCGACCTAGGTGGCGGCGTCCACAACTTCGCCGTTGCCAGCTTCACGATGAACGGCGGGCAGTTCGCCGGCAACAACGCCGGTCAGCACGGTGGGGCGCTGTGGAACAACTTTGAAGCCGACGCCGAGTTGAACGATGTCAACTTTTTCCAGAGCGAGGCCGGCGGCAATGGCGGCGCCATCTATAACGATGGACACCTGGAAATGTCACTCAACCCGTTCGAACAGAGCATCGCCGACGGCAACGGCGGCGGACTATACAACGGACCGGATGGGGAAGCCTTCCTCTATGAGGCCTGGTTCACCAACAACAACGCCGAACTGGGCGGCGGCGTCTTCAATGCCGGCCTGCTGCACCTGTACCAAAGCGGCTTGAACAACAACACGGCCTTCGGCGGCTTCGGCGGCGGGGCTTACAACGACGGCGCGCTGGCGGCGCTGCTGCTGCAGAACACCACCGTCAGCGCCAATGTAATTATCCCGACCGGCTCGGCCGGCGGCAGCGGCATCTACAACGGCGGTGGTGATCTGAGCATCAACTTCGTCAGCATGGCGCTCAACAGCGATGATGGCATTTACAACGATGGCGGTCACGGCACGATCGAGAACACGATCCTGGCCAGCCACAGTGCCGGCAACTGCGCCGGGGACCCGCTGTCGTCGAATGGCTACAACTTGGAAGACGCCGACGACTGCGGCTTTACCGAGTCCAGCGATCTGGTTGACACCATGCCGCTGATCGCCTTCCTGGCGATGAACGGCGGCAACAGCCTGAACCACGCACTGCTGCCGGGCAGCCCGGCGCTCGATTCGGCCACACCAGACACTTGCATCCCGGTGGACCAGCGCGGGGTGGCTCGCCCGATCGGGGCGCAGTGCGACCGGGGCTCGTACGAGGGCATTGGCGAAAACCCGCCGCAGCCCGGCGCCGACGATCTGACGACCGAACCGACGGCGGTGGTCACGCCGACACCGACGGCCGTCATCTGGCCGCCGATCGACATCAACTTCAACGCCGACGACTACAGCATCTTCTTCGGCGAGTGCACCCGGCTGCGCTGGGAGGTGCTCAACGCCGAACAGGTGTATCTCGACGGCGTGATGATGCCGGCCCTGGAGGCCGAAGAGGTGTGCCCGGAGACCACCACAACCTACAAGCTGATGGCCTCCAATCCGCAGGAAGAGGCCGAAGAGCAGCTGACGATTGAGGTGATCGAGCAGCCGCCGGCGCCGCCCGAGAAACTGGCGAACGGGGCCAGCTGCTCGGCCAACGGGTTCCAGGTGACGCTGATGTGGGACGACATCGCCACCAATGAGGACGGCTACCGGGTCTACCGCAACGGCGCGTTGATCGCCACGCTTGGCGCCAACGCCGAGAGCTATGTCGACTCGCCCCCGCTTGGCGGTCCATACACCTACGGCGTCGAGGCCTATAACGCCTCGGGCGCCTCAAGCCGGCCGACGACTACAACAACGGTCTGCCAGGTTCCGCAATAGTTCAGTCGATCCAGCGCCGACTGCCCACCGGGCGACGTGCGGGTGCGGTGGGCAGTCGCCGCGCAACCTTAGAAAGTGGGACAAATACACGAGATGCGTACGGATAGGAAGAATCCGTCGAAGGGGTTGATCCGGATGGCATCGACCTTGCTGATGGCCAGCCTGGCCTGCGGACCGGTCGATCTGGCGCGCGACATCCTGGGCCGGTTGCCAACCACAACCCAGGCCAGCGGTGTCAGCGAAGAGCACTTCTCGGAGACGTGGTACGTCGAGCTCGACGGGGACGATGCCAATGTGTGCGCTTCGCCCAGCACGCCCTGCGCCACCATTCGGCGGGCAGCCGAGCTGGCCGACGCAGATGACGTAATTGCCATCGGACCAGGCACCTTCAGTGAAGACATGACCGGTGTCGGCGGCCTAAATGTCCTGCTGCGGGATGAGGATCTGAGTCTGCGTGGGTCGGGCCAGGAGGTGACGATCCTCGACGGCCTGGGCGAGCAGGCTGTTCTGGACATTCGGGATTCGACCATGACCGTTCGCGATTTGACTGTGACTGGCACTGGTGGACTCGGCTACGTCTTCGGTATCCGGGCGATCCGGTCGACCGTGTTGATCGAGGATGTTACCGTGCGCGATGGGGACGGCCTGGGAATTGTGATCGATGACAGCCAGGCGACCATCCGGCGCGTGCTGGTCACCAACAACGGCCAAACGGGCGTGACCTTTGGCGGGGACGGGTTGATCGAAGACAGCACGATTAGCAATAATCGCGGCGGCGGCCTCTCCGGCGGCCGTACGGTTGAAGTTCGCCGGCTGATCATCGACGGCAATCAGGGCCCGAACGGTGCCGGCGTGCATCATGACGGCGGCGAGATGACCATCATCGATAGCGCGATCACTCGCAACCAGGTCACCACCGAAACGCACTCGCGGGCGCTGGGCGTGTTCAATGGTGGCACCTTGGCTTTGATCAACACGACGGTCAGCAACAACAGCGTTGTGAGCGGGGGCTCAGGCCTGGCGATTTACAGCCTGGGTGAGCTAACTCTGATTCACACAACGGTGGCCGACAACCGCGGCGGCGGGGTGGCTGGCTCTCCATTTGGCGGTATCACATTCGAGAACAGTTTGATTGCCAACAACGACCTGATGGACTGCTGGATCCACGCCGCCACCCACAAAACCTTTGTCGGCTTCAATGTCGACTCGGACGAGACTTGTATGCGCTGGAGCAACTCGGATCGAACCGAGCATGAGGTGGCCCTGGGGCCGCTGACCGACAACGGCGGCTCCACGGAGACACACGCACTCTTGCCAGGGAATCCGGGGCTGGATACAGCCACCGGCGACTGCCCAGCGGCGGATCAGCGCGGTGCCAGCCGGCCATTCGGCTCGGCCTGCGATGTTGGGGCCTACGAGCATAATCCAATCTTTGGTGGCGTCATGACCAGCCTGGAGGTCACGGGCACGCCCGAGCTGATCACGGTAACGCCAGCCCCGCCACCGCCGACGGTCAACCGCGACAGCCTGTGTTGGACCGGGCCCGGCCCTGGCTACCTGACGATTCAGTCACTGGCGGTTGGTGCCCAGGTCAGCATAATGGGGCGTGGCGTCGAAGGAGGTTGGTGGATCATCGACAGTCCGCGCTACCCGGGACAGTCGTGCTGGGTGCCCGAGCTCAACATCGACCTGCCACCGAACTTCGATCCGAACAACCTGCCGGCCGTCAACATCCCGCCGCTGCCGACGGCCACGCCGCCGCCCGGCTGTCTGTACCAGGGCCCGAATGACAACGCGCCGGTCTGCTATCCGATCGCCCAATGTCCAGTGCCGTTCGAGCAAACCTTGGGCGCGTGCGTCCCATAACAACCGCAAAGCGGACTTCCCGGAAGTCCAGCATCAAGACTTCCGGGAAGTCCGCTTCCCTGCGGCAGCCCAGACAGCTTAGGATCATGGTTGGGGAAAGGGGGACCTATGCCAGTACGACGCACAGCCTTCGTTGCCGGCGCTCACTACCATGTCTTCAACCGGGGAGTTGAGCGCCGACAGATCTTTCCAGACGACAGGTGCTACCTTTGGTTCACCACAATGCTAATCCGTCGTATGGACAAGTGGTCTGTCGGTGTGGTGGCGTATTGTCTAATGCCGAATCATTTTCATCTGCTGCTGCGGGCGGAGGCGGATGCCACCGTAAGCATGTTCATGCAGGGGGTGGGCACAGCATATGCCCAATGGTTCAATCATCAGCTTGATAGGGTCGGGCCGGTCTTTGCCGGACGATTCCGGGCCAGGCAGGTCAGCACCGAAGCTCAGTTGGTTCATACGGCCCGGTACATCCACCGGAACCCCCTTGAGGCCGGCCTGGTAAGTCGGCTGGCCGACTGGCCATACTCCGACTACCCGGAGCTGTTAGGCGTCAGGCCCGCCAAATTCAGAGGCAGGAGCCTAGTCCCAGACCGGTTTGCGACCGCGACTACGTACCAAGCGTTCGTGGAGGGTGGGGCGGACTTCCCGGAAGTCCCACCCCTGGACTTCCGGGAAGTCCGCCCTTGAGTGTGGCGACCGATTAGGCCAAGCGAGTAGAATCCGTCGCAGCACCCGCCGACCACGGACGGCAACCCATGCCCGCCATCGAAATCCACAATCTGACACGGCGCTTCGGCGATCTGCTGGCCGTCGACTCGATCACGTATCAAGTTGAGCCCGGCGAGATTTTCGGCTGCCTGGGCCACAACGGCGCCGGCAAAACCACCTCGATCCGCCTGATGAACGGGGTGCTGGCGCCCACCAGCGGAACGCTGCGCGTGCTTGGCCTCGACCCGACCGCCGACGGCCCGCGCCTGCGTCAGCGGACCGGGGTCCTGACCGAGGCCCCCTCGCTCGACGAGCGACTTTCGGCCCGCGAGAACCTGTCGATCTTCGCCGATCTCTACGCCGTTCCCGAGGCCGAGGTGGAAGGGCGCGTGGACGAACTGCTCGATCAGTTCGGACTAGGCGAACGGGCCGGCGACAAGGTCGGCGGTTTCAGCAAGGGCATGAAACAGCGGCTGGCGTTGGCCCGAGCGCTGATCCACCGGCCCGAACTGCTTTTCCTCGATGAGCCTACCGCCGGGCTCGACCCGGTCGCCGCCCGCCAGGTCCACGAGCTGATCCGGGACCTGCAGCGAGCCGGCCGCACGATCTACCTGTGCACTCACAATCTGATCGAAGCCCAGCGGCTGTGCGACCGGGTGGCGGTCATGCGCCAGGGTCGTTTGCTGGCACTGGGCACGGTCGGCGAGCTCGGCCAGCACATCGCCGGCGAGCACGACCTGGAACTCGAGATCGATCCGGCTCAAACCGACCAGGCGCGCAGCCTGCTCGAGCAAACGCTGGCCGACGGACGGGTCGGTTTCGAACGGGGCATGCTGGTCTGCCGGGCAGTGCCGCGCCAGCAGATCCCCAGGATCGTGACGGCCTTGACCTCGGCCGGGATCGATGTCTACCGGGTCAGCCCGCAGGAGGCGACCCTCGAGGACGTCTACTTCGGCTTGCACGCCGAGGGGGCCCCATGAACCGCACCACGTGGCGCGCCATGCGAGCCATCATCCGCAAGGACCTGACCGTTGTGCGCCGTTCGCCGATGATCCTGCTGCCGATGATCATCGTGCCGTTGATCCTGCAGGTGCTGCTGCCCGTCGGCCTGGGCATGGCAGCGCTGTTGGCGCCGGAGGAATTCGCCGGCGATCCCGACCTTCAAAGCTTCCTGGCCAACGTGCCGCCAGCGGCGCTGGCCGGGCTGACCGACCTGTCGGCCAGCGAACGACTCATGATCTTGATGCTGGTGTACGTCTTCGCCCCGCTCTATCTGATGGTGCCGATGATGGTCTCGAGCGTGATCGCCGCCGACAGCTTTGTCGGCGAGCGCGAGCGCAAGACGCTGGAAGCGCTGCTGCACACGCCGCTGGCCGACGACCACCTATTGCTGGCCAAGATGCTGGGCGGCTGGCTGGCGGCCATGGCCGTCTCGTTGCTGTCATTCGGCATTTACACCGTGGCCGTCAACTGGCTGGGGTACCAGGTGGTCGGCCGGCTGTTCTTCCCCAACACGCTGTGGCTGGTGCTGGTGCTGTGGGTGGCGCCGGCCGTCGCCGGCCTGGGGCTGGCGGCGACGGTGCTGATTTCGTCGCGGGTCAACACCTTCCAGGAGGCCTACCAGGCCGGCGGCATGGTCGTTGTACCGCTGGTGGCCTTGGTGCTGGCCCAACTGGCCGGGATTATCTTCCTCAGCCCGGCCTTTGCTGTGGGTCTAGGTGCGTTCGTGTGGCTGCTCGACGCCGGCCTGTTGTGGTTCGGGCGGCGGGCATTTCGCCGCGAAGATCTGCTGGCCCGGCTCTAGACCAACCAGCCTAGGCCTCGACCGACCTTTGCCCGATCCAACCCAGATGGGTGTGCTGGAAACTGTCGGCGTGTTTCAAGCCGTAGCCGACCGCCCGGTCCAGACTGCTGTGCCCCAGCAGAATGGCTGCTGCCAGCAGCAGGACAGGCTGGCCGTAGAACACGCCTGCCAGATACGCGCCAACCGCCAGCGCTTTGTGGTGCACCAGGTTATAGGTGGTGGCACCGAGGGCCGGGTTGGCCAGGTAACCGAGCATCGACAGGTCGGGCGCCAGCAGGAGCAGTGGATACCACCACCAGGCGAAGGCGCTCTGGCTGAACCAGAAGACCGACAGTCCTACCAGCGCCAGTTCTTCCAAACGCACTAGGTTGCGCATTGACCTTCTCCCTTAGACAGGGCGGGCTACAGACTAGACGTTGAAACGAAACAGGATCAGCTCGCCGTCCTGTACCTCATATTCCTTGCCCTCGATCCGCAGTGAGCCGGCAGATCGAGCGGCCGCCAGGCTGCCGGCCTCGACGAAGGCTGGATAGGGGACGACCTCGGCCTTAATGAAGCCGCGTTCGAAGTCCGTGTGCACCCGGCCGGCGGCCTGCGGGGCCAGGGTCCCCTGGGGGATGGTCCAGGCGCGCACTTCCTCTTCGTTCATCGTGAAGAAGCTGATCAGCCCCAGCAACCGGTAGCCGTGAGCGATCACCTGGTCAAGTCCGCTGCGTTCGAGACCGGCCAGGGCCAGCATTTCAGCCCGCTCGCCGTCATCCAGGCCGGCCAGCGCCATCTCCAGTTCGGCACACAGCATGACGGCCTCGGCGGCGTGGGCCTTGGCGTGGCGCCGCACCGCCTCGACGCATTCGTTGCCATCGGGCAGCGATTCCTCCCCAACGTTGGCCAGGAAGATGACCGGCTTATCAGTCAGGAAACGCAGTTCGCGACGCAGGTTGGCCAGGGCAGGCTCATCGCGTTCGGGGAAGGTGCGGACCGGCTGGCCGTTGTCCAGATGAGCGCGCAGATTCTGGGCCACCTGCTGGGTCGGCAGCAGGCCGCGGTCGGCCTTGAGCTCGGATTCGAGTTTATCCAGCCGCCGGTCGAGCTGCTCCAGATCTGCCAGGGCCAGCTCGGTTTCAATGGTGGCGATGTCGGTCGGTGGGTCCAGCTGTCCGGCCACGTGGGCCACGTTCTCGTCCTCGAAGCAGCGCACCACGTGCAGCACCGCGTCGACATCGCGGATTTGGGCCAGGAACTTGTTGCCCAGACCTTCGCCCCGGCTGGCGCCGGCCACCAGGCCGGCGATGTCGACGAACTCGATCGTGGCGTGGATGATCTTCTGACGGCCGGCCAACTGAGCCAGGTGGTCGAGGCGGGGGTCGGGCACCGGCACGATGGCCCGGTTGGGCTCGATGGTGGTGAACGGGTAGCTGGCCACTTCGGCGTGCTGTGCCCGCGTCAATGCATTAAAAGTGGTGCTTTTGCCGACGTTGGGCAGGCCGATAATGCCGATGTTGAGGGACATGAGGGCGATGGACCGTCCCGTGAGGCGCTGGGTACAATGCGGTGATGTCCTCCGGATTGTACACGCGGCGGCCGGCGGCCGGCCTGTGGCTTGCCGGCCTGGCCCTGCTGGGGCTCATGCTGGCGTTGAGCGCGCAGGGGACGGCGGCCGGCCCAGCGGCGGCGATCACGCCCACGCCGACCCCGGCCGGCCAGGCGGAGCTGCGGCTGCTGCTGCCCGACCTGATCACGCTGGCCCCGTTCGATTTGCGCATCGCCGGCAATCCAGACACCGGGCGCAAGATCCTGCGCTTTGCCAATGCGGTTGCGAATGTTGGCGAAGGGGCGCTGGAACTGCGCGGCACATGGCAGCAGGATGTGTCCGGTTTCCAGGTCAGCCAGCAGCTTTACGGCAGCCACGGTGAGGTGCTGGCCGAACCGATCCTGCCGGTCATCATCTATCACCCCGAACACGGCCACTGGCACCTGGACGGGTTCGCCCGCTATGAATTATGGTCCGTGACTCACGCCGGCCAGCTGCTGGACATCGTCTCGGTCAGCGGCAAGATCAGCTACTGCCTGATGGACACCGACCGGCTGACGGCGCCGGAAGGCTCCCGGCGCGGTTACGCCAATTGCTCTGCGTCGCGCCAGGGCATGTCGGCCGGCTGGGCCGACACTTACAAGTCGCACCTGGCAGGTCAGTGGGTCGACATCAGCGGGCTGCCCGACGGCTACTACGTCCTGCGGTCGGTGGCCGACCCCCATAATCATCTGCGCGAAATGGACGATGACAACAATTGGGCCGTCGTGACCGTGCGCATCGAAGGCAACCAGGTGTACCCGGCGCCGGAGATTGCGCTCGACTGGAGCCGGGTCGGCGGATCGCTGGTGCCGGAGTAGCGCTTGGGGAAGAGGGGATCCCCCGAGATGCCCCAGGCAAACTCGGCGCTGCGGGACCCTGGCCGTTGCGTTCCGACTCCAGGACCCAGGGCTGACACGAGACGCTGGCGGCGGTTGGCCGGTTGGAACAGCCCCGGCGGCTCGAGCCTCCAGCCAAAGTACCCCTTGGGTCCACCGGACAATCTCCCTACAATCAGGTCAACCTTATTCTTGGGCCACTGTCGTTGAGAGACAGCCCTGCCGTGTTTCCTTGCAAGCCGGGTTCACGCGGAGGGCAGCTCGCGTCAGGGGGAGCGTAACGGATGGATCCACACGCGGAGTACCATGCATTTGATCGCCTGCTGGAAGGCTGCCAGGTCATCGGGTTCGATTACCGGTACCTTTACGTGAATGAGGCGGTGATCGAACACGGGCGGATTGCCATGGAAGAGCTCCTGGGGCACACCATGGTGGAGGCCTATCCGGGGATCGATTCGACGCCGATGTTCTCGGTGCTCGAACGCTGCATGGACAGCCGTGAGCCGGCGGAGCTGGAGAACGAGTTTACCTATCCGGACGGGAGCACGGCCTGGTTCATGCTGAAGATGGAGCCGGTTCCAGAAGGGGTCTTCATCCTTTCGTTCGATATCACATCCAGAAAGCGGGCCGAACAGGAACTGGCGGCGCAGCTCAAGCGAGTCCAGGCGCTTCGTGAAATCGACCTGGCGATCCTGGCCACGACCGATCTGCCCTTTACCCTACACACCGTGCTGGAGAAGACGACCGACCTGCTGGCGGCGGACGCGGCCGACATTCTGCTGGTCGACCCCGAAACAGAAGACCTAGAATTTGCCGCGGGCCTGGGGTTTCGGAGCCGCGGCATCGAACAATCTCGCCTGAGGATCGGGCAGGGACATGCCGGGCGGGCGGCCGCCGAGAGAGCGCCCGTGATCATCGAAGACCTTCGGCAGAGCGGGAATATCTTCCTACGGCGGAACCTCATCAAAGACGAGGGCTTTGTTTCGGCCGTCTTCGTCCCGCTTGTGGCCAAGGGGCAGCCAGTCGGCGTGCTTGAGGTGTTTCACCGCTCGCGGCTGTCGGCCGATCGGGCATGGCTGGAGTATCTGGAGACCCTGGCCGGGCAAGCCGCCATCGCCATCGAAAGCGGCCGCATGTTCCACGGCTTGCTGCGCAGCAATGTCGACCTGGGGATGGCCTACGACACGACCATCGAGGGCTGGTCCCGGGCCCTGGACCTGAGGGACAAGGAGACGGAAGGGCACACGCTGCGTGTGACGCAGATGACCGTCGCACTTGCCCAGATGGCCGGTATCCCCGCCTCCGAGATCGTGCATGTTCGGCGCGGCGCCTTGCTTCACGACATCGGCAAGATGGGGGTCCCCGACCACATCCTGCTCAAGCCGGACAAGCTGACGGATGCCGAGTGGGAGATCATGCGTAAGCACCCCGTCTTTGCCTACGAATTGCTCGCCCCGATCGAATATCTGCAGCCGGCGCTGGACATCCCCCACTATCACCATGAAAAATGGGACGGAACCGGCTATCCAGAAGGTCTGGCGGGGGAAGACATCCCGCTCCCGGCCCGCCTATTCGCCGTCGCGGATGTTTGGGACGCGATCACGAACGATCGCCCGTATCGCTCCGCTTGGTCGCGTGAGGATGCGATCGAACATATTCGACAGCAAGACGGCTCCCAGTTCGACCCGCTGGCGGTAGACCTCTTCCTTCAGTACCTAGGGCTCGAACACGGCGCGTCTGCTTGATCCGCTGCGCCAATCTCTGCGCCCCGGCGAGCCGATCGCCTAGCGGCGGGTGCGAGGGGACTTCCCGCAAGTCCAGTCTCAGCTACACTCGGCACCGTCACTTCGTCCCGGGCGAGGCTGCGCACCGGCGAGCTTACCGGGTGGCTTTCGGGAAGTCCAAAAGGAGAGCCCATGCCCCACTACCTGTGCGCCACCTGCGGCGTCGAGTACGGGCCGGCCGAGTCGCCGCCGGCGCGGTGTCGGATTTGCGAGGACCCACGCCAGTACGTCCCGCCCGGTGGCCAGGCCTGGACTACGATGGAAGCCCTGCAGGCGGACCATCACAATGTAATCACCGAACTCGAGCCCGGCCTGCATCAGATCGTGACCGAGCCGGCCTTTGGCATTGGCCAGCGGGCGCTGCTGGTCCAGGCGTCGGGCGGCAACGTGCTGTGGGACTGCGTCAGCCTGATCGACGACGCAACGGTTAAGGCGGTCCAGGTGTTGGGCGGGCTGTCCGCCATGGCCGCCTCGCACCCGCACATGTTTGGCGCCATGGTCGCCTGGAGCCATGCCTTTGGCGGCGCCCCGATCCATCTGCCGGCCGGCTTCGAGCGCTGGGTGGGGTGCCCCGACCCGCTGATTCAGTATTGGTCAGGCGACCAACGCGAACTTGAGCAGGGCGTCAGCTTGCACCGCTGTGGCGGCCACTTCACGGATTCCGACGTGCTGCTGTGGCCCGATGGCGCCGATGGCCGCGGTGTGCTGCTCACCAGCGACACGTTGCACGTGACTCGCGACCGTCGCCACATTTCGTTTATGTACAGCTACCCGAACTACATTCCGCTGCCGGCGGCGACCGTCGATCGCATCGTCGAGCGGGTGCTGCCGCTGCCGTTCGACCGTGTCTACAGCCATTTCACCGACCTGCAGATCCTGGCCGACGGCAAGGATGCCGTTCGACGTTCGGCCGAGCGCTACAAGCGGGCGATCGAAGCGTAACCGACCCGCGAGGTCCGCCGGCCTGGGCCCGGATCCGGGCCAATCGCAAGCGGAGCTGGGAGGTCAGCTAGGGAAGAAGGTTTCCCGAAGATCTCGTCAGGAACGCGTACCGGGGCCGGAGAGCGGACTCTCAGGAGGCCCAGACGCCCGCGGAACCGGACTTCCGGGAAGTCTTCATCGGGTTGCCGGATGGGTGCCTACGATAGGACTTCCCGGAAGTCCTTCCATTGCGCCGATCGTCGCCGAGGCAAAGGCGGGTTGGGGGCATTTCCCGAAAGTCTCCTCCCGATTAGGGGCTGGCTTTGCCCGAGGGCGGCGCGGGTTCCTCGGCGGAGGATGTGCCGGCGCCGGGACTTTCGGGAAGTCTGGGTGGCGTGGCCGCAAGCGCAGGGTGAAAAGCGGCCTTCCCGGAAGTCTTGCGTGGGGACCGGTTGCTTCCCGGCAGAGGGGACTTCCGGGAAGGTCTCCGGGAAGCGTTGCGTTAGGGGAATGGTGAGGCGCGCAAGCCTTCGTCGGCCAGGTGGAAGCCGCCCAGGCCGAGGCGGGTCGGGGCCAGCAGGTGGGCGCCGCCCACGCCGCCCATCCCGGCGATGGCCGCGGTCGATTTACGCAGCCGTTGCTGTTCGGCGGCGTTGATCAACCCCAGACTGCGGGCGAGAGCCGTGCTGTAGTCGAACCCCGGATCCCCCACGCCTTCTCCCCGAAGATGCTCCAAAGTTTGAACAGTCTAGCGCTTGGAGGGCTTGGAATCAACCACTCAATGGTCAGGTGGCCGCAAGGTATCAATCGACCGGAATTAGCCAAGCGCCGCTCTACCCGCCTTCGGCCGCGCAACCCACCGTCCCGCCCGGCGGCCAGGCCTGGACTACGATGGAGGACCTGCAGGCGGACCGTCACAACCTGATCAGCGAACTCGAGCCCGATCTGCACCAGATAGTGAGCGAGTCGGCTTTCGGCATCGGCCCGCGGGCGCTGCTGATGCAGGCGTTGGGCGGGCTGTCCGCCATCCACGCCTCGCACCCGCACATGTTTGGCGCCATGGTCGCTTGGAGCTATGCCTTTGGCGGCGTGCCGATCCACCTGCCAGCCGGCTTCGAGCGCTGGGTGGGGTGGCCGCCGTCAAGGCCTACGCCGCTGCGGCCAAGAGCGTTACGGACGGCCCCAAAATCCAAGCGTAAGCTGGGGACAAGGCGCTGCCCGTCTCGACCGTTGCTGGTTCAGCGGCCACAATGCGAACGGTCAACCCGCCTAATGGGAGGGATCGATGACCCTCCCCATGAACAGGATGCTCCCCGTCTGCCCGTCGCGGATCAGGTAAATGAACGGCCGGTCGACGGTGATGGTGATCGGCTCGTCGATGGGGGCCGAGGTGATGCCCATGATGACCGCCGTGGCGGCCGCCGCTTCCGTGCCCTTCTCGTCGACGGCGACGAAGGCCTTGTGCACCACGCTCCCGATATACAGGTCCCGGTTTCCATCCATCCCGGAGAAGTCGGCCCGATCCGGGTCGAAGGCGTCGGTCATGCCCAGGCCTTCGAGCGCCTCCCTCAGGCTGAAGGCCGACTCGTAGCTGAAGCGGGGCAGGCCGAGTCTCACCGGACCGTAGGTCATCTCGGCCAGCGCCTGCTCGAGCACAGCCGGCCCCAACGCGTCCTCAAAGGCCTCGAACCGTCCAGCATCGGGCAGGAGGATGACCATCGACATCTCGCCCGACTGATAGGGCAGCTCGATTGCCTGGTACCCGTCCCCGAGAAGGTAGCGATACGACTCGCTGGCCTGCATCATCGAGACGTCGACGCTGTCGCCGGAAAGCCGGTGGAAGGGCTGGCTGACGGTGGCGTCGGGGTCGAAGGCGGTCAGCCACGAAGCCTTGAAGTAGATGGCGTTGGCCAGCACCAGGCGGGTCATGTCGTCGATGGCGCCTTCGGGGATGAGATCCTCGATCTTCTGGCGGGTTTCGTCGCTCACCCAGCGGTTGATGACCTGACGCGAGGCCTCCGGGTCGGCGACGAAGTCCACCAGGCGCATCCCGGCGGCGTAGTTCTCCGCCAGCAGGTCGAGAAACTCCGGCCGGAAGGCAAAGCCCTGCTGGCCCCACAGGGAATTGGCGATGCTCAATTCGAAGGGCGTGCCGTCGACGTCGGCCTTGGCGCGCGCTTCCAGGTCCAGCGCGTAGGCGTTGAAGGCGGCATGCAGCGCGTCGGCAGGCAGGTCGAAATGGAGCGCGCCGGCCATCTGGTCGGCGGTTGACCCGGCCGCACCGGCGTAGGTCATGGCCAGGGCGGTCGAGATGGAGTAGGGGGAGAAAAACAGGTTGCCGTCCTGGGCCGCAAGCCTGCGGTAGAGATCGAAGGCAAAGGCGCGGTTGCCGGCCGCCAAGGAGGACGAAACTTCCGGAGCCACCAGCGGGCTCAGATCGTGCGGCCTGTTGGAGACGGCCACCGAAGAGCCCGTCACCGGCGCTAACAGGCCGGGCGAGCAGGCCTGTGCGGTCAGCAGGATGGTGAGCACCAGGGCCAGGCGCGATTTGTGATGTAGGGTCATTTTCGCCTCCGTCTACCGTAAGACGCTAAGACTACCATTTGGGTTCCCAGGGGTCAGTGGTCGGTGGTCGGCGCCGGCCTGACGACGGACGAGGAAGAGCGGCTGCTGCTCAGCCTGCTGCTGGTGACGCTGTTGGAGCGGGCCCGAGGCTAGCTCGCCCGGTCGCCATCACCGCAATCCATGCCTAGTCCGACGCCTGGGCTGCCGGCAAACAACCCCGGCGTGCTCAGGCGTTGTTGAGGCTGGATTCGTTAGATTGTTTGGGACCTGAGGGTTATAGGCTGGGGAGGTCCGGCGCGCCTAAGATTTGGGGAGTGGAGCGGCGGACGGATGATGCCGTTTCAAATGATTCGGATACGATCAGAGGCCTTCGTCATCTTGCTGGGCGGCGTTGATCAGACCCAGGTTGCGGGCGAAAGCCGTGCTGTCGTCGAACCCCGGATCCCCCACGCCTTCTC
>DASWJQ010000170.1:0-13548 GCA_036397095.1 Anaerolineales bacterium
ATCGCCTCGTTCGGCAAAGGTTCATGGCCGATAAAGGTCAGGGTGGGGAGTTGGTCACATCGGTTTCCGCCCGACACAGTGTCGCAGTCCGACAGATACAAATCGACCGAGGCCGGTGGCAACTTGACGATGACCTGGCGACTGATACGCTCACTTCCAATATGGTGGAGGTAGAGCGGTTCACAATCGCCGCAGTCGGCAGCCTCCAGCCACGTCTGATAAGTCTCCTCCCCGCAGTCGTCGCGAATCTCGGCACGGGTTGGGAGCGCCTCGTGTTCAACGAGAATGGTGCACAGGATTTGGCCGTCGGACTGCTGTGTCAACCACCAATGGTGTTGCGTCAGCCGGACGATGATCGTCTGACTGCGGCCAGGTGAGGTTGGCTCTGCCTGGGCTCCTGGCGGTGACGCCAGACAAAGACCCAGCAGAAGCACCAAGATCATGAGGCTTCGCGCCGATTCGGCCGCATGCATTCGAGGGCAATCCCTATCACGACTTGGCGACGCCGAACCTGCCTCGTCGACAAGTGCGAGCTGCCGGTTATGTTTCCATCTAGTAACCACTGAGACTCGTGTCTAGTTCAAGATGCATTCTTTGCGTGCCAGGCCTGGAGCAGGGCCAGTTCGCGCGCCGGATCGATGCCTGGTCCGCGGTGGATCGGGCCGCCGCGTTGCTGGTCCCAGGCATACGTGTCGGCGGCCGTCTCGGCCGGCGATCGGCAGGTCAACCCGGCGGCGAACGCCTTGTCTACCTTGACCTCCAACAGGCCGTTGAGCTCCTGCGGCAGCCACAGCGGCAAGCCGGTGAAAGGCGCCACACCCGCTTCGACCAAGAACCGCTCGGGTACCCAGGTGAATGCGGGCTCGGCGTCTACCGCTTGCGCGCACTCGGCAAGGAAGGTTGCCATCGAGAGCGGCTGCTTTGGCCCCGTGACGTTGAAGGTTCCGCTCTTGCCCGATTCGACCATCGTCAGCGTCCAGGCGGCTAGATCGCGGACGTCGATGTACTGCACCCGCCGTTCCGGCTCACCGGGCGCCAGCACTTCGCCGTGCCGCGCCAGCCGTCGCGGCCAGTAGGTGAAGCGTTCGGTCGGATCGTATGGACCCACGATCAGGCCCGGTCGAAGCACAAGCACCTCTCCGTCGAAGTGTAAGCGGGGCGCCTGTTCGGCCAGCGCCTTGAGCGGGCCATAAGTTTCACCATTGACCTCATGTTTGGCGCCGGCCGGAAGCTGGCCCACGGCTGACTCCTCGGTCAACCCCGGCTGGCTGCTGTCCTGGTAGACAGACAGCGTGGAAATGAGCGTGTAGTGCCGGCAGCGTCCAGAAAGCGTAGCAGCGGCCGAACCGACGGCCTCGGGTGTATAGCCGCAGGTATCGAGCACAGCGTCCCAAGTGTAATCCTTGAGACGGCCCAAGTCTCGGTGCCGGTCACCTTCGATCCGCTCAACTTCGGGGAACAATTCAGGATTGGTTTGACCGCGATTGAATAGCGTGACGTCATGGCCGGCTTCCAGGGCGGCCTGGGTCAGGTGACGGCCGACAAAAATCGTGCCGCCCAGAATCAACAACCTCACGTGGGCCTCCCGCCAAACGGGAGATCAACCAGGGTGGAACAGACGGGGCGTGGCGGGCGGCTGTTGTCAGTCAGGTTGATCAAGTCAGCGGATGTTGCGTTCGACGTTGAAGCCGCGCTGGCCAGCCTGCTCAACAAACGCGGCGCCGGTCATGGCGCGCTCGACAGGCACTACGCCCGAGGGCACATGGCCGTGGGCGATGGCCGCCGTCATGATCGAGGCATGCCAGCCGGTCGCCTGTTCCATCGCGGTAAAGCCAGTAACTTCGTCGTAGCTGTGTATCAACCGCACTTCGACCTGGTGCTCGGCTCCGCGCTGCCGGCCGGTTGCCAAGATATCGATCAAGATGAAATCGCGGGTTTCGGGGTCGGCCCTGATTTGGGGATCCCACAACAGGTGCAGCACCTCACGCGGGCTGACATCCAGGCCTCCGACCAGGATCGGCTCCGGATCGAACAGGCCCAGCTGCTCGATGACTTTGAGCTGGTCGAAGTTGCCTGGATAGCGCAGCGTCTTGTTTTGCAGTGTGCGCAACCGGCCCTGGTAGGTCCGGGCGGCGGTCGTCAAACCGCCCGAGGTCGTGAAGGCTTCCAGTTCACCGATAGGCTCCGGATAGCTCCGGCGCTCGACTTCGGTCAGCGCCGGGACCTTCGTCAGTTTGCCATCGCGCAGGAACAGACAGTCGCCGTAGTACTCGTTGGTCAAGCCTTCGATGCTGAAGGTCAACCGGTAGTTCCAGGGCGGTTCGGGTTGCTGCGGCAGGCCGCAGTCCCACATCAAGACGTCAACTGGTTCATCGAGTGGCTCGATGGCGTAGACAACCAACGATGCGCCCATGCCCGGAACCTGGCCACAATCGGGCACGATGGCAACGCCGGCTTCCGCGGCCTGCGGCGACAGCGCCAGCTGGTCGAGCACGATTTGGCTGTTGCCGCCCAGATCGGTCATGCCGGCGCCAGCCTCGATCGCCGCCTGGGTGAGCCCCAAATTGAAGAAGTACGGGACGGCGCTGAGGAATGCGTCGATCCGTTCCTGTTGGAGGACATCTTTCACCTGGTCCGGCTCACTGGCGTCCAGGCGCATGGCATGGGCCTTGTTGCTCTTGGTCAGCTTGTTGATGCGCTGGGCGGCCCGTTCGGCCTGGCGGATATCGTTGTCGGCCAGGACCACAATTTCGGCATGGCCGTGCTGGATCAGGTCATAGCCGGCGGCGGTGCCCTGTCGACCGGCGCCAATCACGGCATAGCGCGGACTCATAGCTGCTCCCCGAGGCGTTGGATGGTCTCAATGACCATAGCGATTCAGGATCGATTGTACTTGTCCGAGGTAGGAGGTTCCAAACAGGTTGAGGTGGTTTAGCAGGTGGTACAGGTTGTAGATCGGCAGGCGCTGGCGCCAGCCAGCGGCGAGCGGCCGGCTCGACTGGTAAGCCTGGTAAAAGGCTTCGGGGAATCCACCAAAGAGGGCGGTCATGCCCAACTCGGCTTCGGCCCAGCCGCAGTGGGCCGCTGGGTCGATTAGGACCGGTTCACCGCTGGGGCCGCTGATGGCGTTGCCCGACCACAAGTCGCCGTGAAGCAGCGAGGCCGGTTGGGGTGGCACCAGCTCGGGCAGCCGGTCGGCCAGCCGGTCGAGGCGGTCGAGCCAGGGCCTGTCCAACAAGCCTCGGTCGGCTGCCGACTGCCCCTGGAAGCGCAGCCGATGGTCGGCGAAGAAGGCGTACCCGTCATCTGTCTCCGGATTGGGTTGTGGTGTGCTGCCCAGGTAGTTGTCGTGTTCAAAACCGAACAGGGGCCGGGTCTGGCCGTGCAGGTTGGCCAACTGGCGGCCGAGGTCGGTCCAGTAGCTAGGTTGGCGCGGGGATGGGCGCATATCCTCGAGCAGAAGGAAATGCTCCCCGACCAGCAGCGTTTGTGGCAGTCGGGGGCCGCCCGGCAGCCTCAGGGCCTCGAGGCCGGCCGCTTCGCAAGCGAACATGTCTGCCGCGGCGCTCGCATTCTGCTTGAGGAAGAAGGTGGCGCCCGTTTTGGTTTCGAGCTGGGCACCCTGGTTAATGCAGCCGCCGCCGACCGGCCGCCTGGCGGTCACGGCGCCGTGGCCCTGGTCCAGGCACCAGGCTTCCACGGCGGGGGGCAGGTTCACACTTGATCCTGCTCGAGGCGATCGAGCAGCGTTGCCACCGAGCGGTGAACAATGGCGAAGGTCTTCTCGAAACCTTCCTGGCCTCCATAATAAGGATCGGGCACGTCCAGGTCGCCATCGGCTTCCGGATCGAACTCGCGCATCAGCCGGACTTTGCCGGCTTGGTCTGGTCGGGCGGCCAACGCTCGGATGTCGCTGTCATTCTGGCGGTCCATGGCGATGATCAGATCGAAGCGGTCGAGGTCGCTGCGTCTCAACTGGCGCGAGCGGCCGTCATAGATGTAGCCCTTGTCGGCAGCGGTGCGGCGCATGCGCTGGTCGGGAGATTCTCCGACATGGTAGGACGAGGTGCCGGCCGAATCGACCACATAGCGGCCGGCCAAGCCCCGTTCTTCAGCCAGCTGCTGGAACAGGCTCTCGGCCAGCGGGCTGCGCACGATATTGCCCAAACAGACAAACAGAATTTGTTCAGGGGCCGTCATGGCAAAGATTATAGCAATCCCCGCTGGGCCATGGTCAGCCTGGATCCGGTTCTCCAGCTGTGCGGACGGCCGTTACCGTTGTGCCATCGGCCAGGCTGAGGCCCGTGGGCTGGCCATTGCCGCCGGCGCGGCGTTCGATTAACCCCAGGGCGACCCAGCCGTTGTCGGGCGACCAGGCCGCACTGGTCACTCTGCCGACTGTCTTTTCGCCCTGTTGCAGGTGGGCGCCCGCCTCGGCCGGCCCATCAAGACGAAGCTGCCACAGGTGGCGCGGCGCCTGGCCGCGGCTATCCATCCGGGCGATCACTTCCTGCCCGATGTAACAGCCCTTGTCGAAAGCGATGGCGGGGCGCAAGCCAAGTTCGAGTGGCGTCAGGTTCTCCTGCAGCTCCTGGACCGGGTCTGGCAAGCCGGCTTCGATCCGCAGCGCCTGCCAGGCGGCCCAGGCCGCCGCCTGCGCCTGCCTGTGCGGCATATGCGATTCCCAGGGCCCGGCGCCGAGAAGCTGCCAGCCCCCAGCCGGCACCTGGAGCCGCCACAGGTAGCCCGTGTCGAGCTGCGCCAGGTTTCCCGGCGGCAGGCGGGCGAGGGCCGGATCCCAACTTGCGACGAGCCCATCAGACTGCGGGCCGAGCAGTGCCCACTGCCGCCTATCGGCCGGCTCAGAGGCAACAGCCACCTCGTCCTGAAAGAAGAGGTAGCCCACCAGCCATTGCCGGGCCGCTTCGGCTCGCCCGGGCGAGGTCAGGAGCAGTAGGCGTTCGGGCTCGGCCAACACGGTCAGCCTGTCCACCAGGCGCCCGATTGGGCTCAGCAGCAACGTGACGCGCCATGTGCCCGGCGCTTGCTGCTCCAGGTTTTGCGTCGAGAGCCGGCTTAGAAAATCGAGGCGGTCGGGGCCCGCTACATGGACGACCCCGGCCGCAGGCAACGGCGCCAACAGCCAACTCTCTTGCGCTTGTCCATATGCTTGCCGGATTGCCTGTCGATCCCGCATCTCTAGCACGCTCGAACTGTTCGATTCCAAAAACCGCCTCCGTCCATCGAGCCGGACCCCGGGCTGGTGCCCAACCGGGAGGGAGTATAATCGCACAGCCGAGCGGCACTGAACTTGCAGGCGCACAGAAGGGACGATCGCGGCCGCTGGAAACCAATGGCAAGAGATAAACGTTCCGCTGACGATCTGAGCATTGAGGAGCTCGAGGCGTTGCTGGCGCGCAAGCGCCGTGAAGCGCGTCAGGCGCGCGTGCGCCGGTTTCAGCAGACCGGCCGCGCTTTGCCAGTGGCTCCCGAACCCCCGGGTGAGACCCCCGCGACCGAGGCGGAACTACCGGCTGGATTCGAGCCGGTTGACCAGGTGGAAGAAGCTGCCGACCGCTCGCAGGGTCACCGGTGGTTGAATCGGTCGCTCCTGATCATCGAAGTGGCGGCGGTGCTGGCCCTGGCATTTGTCCTGCTCAGCAGTCTGGATGTGCTGCGGTCGTTGAACCAGGAAGTTGCCGAAGCCTTGGGCGTCCCCACCGGCCAGCCAACGCCGGTGATTACGGCGGTTGTGTTGCCGTCCGGACACACGCCTCCAACATCGCCGGGCGGGGCCCAGCCGAATGACGCCGAAATCCCAGAGAACTTGCGGCCGTTCGTTCAATCGGTGGGTGTTATCGACCTGCCGACTCCTGGCCCTGGTCACGCCCGGTCGATGCATATTCCGGCCATCTGGAATGCCCCGGCGCCGGTGGTCCAAGGTGACGGCTGGGAGCAACTGAAACGAGGGGTCGGCCAACACCTGGGCAGCGGGCTCCCCGGACAAGCGGGCAATGTCGTGCTCTCGGCGCACAATGACATCTTCGGCGAGCTGTTCCGCGACCTGGACCAGCTTCAACCCGGAGACACGGTCGTTGTGTCGACCTCGACCACAGACTACACATACCTGATCACCGGCATGCGCATCGTCGATCCAACTGAAGTCAGTGTGATGGAACCGACCGATCATGCCAGCCTGACGCTGATTTCCTGTTACCCGTACCTGGTGGACAACAAACGGATTGTTGTCTTCGCCGAACTCGCCGACGCCTGACGCGCCCAAGGAGCCCCGAGTGAGCAAGAAGAAGCGCAAGAGCCGTCCCAACATCCCCGAAGTCACGCTGCTGCGCTACGGCTCCGGTGGTGCCAGTGAGCGGACGACCCGGGACGAAGGCTTCGACCCGGACTATAGCTATGTCGTGCAGGATTTGCGCCGCATCGGGATGCTGGCGGCAGGCTTCATTCTCCTGCTGCTTGTCCTGTCGGTGCTCCTGAATTGACCCCTGCCAACCGCCACGTAGGCGAGATGCTGGTAGGCACGTTCCCCGAGGTTGTGTGAGCCTACGCTGGCGTATTACCCTGCCTTTTCTGCTGCTGGCGCTCCTGCTCGGCCTGGGTGCCAGTTACCTCGTCATTCGTCTGCTGCGTGAGACTTCCGAAGAGCGTTTCTTGCGCCAGCTGGCCAACAGCGGCCAACTGGCGACCGACGCCGTTGTTCGAGTCGAGTCTGACATGCTCGAGGGCCAGCGTTTGGTGGCCAACACCGACGGTGTGCTTACGGCCACCGTTGCCGGTAACGCCGAGGAACTTCGTGGCTTGGTCTTGCCATTGGTTGTCAACGTGGGCATCGATGCCGTTGCCGTTGTCGATGACGACGGCCTGTCGTTGTTGTCCATCCGGCGCAATCCGGCGGGCGGGGCCGGCGCCTACGAAACCGTGCGCGGCGAAGCGATCTACACCGACTGGCCGGCCGTAGCCTCGACGCTGGCCATCCTGTCGGCGGAACCGACCGGCGACAAGGAGGTAGGGCTGGGCCGGGTGCAGAGTGGGGGCTTGGACCGGCAGATTCTGTTTGTGGTCGGTCCGCTGCGGTTGACGACCGGTCGGGTTGCGGGGGCGGTGCTGGTAGGGGAGTACCTGCCGGATCTGGCCAGCCGGGTGGCCGAAGCTTCGGGCGGCAACATCACCTTCTACGACTTGTTGGCTGGCCAAGTGCTAGCCACCAGCATAGAGGGCGAAATCGGGGACGGCCTGCAGTTATCAGACGAGCTGATCACGGCTGCGGTCACAGCGCAGGACGAAACAACCGTCCGACAAACGCAGGTGGCCGGCATCCCCTATCGGGAGGCGTTGATACCGTTGACGGCTCGCCAGGGGGAGGTGCTGCTCGGAGTGATGGGCATCAGCTTGATC
Organism: Anaerolineales bacterium; assembly: GCA_036397095.1. GTDB lineage: Bacteria > Chloroflexota > Anaerolineae > Anaerolineales > E44-bin32 > DASWJQ01. The sequence goes on from DASWJQ010000170.1 coordinate 7,414, forward strand.
GACGCCGTCAGCGTGGCACAGGATGAAGCCTCCACCCTATCGAGTGACGCCACCACACGTACGGTCGTCGGTTACGGAGCGGCCGCGCTGTTCTTGATCGGAATCGCCGGGCTTGTTATTTCTTACACGATTACGCGCCCGCTGGTCGACATTGCCACGGCCAGCCAGCAGGTGGCGCAGGGCAATCTTGATGTCCAAGTGCCGGAACGAGGTGGGGGCGAGGTGACGGTGGTTGCCCGCTCGTTCAACCAGATGGTGCGGGGCCTGCGGAAGGCGGGAGAAACAACCGAGTGGGAAAGCCAGACCGATCTGCCGCGCGCCCTGCTTGGGTCGTTTGAGGCCGAAACCCGCCGCCTGGCGGAAGCCGAGATCGCCGATTTGAGCCTGCTGGCATTCGCGCTGCAGGAGGTCACCCCTGTGACGCGCCTGAGCCCCGAAGAAACGGCGGCTCGGGCTGAGACCGTGATCGAGGCGTTGGAAGCGGTCATCGCGCCCCACCGCGGCTACCTGGCCCAATTCGACGGGCAGCTGGCCCTGGTGGCGTTCGGCATGCCGCCCGATCGCCAGCCGAGGCAGGTCAGCGCCATGCTGTCGGTTCATGCTGCCTTTGCCGGGTTGGAGGCGCTGCGCAGGCTCGATCTTGTGTGGCGGGCGGAGGGAGCCGGCGGCCTCAATGCGACCGCCGTGGCGCATGCCGGCCAGGTGATCGTTGGCGAGGTAGGACAAAAATACGGGTTGCCAAGCCTGCTGCTGGGCGATACCGTGAAAGAGACGCTGGCCTTGGTCGCTGCCGTCCGGCAACTCGAGCAGGGAGGAATCCTGGTCTCTCAGTCTGTTCACGATCGATTGGCCGGCGCCGCGTCCCACTTTGTGTTTGGCCGCAGTGGCCAGCTTGCGCTTCGGTCTTTGGGCCGGGAACTGATGGTCAATGAGGTCAGCGATCGGCGACTCGAGTTGGTGAAGTAGGGCAGAAATCCATGAACGACAAGTTAGGGGGACGCTGGTTCGCTGGAGCACTGGCGCTGCTGGTTTTTCTGGTGGCGCTGTGGGTGGTGGCTGCGCTGCAGTTGGATCCAGCGGCAGCGGGGTCGGGCATTTCCCTTTCGCTGCGTTCCCGTTTGCTGGCCGACTATGGGCCCGACGCCGGTGGCCGCCTGGGCTCGATGCGGCTCTCGATCGTCAGCGACCTGCTGCAAGATCTGGGGTTCGGGCCGGACAACGCGGGGGAAACATCCGAATCGCTGCGCATTTCGATGCTGACGCCCGTGCCGACGGCGACAGCCCTCGATTTCTTCGGCCAACCGCCGCCTACTCTCACGGCCACCAATACGCCGCGCCCCACCCAGACACAGACGCCACCGCCAACCGCCACAAATACGCGGCGGCCCACTTCGACGCACACCGCCACCGGGACGCCCAAGCCCGACAACACGGCCGCAGCCACCAATACCGGTGGCTGCTGCGATAACCAGGATCCACAGCTCAGCGGTGGTACCCCCAGCGTCGCCGATGGCAGCAGCTTTGGCTGCACGATGGTCGTTACTGTGACGGGCATCCGAGCCTTCGATCCGGGACCGTCAAGCGGCATGAACTGGATCAAGCTCAAGTACAACATCGATGGCTCCTCCTACGTTTTCTCAACCCCGCTGACTCTGGTCAGCGGGGGCTGGGTCGCCGGGCCTGGCGGCCCCTGGGATGCCATCTACCAGGGCACCATCACGATCGACCACGATACGGTCTTTGGCTCAAGCATGAGCCTGGGCAAGGGGCTGGCGCGACCCGCGCTCCGGTTGGATGACACGGATACCCCGACGCCGACGGCGACACACACACCCAGCGTAACCCCGGACCCGGCGCCAACGGAGGTGCTCACGGACCACGATGTCGAGCTGTACATGATCGCAGAGGACAACGAGGGCAACAGCGATTATGTCCTGCTGGCCAGTTACACGATGAGCTGTCACTGACGGTTGGCGCCGGCCTACGTCGACGCTCGGCTCCCGGTGGTATAATCAACAAACCTCCCGCGCTCCACGTGGGAGGTTATTCTTATGAGCATGTTTGAGAAGCTGTCTGGCATAGAAGCGCGCTTCCAGCTAATCGACCAGGGAATGGCCGAAGCTGGCGAGGACTACCAACGCGTCGCCGAGTTGGCTCAGGAGCGGGCCGAACTCGAGCCTTTGGTGTCTGCCTTCCGCGACTATCGCCAGGTAACGGACCAGATGGAACAAGCCGAGGTGCTACTCGGCGCTGATGATGCCGACATGCGGGCCCTGGCCGAAACGGAGCTGGTCGAACTACAAGCGCGCCATGAGCGGCTCGAAGCCGAGCTCAAATCCATGCTTGTCCCGCGCGATCCGCGTGATCGCCGCAATGTGATCGTCGAGATTCGGGCTGGCACGGGTGGCGACGAGGCCACGCTGTTCGCCTCCGACCTGTACCGGATGTACTCGCGCTATGCCGAAGAGCAGGGTTGGAAAACCGAGGTCCTGTCGCTCAATGAGACTGGGGTTGGCGGTGTGAAGGAGATCATCTTCCTGGTCAAGGGCAGCGGCGCGTTTTCTCGGTTGAAGTATGAGTCGGGGGTCCACCGGGTGCAGCGGGTTCCGGCGACCGAATCCCAGGGCCGGATTCACACCTCGACGGCGACCGTGGCCGTCATGGCCGAGGCTGAAGATGTTGAAATCGCCATCCCCGAGGGCGATATCCGCATGGATGTATTTCGTTCGGGGGGCGCCGGCGGCCAGAGCGTCCAGAAGAACTCAACGGCGGTCCGGCTTACCCACCTGCCGACCGGGATGGTCGTGCAGTGCCAAGACGAACGCTCGCAACTGCAGAACCGCAACCGGGCCATGAGTATTCTGCGGGCCCGGCTTTATGAACAGGCGCTCCAAGAACAGCAAGCCAAGGAAGATGCCGCCCGACGGGCCCAGGTCGGCAGCGCAGAGCGGTCCGAGAAGATCCGCACCTACAATTTTCCCCAGAACCGGGTCACCGATCACCGTATCGGCGTCTCGTCCCATAACTTGACGGCCGTGCTTGAAGGCGCCATCGATGTGTTCGTTGATGAACTCGCCGCGCAAGAGGAGGCCACCCGGCTTCTACTTGCCAGTGGGTGAGCCGGCGCCGGATGGCGCCACGCTGGCCGAATTGCTGGCTGAAGCCCGCCGGCGCTTGGCCGATCACAGCCAAACCCCTAGCCTGGACGCGCAAACCTTGATGGTTAAGGCCGTCGGCCTGCCACGCGGCTGGGTGCTGTCCCATGCCGAAGCCCAGCTCGATCCCGACCAGGCTGCCTCTTATCGGGCCGATGTCGAGCGCTGTGCGCAAGGAGTTCCCCTTCCCTATGTCCTCGGCTGGTGGGAGTTTTACGGCCGCCAGTATCATCTCTCGCCGGATGTGCTCATCCCGCGGCCTGAAACGGAGCACCTGGTCGAGGCGGCGCTGCGCCGACTAGCTGCTCGGCCCGAGCTAGGCCGGGTTCTTGAACTGGGCACTGGATCCGGCTGTGTGATCTGCAGCCTGGCGCTCGACCTGCCCGGCCGGCTCTACCTGGCGACCGATCGCAGCTGGCCGGCGTTGCAGGTATGCCGGCGCAACCTGGCCGAATACCAACTGGTGGAGCAGGTGGACCTGGTGCTGGCCGATCAATTGCAGGGCCTGGACGGTCCCTTTGACCTGATCGTCTCCAATCCACCCTACCTGACGAGCCGGGCGGCCACCGAGCTGCCGGTCGGCCAGCGAGAACCTCGATCGGCGTTGGACGGTGGGCCGGATGGCCTCGATCCCGTACGAGCGATCGCCGCCAACCTGGACCGGGCGCTGGCCCCCGGCGGCGAGCTGCTGCTCGAACTGGACCCCCATCAGATGGAAGAGGCTCGTGCCGTCATCGGCGCAGCCATCGTGCTCGAAGGGGCCGCGATCGAGAAGGACCTGGCAGGCGATGATCGAATCTTGTGGGTGCGGAGAGTGGGCAACCGGTGAATACGCGGCTCATCTCGGCCGATGAACCCCAAGCCATCGATCATGCGGTTGCCCTGTTGTGTGAAGCCGCCTTGGTGGCCTTTCCGACCGACACGGTCTATGGCCTGGCAGCGGCCATTGATCAGCCGAGGGCGATCAACCGGCTGTTCGAAGCCAAGGGCCGGCCAGAGGAGAAAGCCGTGCCTGTCTTGCTGGCGGACCGGTCGCAGCTCGACCGCGTTGCCTCACAGGTTGCCCAACCCGTGCTGCGGCTGGCGGAGGCATTCTGGCCAGGACCCCTGACGCTCATCGTGCCCAAGGCGGACGATCTTCCGGCAGAGCTGAGCAGTTTGCCAACCATTGGTGTGCGCGTGCCCGATCACCCGGTGGCACTCGCCTTGCTGCGGGCCACGGGTCCGCTGGCCGTGACCTCGGCCAACCGGTCTGGTCGCCCCGATTGTCTTACGGCGGGAGCGGTCAAGGACCAATTGGACGGGTTGATTGAACTGATTGTTGATGGCGGGTTGACGCCCGGGGGCAGACCGTCGACCGTCGCCGCAATGGAAGATACGGAGCTGCGGGTCTTGCGGGAGGGCCCGATCAGCCTGGCGGTGATGCGGGCGGCACTGGCAAGCTAGCGCTCACCAGTGCTGCCCATACCAGCGCAAGTAGGTTTCAAGCTGATGCGCCCAGTAGGCCCCTTCGTGGCGGCCCGGACTGATCGAAAGCTCATGGGCGACATTGCGGGTCTCCAAAGCCTGTGTCAATTCGTCGACAGCGGGCAGCAGCGAATCGCGATCCCCAATATCAATCCAAATCTTGGGCGTGCCTGACCATCTGGGCTGCGCCAGCCAATTTGGCAGCGCGGCCAAATCGCCACCGCGGATGGCGGGGCTGTGAAGTCCGACGGCGCTGAAGACGTTGGGATAACGCAGGGCCAGCCGGAATGCCCAGCCGCCGCCGCGCGACAGGCCGCCGACGGCCCGCCAGGTGGGGCCGGGCAGGGCTCCGTAGTTCTCTTCGACGTACGGTACTAGTCCTTCCAGCAGGGCGGGCTCGAGCTCGAGGCCGGTCCGCTGCCAGGGCAAGACGATCAAGAAGCCGGGAACCGAGCCATCCTTGATTAGCCGGTCGGCGGTGTCGGCCAATCCCAGAGCTAGCCACGTCTGGTCGTCGCCCCCCAGTCCGTGGAGCAGGTACAGCGCGGGCCAGCCGCCCGTGCCCTGCTCGTAACAAGGCGGTAAGTAAATGCGAAAGGGAAGGTCCCGGCCGTAGGCCGAGGTGTCGACACTATCTTGGCGAATCTCGCCCTGGCGGGGACACTGGGTTGGGCTGGCCGTCGGCGCGGGAGCCGAGTTGGGGAACGAACTGGGCACAAGGGATGGGGTGGGCGAGAGAGCCGCCAGCGGTGCGGGGGGTGTTGCCGTCGGCAGCCGCGCGCCACAGGCGGACAATAGGAAAAAGCAGGCGGCGCCAAACACCCATCTCATCATGGCCGGCGCCAGAAAGAAACACCCGCTGGCCCGCAGGTTCCGCGTGCCAACGGGGGCGCCTGTTGATTCGAGTGTAGTCCGGACCCCATCAGGCGTCAACCCGTAGGATCAGCCGAAGCGGCCTTCAATGTAGTCCTCGGTCTGTTGGTGCAGCGGTTGGACGAACAAATCGTTGCCTGGAGCGAACTCAATGACCCGACCATCGAGCATGAATGCGGCGTAGTCGGCGACACGTGCCGCTTGTTGAGGAGAATGGGGGACAAGCAGGATGGTGTAGTCTTCCTTCAGGGTCTCGAGCGAACCCTCGACCCGCCCTGTTGAGATCGGATCCAAGCCCGAGGTCGGCTCGTCGAGCAGGATGACCTCCGGCTTGAGCGCCAGCGTGCGCGCCAGGCACAGGCGCTGCTGCTGGCCACCCGAGAGCGAAGTGGCTGGGTCATCGAGCCGGTCAATGACCTCATCCCACAAGGCAGCATCCTTCAGGCTGCGCTCGACCGCCTCCTGGTGTGTCACCTTGTCAGTAACCCCGGCCAGCTCCAATCCGTAGGTCAAATTCTGGCGGATGCTCATGGGCAGCACCACCGGCCGGGCGAAGACCATCCCGATCCGGCGACGCAGGGCGATCGTATCCAGCTTGGGATCGAGTACATCTTCGCCATCCAGAAGCACACTACCGCTG
>DASWJQ010000171.1:0-9634 GCA_036397095.1 Anaerolineales bacterium
TTCCTTCCTAAGCCGGCTGGAAGACACCTGGGGACCCAGTCGTCGCTTGATTAGACGCCCAACGATCGCTTCAAGCTTCTTGCGTGCCGCCGCCGTCTGCTGTGGCGAACCCGCCATAAGAAGCAAGATTTCGGCCACCTCCCGCATCTCCCTGGCAGAGCGATTTTGGGCCCCGGCCAGATCGTAGGCCTTCGCCGGGATACCCCTCCCTTGTGCCAGGATTCGCTTGACGAGTGAAGCTACTTCAGCCACGGCATGCCGGGTAAGTTTGTCGCTCCAACCGGCCGGAAGCGCATGGGACTGTTTGTACTTGGCAGACCTGTGGCGCCAGGCCGCCGCCATCTTGTCCCTCAGGCGGGTGTCGGCCGCTACCGTCATGGTGAAGGCGAGCCCGAAGAAGGTACTGCACGCCAAGCAGCCCAACCACGCAAAGACGTGCGGCGCCGACCGGGCGCGTGGGAAGGGGGACGTGCCCCCAAGCACAACCGGATATCGATCCCGCAAGTAGGCGGGCCACGCGCGCATGGAACGGACCAGATAGATGGCGGTAGGCCCGGCTAGGGGCCCACGCAATCGATGTTGAGGTTGGGCTCGACCAACCTCAGTCCATGAGTTAGGAGCGCGTGGTCGGATACCCCTTCTTGAACCACAGATCGATACCCCCTTTGAGGCTCTTGACATCCTGGAAGCCGGCCTCGGCCAGCATCTCGGCAGCCACCAAGGACATGCCGCCTCCCGGACAAATCGTCACCACTTCCCGTTCCATGAACGGCCGGGCCTCGTCCAGTCTGGTTTCCAACTCATGGATGGGGATCGAATGCGAGCCCGGAATGTGGCCAAAACCGGTATCGAACTCGCCGGAAAAGCGGACATCAATCAGAACGGGCTGCCGATCAGCCTCGATCCGATCGTGAAGCTCATCAACATGGATCTCAGAGACGGCCGGCAGGTGCCACTTGCCTTTGAACGCCCGGTACAGGAACATCCTTAGAAACCGTGGGACCATCTTGACCCAGCTGGGGTCACGCCCCGATTTTTCTTGCTCCATGCGAGCTTGGATTCTCTTGTCTACGCTCGAAGGCTCCATCTATTTGGCCTCTCGATAAATTGCCCCGTAAGGCTTTCAGCTTACACTACTCGTAGCTGGTATGGGCAACAGGCAACTTTGCGGCCATTCCGACTGGGATGGAGTGACTAATCTGGTGATGCGCAACCGATGGGTCGTTTTAGCGGTGACCGGCATGCTGGCCGCGTGCGGGTTGACCGATGCGTTGCCCGTCGTACCACAGCATTTCGACGGCCAGCTTGCCCACGAACTCGTAGCCGCGCAACTGGCCCTTGGCCCGCGCTATCCCGGGAGCGAAGGCCACCGCCAGGTCCAGGCCAGGATCGAGGCCGATTTAGGCGAGGCCGGCTGGGCAGTCGAACGGTTTCCGTTCGAGGTGGCCGGCATAGAGGTTGCCAATCTTGTCTCGCAACGCCGCGGGGCGGGGGATGGGCCCTGGATCCTGCTCGGCGCCCACTACGACACGCGACCGATCGCCGATGAGGACCCCGTATCGCCGGCCGGGCCGGTCCCCGGCGCCAACGACGGCGCCTCCGGCGTGGCCGTTCTGCTCGAGTTGGCTCGGGTCATCGATGACTCCGACCTGGCTTGCCAGTTGTCATTTGCCCTGTTTGACGCCGAGGACTCGGGCCGCCTCGAAGGCTGGGATTGGGCCGCCGGCTCGGCCCACTACGTCGCTACCCGCCAAGAACTTCCGGACCTTGTTGTGATCGTCGACATGATCGGCGATGCCGACCTGCAGATCCCGCGCGAGCGGAATTCCCATCCCGAGCTGGTTGACTCGATATGGGCCACGGCGGCGCAGCTGGGTTACACCGTCTTTGAGGACCGCCCGGGCTACAGCATGTTCGACGATCACTCGGCCTTCCTGGCGCGTGGTGTGCCGGCCGCCGATTTGATCGATTTCGACTATCCCTACTGGCATACAACGCAGGACACGCTGGACAAGGTCTCGGCCGCCAGCCTGGAAGCCGTCGGCCGTACGCTGCAGGCCTGGCTGGAAACCGAAGCCTGCGACCTAGCCAATCGGCTCAGCCAGCAGTAGACTGGAGACCGTTCCATTCCCGGCCCAGGCAGGCCGTCGTCTTCATGCACCCGCCATTGGAGCACCGATGATTCGCCCCGCACAGCGCATGCAATCCATCCCGCCGTACTTCTTTGCCGAGCTCGGCCGCCGCATTGCCCGCCTGCGCGCCGCAGGCCACGACGTCATCCGGATGGACATGGGTTCACCCGACCTGCCCCCGCCGGCTCATATCGTCGAGGCGCTGGGGCGGTCCGCCGAATCGCCCGACCATCACGGCTACGCTCCCTTCGGCGGCACCGAATCCTACCGCCAGGCAGTCGCCGACCACTACCAACGCCGCTTCGGCGTGACGCTCGATCCGCAGCGGGAGGTGCTCGGCCTGATTGGATCCAAAGAGGGACTGTTCCACCTGACCCAGGCGTTTGTCGACCCTGGGGACGTCGTATTGGTGCCGGACCCCGGCTACCCGGTTTACGAAACGGCGGCCCGCTTCGCCGGTGGGGAGGTCCACTTCCTGCCGCTCCTGGCCGAAAATGGCTTCTTGCCGGCCTGGGACAGGATTCCGCAAGAGGTGCTCGCTCGCACCAAGCTGCTGTGGCTCAATTACCCCAACAATCCGACCGGCGCCGTGGCCGATCTCGACGATTTCGCTGCCGCCATTCGCCTCGCCCGGCAGCATGGCTTCCTGGTCGGACACGATGCGCCCTACACCGAGGTTGGCTTCGACGGCTACCGGGCCCCAAGTGCACTCCAGGTCGATGGCGCCCGAGAGGTGCTGGTCGAGTTCAACTCGTTATCCAAATCGCACAACATGGCCGGCTGGCGCCTGGGGATGGCGCTGGGCAACCCGACGGCCATCGAGGCGCTCTACACGCTCAAGAGCCAGGTCGACACATCCCATTTTCGGGCGGTGATGGACGCCGGCGAGGTGGCGCTGCGGTCGGATCAAGGCTGGCTGGAGCAGCGCAACGCCATCTACCAGGCGCGCCGTGATCAGGTGCTGGCCGCCATCCCGCACGCCGGTCTGGCGGCTGACCCGCCCAAAGCCGCCCTCTATGTTTGGGCCAGCCTGCCGGAGGGCGTGGCGTCGTCCCTGGCCTTCACCGACCAGATGCTTGAAGACATCCATGTCAGCGTCACCCCAGGCGTGGCCTTCGGCGCCCAGGGCGAGGGCTTCGTCCGCCTGTCGCTTGGCACGCCGACCGAGCGGGTCGAGCAAGCCATGGACCGCATTGCCGACTGGCGCTATGGCCCGGCGGCATAACCTCCCCATCCGTTGGGCTGACCGGCTCCTCCGTAGTATCATGCCTGCATGAGCCGCCAACCTCGACCAACTCGCCAGCCCAGGGAGCGAGCCTTTATGGTGGGCGTGTCCCTGGGCCAGGAATCCGACGCCTTGCCGCTCGACGCTTCGCTGCGCGAGCTGGCGCTGTTGGCGCGCACCGCCGGCCTGGAGATCGTTGGCTACGCCACGCAGAACCTGGCGCATCCTGACCGAAAGACCTTCATTGGCTCGGGCAAAGTCGAGGAGGTCAAGGCGCTGGCCAGCGACCAACTGGCCGATATTGTGCTGTTCGACGATGAGCTGAACCCACGCCACCAGCGTGAGCTGGAAAAGACGCTTGGGGAGGAAATCCGGGTAATCGATCGGACGGCACTGATCCTCGACATCTTTGCCCAGCACGCGCAGACGCGCGAGGGCGCCCTCCAGGTCGAGTTGGCCCAATATGAGTACCGGCTGCCTCGCCTGACACGCGCCTGGACGCACCTGGCGCGGCAGGCCGGCGGCGGCGCCGGCCGCTCGGGGTCGGTCGGCGGGGTGGGGCTGCGCGGCCCGGGTGAAACCCAACTGGAGGTCGATCGGCGCGAGATCGGGCGCCGCATCGCGCACTTGAAGGAAGAGCTTGAAGCCGTGCGCGCTCATCGGAGCCGCTACCGCGCTCGCCGCCGTCGCGCCAAGGTCCCGACCGTGGCGCTGGTCGGCTACACCAACGCCGGCAAGTCAACGCTGCTCAATCAGCTGACCGACGCCAATGTACTGGTGGCCGATCAGCTGTTCGCCACCCTCGACCCGACAACGCGGCGCATCGACCTGCCCGGCGGCCAGCAAGCACTGGTGACCGACACGGTTGGTTTCATCCAGAAGCTGCCCACCATGTTGGTGGCCGCCTTCCGGGCCACTTTGGAGGAGATCGTCGAGGCCGACCTGTTGCTGCATGTGGTTGACATCACCCACGCCCAGTACCAGGCCCAAGCGGAAGCCGTGCGCGAAACGCTAGAAGAAATCGGCGCCATCCAGATTCCCTCGGTGACCGCCCTCAACAAGATCGACTTGCTCACCAACCAGGAAACCGCCTACGCTGCGGTGGATGATTTCGATCGGGCCGTGCCGGTCTCGGCGCGCACCGGGGAGGGCGTGCCGGCGCTGCTGACCACCCTGGAGCAGGTGCTGGCCGAGAGCCTGGTGCGGGTGTCGGTGCGCATTCCCTACGCTCAGGGAAAGTTGATCAACCATTTTCATGAGGTGTGCCAGGTCGATTCGGTTGAGCATGAGGCCGAATACGTGCAATTGCGCGGCCGGGCGCCCGCCCAGTTTGCCGCCGATTTCGACCGCTTCGCCGTCGAACCCGGTTCGCCACCGCCGGCCACCCAGGCCTCGTCGCTCGAATAAGATAAGCCCCGCAGGTGGGCGGGACCGACCATCAGACAGCGCCTTGGAGCGTCCGGATGCCCGCCAGCCACCTCCAACCGCCAGACCAACTTATCGCCGCGCTCGAGCGGGAGATCCAGGGGCCGACCGCCTTTGATGAGCTGACGCGCGGCTTGTACAGCACAGACGCCTCCAACCACCAGCTTCAGCCGCTCGGGGTCGTCATCCCCGCCACTAAGTCGGATGTGCAGGCGGCAGTTCAGATCGCCGCCGAGCACAATGTGCCCGTGCTGGCGCGGGGCGGTGCCACCAGCCTGGCCGGCCAAACCGTCGGCCAAGCGCTCGTGCTCGACATGAGCAAGCACTTCCGCAATATGGTCGAACTCGATCCCGAATCGCAAACGGCGTTGGTCGAGCCGGGGGTAGTCTGCAGCGAGTTGAACGCCGCCGCCGCCCACCATGGCTTGATGTATGGCCCGGATCCGGCGTCGGCCAACCGGGCGACCTTCGGCGGCATGATCGGCAACAACGCCACCGGCGCCCACTCGGTGCGCTACGGCATGACGGCCGACCACCTGCTCGAGCTCGAGGCCGTGCTGGCCGACGGATCGGTCACAACTTTCCGCACCCTCAACCCAGCGCAGCTCGCCGCCAAGCGGCGTGGGACGGGTCTGGAGGGCGGCCTCTACTGGGCCAGCGAGCGGTTAGCCCAGCAATACCGCCAGGCGATTGAACAGGATTGGCCGCGCACCTGGCGCCGGTCCTCGGGCTACAGCCTGAACTACCTGACCGGTTTTACGCCGGGCCAGCCCCCGGGTTGGTACCGGCCGGACACACCTTATCCGCCGGTCGAGCCCGGCAATCTGGCGCCGCTGCTGTGCGGTTCGGAAGGCACGCTGGCCGTGACAACCCAGGCTCGCGTACGGCTGGTGCCGGTGCCAGCCCACACGCTTTTGGTCGTGCTGACCTTCGATAGCGTTCAGTTGGCGACCGAGTACACGCCGGCGTTGCTGGAAACGGCCCCGGCCGCCATCGAACTGCTGCCGCGCACGCTGTTGGAACGGGCCCAGCGCATCCCCGCCTACGCCCGGCGCTTGACCTTCATCGACGAAATCCCCGAAGCCATGCTGGTGGTAGAGTTTGCCGGCGACAGCGCAGCCGACGTGCGGCAGCAGGCCAAGCAAATCGAGCTGCCCGGCCGCTGGCTTGAGACACCAGCCGCCCAGGCCGACCTGTGGGAGGTGCGCAAGGCGGGCCTGGGCTTGCTAATGTCGGTTCCCGGCGATGTCAAGCCGATCACATTCATCGAGGACGTGGCCGTGCCGGTGGAGCGGCTTTCTAGCTACGTCCGCACGGTCGACGAGATCATGGCCCGCCACGGTACCAGCGCCGAGTGGTATGCCCATGCCTCGGCCGGCTGTCTCCACCTGCGGCCGCTGATCAACCTGAAGACGGCCGATGGGGTGCGCCAGATGCGGGCGATCGGCGATGAGGTCGCCGAAGTGGTGTTTGAGTTGCAAGGGGCGCTGTCGGGTGAGCATGGTGACGGGCTGTCGCACACCGAATTCAACGCCCGGCTGTTTGGTCCCCGTCTGACACAGGCCTTTCACGAACTCAAGCGCGCCTTCGACCCGCAGGACATCCTCAATCCGGGCAAGATCCTGCCTTCTGCGCGAACCGGTGCACCTTCTCTCGATCAGGACCTGCGCTACGGGCCCAGTTACCAAACGATTACGCTCGATACCCATTTTGCCCACCGGCGGGAAGGCAGCTTGGCCGCAGCTGTCGAAGCCTGCACCGGCCTCGGTGTCTGTCGCAAGAGCGACGGAGTCATGTGCCCCTCGTACCAAGCGACGCTGGACGAGCTCCACTCCACCCGGGCCCGGGCCAACGCGCTGCGACTGGCGATGTCGGGTTGGGTTTCACCGGAGAGCCTGACAAGTGAGGCGATGTACGGCGTCTTCGATTTGTGCCTTGAGTGCAAGGGCTGCAAGTCGGAGTGCCCGACGGCCGTCGACATCGCCCGGGTGAAGGCCGAGTTCCTGGCCGCCTACCAGGCTGAGCACGGCCTTCCGCTGCGCAGCCGGCTGTTTGGTGAGATCCATCAACTGGCGCGGCTGGCACAGCCGGTTGCGCCACTCGTAAATGTTGTGAGCGCAAGCCGGCCGGCCCGCTGGCTGCAGCAAGCCCTATTGGGCATCGCCAGCCAGCGCACTTTACCAACGTTTGTGCCTGTGTCCTTCCGTCGCCGCTGGCGTCCAGCCAGCGGGGCCAGCGGACAGCCGGTCGTATTGTTTGTCGACACGTACACCGACTACATGCTGCCCGGGCTGGGGGAGTCGGCTGTCAAACTGCTGACGGCGGCCGGCTGTGAGGTGCAGGTCGTGCCGGGCCAAGTTTGCTGTGGCCGTCCCATGATCTCGAAAGGCATGCTGGGCCGGGCCCGCCAGCTGGCGGCCAAGAACGTGGAAGTGCTGGGTCCATATGCCGAACGGGGCATTCCGATCCTCGGTCTTGAGCCCTCCTGCATTTCGGCGCTGCAGGATGAGTACCTGGAGTTGTTCCCTGAGGATGCGCGAGCGGCGGCGGTGGCGGCGCAGGCAAGTCTGCTGGAGGCCTGGCTGATGCGGGATGATGACCACGGTCGACCCATCGACCGGCTTACCTTCCGGCGGGAAGATGCGCCGGCCGTCAAGGTGCACACGCACTGTCATACCAAAGCGTTGACCGGTCAGGGCGATGCGCGCCGGGCGCTGGCCTCGGCCGGATGTGTCGCCGACGAGATTGACTCCGGCTGCTGTGGCATGGCCGGTTCCTTTGGCTATGAGGCAGAACATTTGGAGGTCTCCCTCCAGGTCGGGGAACTCAAACTGCTGCCCGAAGCCCGCCTAGCCGCCAGAGAGGGTCAAACGGTCGTTGCGCATGGCATGTCGTGCCGGGCGCAGCTGAAGGATGGTGCCTCGGTGGAGGCCCTCCATCCGATCGAACTGCTCGCCGAGCGTCTGGCGTGACCGCCGCCGCCCCCACTGACGAGTAGGCTGTTCCCCGTTGGCCCAGGCACCCCCTACACCCCACACTACCGAGGCCGCCGTCGGCTACCGCCAGCTTATCAGCGGCAACCGCGACTTCCGCTACCTGTGGTTCGGCCAAATCGTCAGCCTGCTGGGCGATTGGTTCAACCTGATCGCCTCCGCCGCCTTGATCACCACCTTGACCCGCTCGGGGCTGGCCGTCGGCGGGCTGTTTGTCGTCCGCATGCTGGCGCCGTTTCTGGTGAGCCCTCTGGCCGGTGTGTTGGCCGACCGCTACGACCGGCGCCGGCTGCTGATCGTGACCGACTTGGCCCGCGCCGTGACGGTGCTCGGCTTCCTGCTGGTGCGGCAAGCCGAGCACGTCTGGGTGCTGTATGCCTTGACCGCAGTGCAGCTGGCAATCAGCGGCGTGTTCTTCCCGACGCGCAACGCCATCCTGCCCGACCTGGTCAGCGAGCGCGAGCTGGGGGCGGCCAATGCGCTCAGCAGCGCCACCTGGTCGGTGATGTTGGCGCTGGGCGCGGCGCTGGGAGGGTTGGTCGCCGGCGGTTGGGGACTGTACCCCGCCTTTGCCATCGATGCCCTCACATTCGTCGCCTCGGCCGCGCTCCTCGCGCAAATCCGGACTAGGGCGCAGGGGTCATTGGACACCTCCGGCCCCGCCGTCGGCGCGGCACTGCGCCAGTATGTCGTCGGTCTTGGCTACTTGTGGCGCCAGCCTGACATTCTGTTTATTGTGGCCAGCAAAGGCGCCATGGGCCTGGCGGTGTCGGGTGCCTTCGAGGTGATTCAGGTAACCCTGGCCGAGCAGGTATTTGTGATTGGGGAGGGCGGCAGCACCAGCCTGGGGATCCTGTACATGACAGCCGGCGTTGGGACGGGTCTTGGGCCGATCGTCGCCCGTGTGTTTACCGGCGACCGTGTTCGTCCCCTGCGCTACGCGCTGCCGGCTGCCTTCCTGGTTGCCGCCGCCGGGCTGCTCCTGATCGCACCGCTGACCAGCTTCGGCCTTGTCCTGGCCGGCGGCCTGCTGCGGGCTATTGGGTCAGGCGTCAACTGGGTGATGGCGACCCAACTCCTGTTGCTGCTGGTGCCCAACCGGGTCCGAGGGCGCGTCTTTGCCACGGAATTTGCCTTGTTTACGCTGGCGACGGCCACCGGGGCGGGCGGGGTCGGCTGGCTGCTAGATCGGACCGATCTGGGTTTGGGCGGCACGCTCCGCCTGCTGGCACTGCTTGCCGGCCTTGCTGCCGGTCTGTGGCTGGTGTGGCTGGCCCTGGGTCGCTACCGGGACACACCGTTGACGCCTGAGGAACGCAGCGAGCGACCGGGTCAGGTACCTGTGGAGCCGTCACACTAATGGCGAGCCTTGCGCACTTCAGCGCTGCCGGGGCGACCGGCGGTCCCCCGGTGCCTCCTGTCAACGCCAGGTGGAATTGCCAGGCCCCGGTAGGGACACGACCTTTCGTGCCCGAAAGAGAATCTCTATGCGCCATGTAGAAAGGGGTAGCGTGCGCCATTCCGCTGTCGGGAACCTTTCTTAGGCTGCTACCGGTCTTGTAGAAACGTTGTATACAACGTCCCTACGGTTGGATCGCCGTCCAGGCGCCGCCCGAGGGCCCCGCTGAGGCCGACGGCTGCCTACCTATACGGAGGGCTGCAAGGGACCCGCGAAAGGGACGATCCTCTGGGGCTGTAGCCGGTAGGGCAGGGCAGGTCCGTGCTGGTTGGCCGTGGTCCACGATGTAATCAGTCAGCCGCGCACCTCGTGTCCCATCCTTTCAAGAATACACTCTCAGCTTGACACGTCCCCCCGGCAGGGTGGCCAAAACGCCCAGTTGCTAATGCAACTAAAGGTA
>DASWJQ010000172.1:0-3006 GCA_036397095.1 Anaerolineales bacterium
CCGACCGCCAGCGCCTGGGCGGCAAAGGCTTCGTTGGCTTCGATCAGATCCAACTCGTTCAGACCCCAGCCGGCCTTCTCCAGGGTGCGCAGCGTGGCCGGGACGGGGCCGATGCCCATGACGGCCGGGTCCACGCCGGCACTGGCATAGGCCTTGATCCGTGCCAGGATCGGCAGGCCCAGGGCTTGCGCCTTGGCGGCACTGGCGAGCAACAGGACGGCCGCGCCGTCGTTGAGGGTCGAGGCATTGCCGGCGGTCACGCTGCCATCCTTCTGGAAGGCGGGTTTGAGCTTGCCCAGGGCCTGCGCGCTGCAATCGACGCGCGGCTGCTCGTCGGTATCGAAGACCAGCGGGTCGCCCTTGCGCTGGGCGATCAGGATCGGGGTGATTTCGCTCTTGAAGCGTCCGGCCTCGATGGCCGCGGCGGCCTTCTGCTGCGAGGCGGCGGCAAAGGCGTCCTGTGCCTCGCGGTCGATGCCGTACTTCTGCGCCAGATTCTCGGCGGTGACGCCCATGTGGTAGTCGTTGAACACGTCCCACAGGCCGTCCTGGATCATGCTGTCGATCAGCTGTGCATGGCCCATGCGCAGGCCGGTGCGTGCCTTGGGCAGGACATAGGGGGCCAGGCTCATGTTTTCCTGGCCGCCGGCGATGACCAGTTCCGCGTCGCCGCAACGGATAGCCTGGACTGCGAGATGGACGGCCTTGAGACCGGAGCCGCAGACCTTGTTCAGGGTCAGGGCGGGCGTGGTATGCGGCAAGCCGGCCTTGAGCGCCGCCTGACGGGCCGGGTTCTGCCCGGCGCCGGCGCTGAGCACCTGACCGAGGATCACCTCATCTATCTGCGCCGCGTCGACACCCGTCTGTTCCAGCAGGCCGCGAATCACCGCGGCGCCCAGTTCGGCCGCGGGAAGCGCGGATAGAGCACCCTGAAAACTGCCGATGGCGGTACGCGTAGCGCCAACGATTACGACTTCGTTCATGTGTGACCTCATGGGAAAGCCAAAGAAAGATTGTCGAACGGAACCAGGGCATGCATGCGCCTGGCCGGGCTACTGCATGTTCATGCCGCCGTTTACCGAGAAGTCGGCACCGGTGCTGTAGGCGGATTCCTCGGAGGCCAGCCAGGCCACGATCGAGGCGATTTCTGTGGGAGTGCCCAGGCGTCCGACCGGGATTCCCGCGATCATGCCGTCGAGAATGTCCGGGCGTATTGCCGCGGTCATGTCGGTCTGGATGTAGCCTGGGGATACGGTATTGACGGTCACTCCCTTGGCGGAGACTTCACGTGCCAGGGCCATGGTGAAACCGTGAATGCCGGCCTTGGCGGCCGAGTAGTTGGTTTGGCCGAACTGGCCGCGCTGGCCGTTGATCGAGGAGATGTTGATGATCCGCCCCCAGCCCATGGCCAACATGCCTTCGATGACCTGCTTGGTGGTGTTGAACAAGCCGCTCAGGTTGGTCCCGATCACGGCGTTCCAGTCTTCCGGGGTGAGCTTGCGAAAGGAGGCGTCGCGGGTGATGCCGGCGTTGTTGACCAGTACGGCGACCGGGCCGAAGTGCTCGCGCACCAATTCGAAAGATTTGCGGGTCGACTCCCAATCGGTGATGTCGGTGTCGACGCACTCGAACTCATAGCCGGCCTCCAGCTGGCTCGCCAGCCAGGCATCCTTGCGGCAGGAGTTGGGACTGCAGCCGACCACTACCTTGAACCCATCCTGGTACAGGCGCTGGCTGATCGCCGTGCCAATACCGCCCATGCCACCCGTCACCATTGCGATGCGCTTGCCTGTAGTCATGAAATCGCTTCCTCATTTTGCGTTACAAGATGGAAAGATTATTCAATATCGATTGGGGCCCGCGGAAGTGTTGGCAGGTGACTGTCTGGTGTCCATCGGCGCCATCTTGGCGTTGTCAGACAGCGAGGCAGAAAAACAACGTGAAGACGATCTGGATCAATATTTGCTTCACAAAGTGCCAGTAGCCTGCACCTCAGAGCGGGTCCGTCATGGCTGCGCAACAGATACAGGTCACTGAGGACGTCATGTATAGAGTGAGTACAGGCTATGCCAGTGTGCTGGTGAACACGCTCTCGGCTGAAGGCGTGGAGGTGGTCGAACTATGCCGGGAGGCCGGGCTGGATGCGGGCATCCTGGGTCAGCCGGGAGGCTTCTGTCAGCGCAGCGCGCTTTACCGGCTATGGGGTATGGCCGCCGGGGTGTCCGGCGATCCGGACATCGGCTTGAGCGCCTACCGGCATTTCCACCCGGGCAGCTTCCAGTTGGTCGGCTACACCATGATGTCCAGCTTGAATCTGCAACGGGCCCTCGAACGCCTGGTCCGTTTCAGCCCGTTGATCGATACCGGTTCCAGCCTCTTCCTGGTTGAAGAGCGATCGCATTACCGTCTGGCCGGACTCGATCACCAGCAATGCGACTCCATCAAACCCCGGCAGTACACCGACGCCGGGCTCGCCTCGCTGCTAGCGTTCTGCCGCTGGCTGACGGGGGGCGAGGTGCCGCAACCGCTGGCCATCGAGTTCACCTATCCAGAGCCGGAGGATACCTCGGCGCATCGACGGCTTTTTGCTTGTCCGTTACATTTCGGCGCCGCCTATGACAGCATCTTGTTCGATGGGCAGGAACTCCTGCATCCGTTGCAGATGGCCAACGAGGCGCTTGCTGCGCTGCACGACACCTTGGCCGAGGCCCAGTTGGACCTGTCGTTCGGCTACTCCATTCTTGGCCGGATTCGCGCGCTGATCACCCAGCGCTTGAGCCAAGGGCAAGGGCAGGGGGCACATGACGTGGAGTCGATCGCGGCAGCGCTCAGCGTCAGCAAGCGAACGCTGCAGCGCGCGTTGGAGAAGGATGGTATGCAATTCAAGGATGTCGTGAGCGATGTGCGTCGGCAATTGGCCGACTTCTATCTGCGCCACTCCCGTTACAGCGTGAAGCGTGTGGCCTATCTCCTCGGCTTCCACGACCACAGCAGCTTCCATAAGGC
>DASWJQ010000173.1:0-6373 GCA_036397095.1 Anaerolineales bacterium
AGATAAGTGATACGAATTAAGGGAAAGGTGATATGGAAGAACAGTGAATGCGAACGGTGATCAGTCCGCGCGCCCGACGAGTTTACCGATGGGAAACCCACTTGTAGGGGCGCATGGCGATGCGCCCGAGGGATTCATCCCGTTCAGTACCAGCTTCCGGGGGCGACGGCTCTCTAGGGATTTGGGTAACAGGTGAAACGAGATAGGTGATATGCAAAGCCAGTGAACGGTTAGTGAATTGGCAGGGCAGGTCCGGCGGCCTGCCGTCCGCCGTCTGCTGCCTGCGGCGCAACGTCCATCGTCCAGTCCAGCGGCCCGCATTGTGCCGCGTCAGGCAACCGCCAGCGCCAGCACGAGCAGCGTGGGTTCTTCTTCCAGATAGGGACGGCCGTCGTAGCCGCCATAGGTCTCGGCCAGGCGGAAGCCGGCCGGATCGAGCAAGCGCTGCAGGGCGTCCGTCGAGCGCGGATGATAACGGAGCTCGAAGTGGTGTCGGACGGTGTGGCCATCGGGCAGCAGTTCGTCGAACTGCCAGACGACGGGCACGGCGCCGTCCGTATCCGGTGGACCCTGGTGGGCGCTTACTTCGACCTGGCTGCCCGTGGCCGGCTCTTCGAAGTGATCGTGCCAACCGGCGCCGGGTGCGACGTCGCTGGCGGCCGCCGGGCCGGGCAGGTCGAGGGCCAAGCCGGCGCCGGGTGGCAGCAGCCGGCGCACGGCCCGCAACAACGCCGCCGTGGCGGCATCGTCGAAGTAGGCAAAGGTATTGCAGGGCACGATGGTGAGTGGGAAGGCGCCGCCCAGCGGCAGGTTGGGCAGTTCCGCCTGGATCAATCCGACACGAATTGAGGTCGTCAGTTCCAACAGGCGCTGTGTCTTGCGAAGTGCCAGCGGATCGTGGTCGACGCCAACCACTTGCAGGCCGGCCTCGGCCAGGGGCCGCAGGACCCGGCCTGAGCCGCTGCCCAGTTCGAGCACGGGACCGCCAAAGCGCTGCGCCATTCCGAACCAGAATGGCAGGTCTTCGTCGAAATCGGTGTAGAAGGCGTCGAGCAGACGCAGCCGGTCGGCTGCTTCAGTGCTCCGGGACGCGGTGGTTCTTGCGTTCGACAAACCGATCGGAAGCCTCGAGGTGTGGCCGGGCGGCCCACAGCGCCGGGAATTCGGTCCGCTCGGCCAGGGCGGCGTCGGTCGTCGTTTGGCTCAGGCCGGCCCGCAGCAGGCGTTTGATGGCGCGCACGGCGGCGGGGTCGTGGCGGGCGATCGACTCGGCCAACTCGACGGCCGCCGGGTAGGAACTTGCCGCGGGTACAACGCGGTTGACGATGTTGTGTGCCAGCGCCTGGTCGGCGTTGAGCACGCGAGCGGCCGTCATCCATTCGAGGGCCCGGCTGTAGCCCACCAGCCGCATGAGCCGCTGCCCACCGCCCCAAGCGGGCGAAATGGCCAGGCGGACGTGCATCATGCCAAGGCTGGCATCGTCGGCCATGACGCGCAGATCGCAGCTCAGGGCCAGCTCGGCGCCGCCGCCCAGGGCCGGCCCTTCGATAGCGGCGATGGTCGGGAAGGGCAAGTCTTCGAGTCGCTGCAGGGCCTGGCCCATGATGGTTGCCAGGCGGACGCCATCCTCGAACTCGGAGTATTGGTGCAGTTCAAACAGGTCGCCGCCCGAGCAGAAGGCCGGCCCTTCCCCGTGGACGATCAACACCCTGGCGTCGTCCCGGCGGTGAAGGTCTTCGACGGCGGCGGCGAAGGCTTCCATCGCCTCCCAGGTGAGCGCGTTGAGCGCTTCTGGGCGATTGATTTTGAGCGTCGTGATCCCCTGGTGAAGGCTGTCAACCACAATCGAAGGCATAGATACCACCACTCCTTGACCCGTCCGATAGCCGGACTTATACTGACTCAGGCCGGGGTGTAGCGCAGTCTGGTAGCGCACCGCGTTTGGGACGCGGGGGTCGGCGGTTCAAATCCGCCCACCCCGACTCATTCTTCTTATTCATTAACCCGAAATCAGGGAGAAGCTACGGTGCGAGGAGTTCGGGCCCAGGCGCCAGCTCGCAAGACCAGGGTGTCTCTGTTGGTGACCGCCGCCCGCTATGACGCCAACAGCGGGCGGTTGTTGATGGCCCAGGGTTATGAGCCCTTCGGCCAGGTCTGGTCGGATATCCGATTGTACACGCGGGATGATCTGATCGAGCGCCTACAATCGGGGCAGCGACTGGGCATCGCCGAGACGGCCGAGCTGGCGACCGACTTCGAGCGGATAGATCGGCTTGAAACGGTGGAGGCCGAAGGCGGACCCTGGCTGCGGGCCGGCGGCGCAGGCGCCAACGGCGCCAGGGACGACCTGGGCGTGGCGCGGTTCTAGTTCGTTGGTTGACCGGCCATTGGGGCGACCTTAGAATCAAAGCAAGCACGCGGGTGTGGCCAAGGGGTAAGGCATCAGCCTTCCAAGCTGAGATCACGGGTTCGAATCCCGTCACCCGCTCTACCGTGCCCAGCCAAGCGGCTGGGCACTGAGCTCCAAGCACCAAGCGCCGAGCAAAAGAGCCTAATCAAAGGGACGCGTCAGCACACAGACATGTGTTTGGCGAGATGGCATTGGTTTCAGAAGATTGAGGAACCGGTGCCTGGCTTGTGCTTGATGAAGACTTAGTACTTTCAGCCTAGACGGTGAGCTTGGAGCCTGGAGCCTGGCGCCGAGCTTGAACTCCGCCCCATGAAGTAGAATCGTCCCACCGGGCCCGTAGCTCAGGGGTTAGAGCAGCCGGCTCATAACCGGTAGGTCGCAGGTTCGAATCCTGCCGGGCCCACCAGTTTCTGCGGTTACTCCCGTATTGCCCCCGGCACCACATTGCTTGGTCGGGTTGGAAAGCTAACTTGCCCGTAGCAATTGTGGCAGGCCAGTTTCAGTCCTATACTCAAGCAATCATCGTCAGTGCAGTCCGAGCAATGGCATCAGGGCATGGCTCGTCGGTCACGGGATTACCTTTGAGCCTGATACCGGCACGAACTTTCTTTAGCATCCTCTCACGATCGTGTAAAATCCGCGTGTGACCGGAGGTAGCCAACAACCCCCATGCGAACCTTGACTAGGCAAGTGGCCGTGCCCCTGCTGGCCCTGGCGATACTCTTGGTCACCGTTCTGGCTTGCGGCCTGACGCAGTCTCAGATTGAAGGGGCCGTCGGTGCGACCCTGACCGCCGAGCGCTCAATTCTGAACGCGGTGGACACCTCCGTAGCCGCCACCGTGCAGGCAGGTCGCACACCAGTCCGATTCCCTACCAGCACCTCACGAATTATCGATGCAACCCAGGTAGTACCCGAGGGCGAAGTTTGCGGCGAGGACATGGGTGACTTGCGCTACCTCAGTGGGGGTTTCCTGGAAGGTGGTAGGTACTTGGCCACGTTTGAGAAACTGAGTGGGTTCGAGGCCGAATCGGTCGACGAGGCCTATACATTGCGTATCAATGGGTTGCCCTATGCCTGCTCCATCTTGAATGACAATCGAGCGCGCATTTACTGTATCGGTCGTCCGATCCCGCCAGGCGGGAATGCCCAAGCGAGCTTGTTCGCCTTCGATGAGAGTTGCCAGCACCAAATCCCGTTTGAGACGATCTTGGTCCCACCACCTCCGACGCGAACACCCGCACCCTCCGGCCCATATGGATAGTCCTGGTTGCCCCCAACCTATCGTAGGCTGGCCGGCTGGCTACTGGCCACAGCCGGCCTAGCAGCGGGGCTTGCCCTCCTTCCCCTAGCCTGGCCGGCCTTCGATGCCTGGCAGCCGCAAGTTGGCAGCCAAATCCGGGTCGACGGCGTCGGTCAGACGCTGGTCTTCGAACATGACAATCCGTTGGCTCTGCGGCTGGCTGTGTCCCCAGGGCCTGACGAGCGCGGCCAACCGCCGGTAACAGCCCGGGTCTCAATCCGCCGACCCTCGTTCACGACCTCGCATCAAACGGAAGCGGTCCTCGTCAATCAGGCCGGCTCATGGCAGCTTGACCTCTCCCATTTGCCAGCCGAGGCTGGCTCGATCGTACAAATCGAGCTGATTGATCCCTCCGGGGCGGCCTGGGCGGGCAGCACCGAACACGACAGCTATCCCTGGGGAGAACGCCTGTCGCAGGGTCATCCCGTCGGGGGCGATCTCGCCTTTCGCGTCTATTACCGCCGAAGTCCGGGGTCCTTGGCAGTCGAAGGTTTGGTCCAGGCGATGGAGCACTGGGGGTTGGTGCTGGCGGCCGCCCTGGCCGTTGGCTCGGCCGGTCTGTTGGCAAGCGGCCTGCTCCGGGATTGGATGGATCTCAGCCTGGGCGCCTGGCTGTCCTTGGGTCTCGGCGCCGGTCTATTGACGATCAGCGCCGCGGGCTGGCTGGCAGGGATTCTCCGGGTTGCACTCATTCCCTCCTGGCAAATCCCGCTGGCGTTGGGCATGCTGCTTATAGGCGGCTGGTGCTGGCGCGGTCGGCCGGACACCCCGCTGAAGGGGCGGTCGGCAGCTATCGTGTTTGTGGTTTGGCTGCTGGTGATGGGTTTGCTGTATCTGGCCTTTGGCGCCGAACTGTCTTTGCCGCCCCACATCGACTCCGTCGAAAACTACGCTATCGTGGCCGATTTGGTGACGCCGTCCGGCCCTCAGCTTGCGGCCAACCAAATCGGCCAGTTGGCCAGCAGCTACTATCACTATGGTTATCACGCCCTGGCCGCCTGGCTTATGTCGCTGGCCGGCGGACCAAACCCCCAATCGCTGGTCCCTTTGGGCCAGTTGATTCAGTTGGCGGCCGTCGCCAGCCTGTACTTTCCGATATATGTGATGACGAAGGACGATCGCCTGGCCCTGATCGGGGTCATCCTGGCTGGCATGGGTTGGTCGATGCCAGCCTATGCCAGCAATTGGGCCAAGTACCCGGCGCTGCTCGGATTGTCAGTGCTGCCGACTGTTGTCGGGTTGATGCTGTTGGCGGTGAAATCGGACGGTGCCCGGCGCCGGAGACTCGTGGTCGCCAGTGGCGCAGCGGGGCTGGTGGCGACCATCAGCCATACGCGCATCGCATTCATCTTGCTGGGGATTGGTGCGGCCTGGTTGATCGCCCGACAACTGGTCCGGACGTGGCGCGGCGGCCGGCGGCCCGTCGCGATCGGGGCTCTGGCACTTGCGTGTGTGGCGTCGTTATTCATGCTCAGCGCGGCCGGCCCAGAGCGGCTCGAATCGGCGCGGGCCGCCCTGGCGTTTGTGACCCGGGATCAGGGGGCAGTAACCAGCCTGCTGGTCTTGCTCGTGCTCCCGTTGGCAGCCGCCAACTACCCGACCTTGGCGCTTGTGGGCGTTGGCTGGATTTTTGGGCTCATCGGCTTGCACTTCGTCCCACCAGGGGCCGGCTATCCGTTTCCGTTGCTCGATGGGCCGATGGTCAGCATGGCCCTGTATCAACCGCTGGCGTTGCTGGGGGCACTGGGCAGCGGCGGCCTGCTTGCACGAGCCCCCCGCTGGTTTGAGCGGCAGCGACACCGACCTTGGCTGCTGGCCGGCGTGCTGGGAGTCAGCCTCGCCTACCTGGGTTGGGGGCTGGCGGCCAGGGATTGGGCTCCTGGCAATTGTTGTTTGATTCCGACCAACGATGATTTGGAGCTGATCACCTACGTCCAAGATCATCTTCCGCAGGACGCCCGCATCCTTGTGCCGGCCGCCCTGCCGCCCGACGCCCGCTTGAAGCCGTTCGACGCCGGCGCTTGGCTGGGCCCCTTGACGGGACGGACGGTCGTACCAGCCTTAGGCGAAACCGATCTTGGCGGCCGCCTCCAGCATGAGCTTTTGTGCACGAGCGGGGTCACCCATATCTACGTGGGAAGCACGCCGAACAGCTTCCGGCGTGAGACGCTCGAGTTGGCCGCCGGCAGCTATCGGCCACTCCTCAGGTTGCCTTCGGCGGCGCTCTACGAAATTTCAGGCTGTCCGTTCCGATGAAGACCATCCAATCAAACCTGGAGAATGGTCTGGAGAGACTGGGTCTACATCCAACGCACGCGGCCCGGCTGAGCGATGCGCATCTGTTGCTTGGTGTTGGTGTCTTGCTCATAGCGGCGTTCAATCTCGGACTGCACGTTGATGAACTCTCCGTTTGGTCTGACGAGATGTGGTCGATCTTCCACAGCAGCCGGTCCTGGGCACAGATTCTTGGGGATCCAGATCTCACTTGGCCGCCAGGGTACTATCTGCTCCTGCATGGGTGGATGGCATTGACGGGCACATCCAATGACTTTGCCGCCCATGCACTTGGCCTCCTGATGGGGCTGATGACCTGCGCCATGCTCATTCGCGCCGGAGCGGAGCTAGGGCTGCCCGAAGCCGGCTTGATCGCAGGGCTGGGAT
>DASWJQ010000174.1:0-19198 GCA_036397095.1 Anaerolineales bacterium
ACGCCGCTGTTCAACCTGGCTCGCTGGCTTCATTTGGCGACATTTGGCCCCCTGTTAATTGCTGGGATGGCCGGCCTGGCCCTTGCATGGCAACGGCGGCTCGAGATTTGGCCGCTGCTGGCAGTGATTGCCGTCGTGACCGTCACCTATGTCGTATTTCACCCATCAACCCGCTACCGCTCGCCGGCCGACCCGTTTGTGTTCTTGCTGTCAGCCATAGCCATCGAGCGGCTACGATACCTGCTGCGATCCTGGCGCAAGTCCTAATGATCTCGGGTCTCGAGGTGTGAACATCCTCCACGTCACCCCGTACTACGCACCGGCCTGGGCGTATGGCGGCGTCGTGCGCGCTGTGCATGGGCTGGCCCAGGCCCAGTCGGCTCGAGGCCACCGGGTGACCGTGCTGACGACCGACGCCCTCGACCGCAACCGGCGACTACCTTCCGGCCCAACCGAGGAAATGGGCATCCGGGTCATTCGGGTCAGCAATCTCGTCCAATGGCTCCGGGCCAACCTCAACCTGTCAACCCCTGGCGGCTTCGGACGAGCAGCCCGGTCGATCCTGACCGATCACAACATCGACCTGGTTCACTGTCACGAATTGCGCACGATGGAGAATGCGCTCGTCGCTGGACCCGCCGCCGAAGCCAGACTGCCCATGATCATGTCGCCCCACGGCACCCTACCCTACGCAACCGGCCGTCCGTGGGCCAAGCGATTTTGGGATCGCGCCATTGGCCGCAGGCTGTTGGCCCAGATAGCCCACTTCGTGGCCCTGACCCCCGAGGAAGCCGGGCAAATCCAAGTACATTGCGCTCGATGGCAGATCAGGCTGACCAGCCGTCAAATCAGCGTCGTCCCCAACGGAATCGAGCCCGCTCATCAGTGGTCAAGGGCCGACATCGACAGTTTCCGGGTGAAATGGAATTTGGGCGACGGTCCGGTCTTGGTCTTTGTGGGGCGTTTGACCGAACGCAAGGGCCTGCTGCCGTTGCTGGAGGCCGTCGGCGGTTTATGTCCGGGCCGGCCTGATCTGCGGCTGCTGATGGTCGGCCCAGAGGAAGGCTTGCTGCCCGAGATTCGCCGGCGGGTGGCGAGAGCCGGTTTGTCCCAACAAGTCGTGCTCACCGGGCTACTTCCGCCCGACGAGGTGGAGCTGGCCCTACAGGTGGCCGACCTGTTCATCTTGCCGGCGACCGGTGAGGGCTTTTCGCTGGCCGTGCTCGAGGCGCTGGCGGCCGGCCTGCCGGTCGTTATCTCGCCAGGATGCCAGTTTGCTTTGGTCGCCGAGCGCGGTGCAGGGCTGGTCGTCGAGCCCCTGCCGGCCAGCCTGCAGGCGGCGATTGCTGACCTATTGGTCGATCGCCAGCGCCGCCAGCGGATGTCCCGCCGGGCCAAGGAACTGGCGGCTGAATTCGGCTGGCCAGCCATCGCAGCCAAGTTGGATGCGGTCTACCAGGCGCAGCTTGCTGCGGGCGGCGCTGAGTGAACCGAGCCGAGCCCTCTGGGCTGCCCACCGCTCCGAAGCTGCGAGGCTACCCCGGCCCAGCGACCGGTGCGATCGAGCGCCTGGCTCGCAATGGGTTGGCCATCGGGGCCTCCACCTGGCTCTCCAAAGGGGTTCTATTCCTGTGGCAGCTGATGCTCGCCCGACAGCTGGGTGCCGAAGGCTACGGCGTCTATGGCACCATCGGTGCGCTGCTGGCCCTCGGGGCGGCGCTGCCCGATCTGGGGATGGGTCTGATCGTCATCCGGCAGGTCGCCAAGGATCATTCCCAGGCCGATGCCTACCTTGCCGCCACCGTGAGCTTGCAGCCGCCGCTGGCTGCCATCGCCTGGTTGGGCTGTCTGCTGTTGGCCTCACTTCTTGGCTACGCAGGCCACCTCCAAGGGCTGCTGGCGCTGGCCGGAGTTGGCCTTCTGATCGATGTCTTCGGCAACATGGCTCACAACCAACTGCTGGCGATCGAACGAATGCTGTTGCCGTCGGCCATCGCCGTCGCGCATGCCGCGCTGCTGCTGCTCCTGACCGGATCGGTCCTGCTGGCGGGTGGCGGGCTGCTCGAGTTGTACCTGGCGATCTTATGTGCTTCAGTCATCCGGTCTGCCGCGTACTGGGTCGGGCTCATGAAATTCGGGGGCCGTCCGCGGTTTCCCGTTGAGCTGCCGCTGCTCAGGCGCCTCGTGCTGGACGGCTGGCCGCTGGCGGCTGCCGGCTTCCTGCTGCTCGGGTCCAGCCACGCCGACAAACTGCTGACCACGGCGTTGGTCGGCGCAGCCGGCACAGGCCTGCTGACCGCCGGCTTCGTGCTGGTGTTTGGTGTCATCGAGTTGTTCAACACCCCGCTGCTGGTCGTCACCTTTCCACACATGGCGCAGAGCTTCGCCCAGGGAGAAGCCGAGGCCTTCCACAGGATGGTGGACAGGCTGTTGCGCGTGACCCTGGTTGTCGGTTTGCCGCTTGTGATGATTGTTTCCTTTTCGGCCGATGGGCTGGTCGGGGTGCTGTTTGGCGGCCCGTTCGCCGGGGCCGCCAGGGTGCTGCGCGTGCTTATCTGGGTCGCGCTGGCGGCCATGGTTAGCGCCGTGTTCTCACAAACGCTCACCGTCCAGAACCGGCAAAGGCGTACTTTGGTCGTCAGGCTGCTTGGCCTGGCAATCAACGTGGCCCTGGCGCTGACGTGGCTACCGCAACTTGGCGCGCTGGGCGCGGCCCGCGCCGTGCTGGTTTCGGAGCTTGCGGTTGCCGCCTGTTTGGCCCTGGCCGCCAATCTGCCGGCCCGCTGGTGGCGCACGATGGCCAACCGGCTGGCCCGTCTGGCAATTGCCGCCGGCGTCCTGTCGGCCGGCCTGTGGTGGCTTGCCCCGTGGGGGTTCATCGGTTCTGCCGCGCTGGCGCTCTATGCCGCCGCACTGTTTGCGAGCCGGGCCATCAGCAACCGCGACTGGGCACTCATCCGACGCCTGCCGGCGGCCTGGCGAACGGCTTCCGATCTCGCCCAGCCCAGCCCGGAAAGAATGGGCTGAGATGTGCGGTATTGCCGGGCTGTACGATCGCCGCATGGCCGGACGCGCCGATCAGGCCGTCGTCCAAACCATGGGCAAGGCGCTGGCGCACCGTGGGCCAGATGGTCAAGGAACCTTCTGCTGGCCGGACGAGTCCCCCAGCCTGTCCTTGGACATTCGCCGGCTGAGCATCATCGACCTCGAGACCGGCGACCAACCAATCCACAATGAAGACCGGACCGTTACCGTCGTCTGCAATGGGGAGATCTACAATGATCGCCAACTCCGGCGGGCACTGAAAGCAACCGGCCACCGCTTCCGCACGAAGTCCGACGTCGAAGTGCTGGTCCATCTCTATGAAGAGGAAGGGCTCGGATTGTTCGAGCGGCTGCGTGGCATGTATGCCTTTGCCCTCTGGGATCAGCCGCGTCGTCGCTTGCTGCTGGCGACCGACCATCTGGCGATCAAACCGCTCTACGTGGCCGAGCAGGATGGCCTGGTGTGGTTTGCCTCGGAGGCCAAGGCGCTGCTGGCCGATCCGCGCCTGCCGCGCCAGGTCGATGAAAACTCGATCGACACGTTCCTCACGTTTGGGTACCTGCTTGGCGGAACGACGCTGTACAAGGGGATTCGTCGTCTCGAACCGGGCCAGGCACTCGTGATCTCGCCGGATAGCATTTCGGAAATCACGCACTGGCAGCTTGGCAAGCCTGGCCCGGACGGTGAGCCCGCCGAGGAGCTTGGGGAAGATAGCCTCCGCGCTCGCCTTGACCGGGCCGTCGAGATCCACCTGCGCAGCGATGTGCCGGTGGGCTTGTTCTTGAGCGGCGGCCTCGATTCGGCCAGTCTTCTGGCCTGCGTCAAGGCGGTCTCGGCTTGTCCACTCCCGACGTTCAGCCTCGGTTACGCCGGTCCACACGGCCGGGCCCACGACGAATCGGACCATGCGGCCCGGGTCGCCGCCCATTTCGGCGTCGCCCACCGGCGGATCGAACTGGCGGCCCGTGACTGGTGGTCCAGATTGCCAGCTTATGTGTTCGCCCACGATGAACCCAACGCCAATCCGTCGGCCGTAAGCATGCTGGCGCTGGCCGAGGCGGCCGCCGCCGAGGTCAAGGCCGTCCTGGTCGGGCTCGGTGGCGATGAACTTTGCGCAGGCTATCCCTTCCATGCCCAGCTGCCGGCGGCGCTCCGCTGGAGCGCACGGCTCGACCGGACCCTGCCGCATGGTCTACGCAAACTGCTTGGCCGAACTGGGCCGATCTTGCAGGCGGCCTACCCGCGAGTGCGCCGCCGGCGCGGCCTGAGCGGCGCCCTGGGCTGGCTGATTGCCCGCCAGCGGATTGCCTTTCCCGCCCCCGAACTTCTGCAAAGGACACTCTCGTTTGACGGCCTGGCCAGCTCGGGGCAACAGCGCCTCTCCTTATATGGGCCCCAATTGCCAGTCAGCCGGGGCGTAGGCCAGACGACTCGCGCCTTCGAGCAGCTGCTGGCGCCTGAGACCGGCGCTTCTCCCGAGGACCTGGTGCAACGACTGGTCATGAAGACCTGGCTGCCGGCCAACGGTTTGCTCTCGCTTGACAAAGTTACGATGGCCCATGGCCTGGAGGCGCGCGTCCCGTTCTTCGACCGGGACCTGGTGGCTGCCAGCTTGCGCACTCCCTCCTACCGCCGGCGACCAGGCACCAAGCATGCCCTGCGCCAAGCCATGCGCCAGGAGTTGCCAGCGTCGGTGCTGCACCGACCAAAGCGCGCCTTCTCCACACCGCACGGAGCCTGGATCGATCATGAACTGGCCGATCCGGTTCAGCAGGTGCTGCTCGATCGACGCAGTCTTAACCGCGGCTGGTTCGAACCGGCCGCGGTTCGTGCCTTGGTGACGGACCACTATCGTGGCGCAGCCGACCACACCGAGATGGTCTTCCGGCTATTGATCTTCGAACTCTGGCAGCAGGCGACGATGGATGGGCCACCGCATGTGCCCGTCGTCCCCGAGGCCGGGCGATGAAGATCCTTTTTATCGCCTCGCTCCACCATCCCGAGGAAACTGGAGCCAGTCGGACGCACGCGCCGCCATTCTTTCCCATCTCTCAGGCGCATTCCTTCTGGGTGAAGGCGCTCGAGCGCATGGGCCACACGTGCCAGGTATTCTGGCGGTCGGCGCCGGCCCAGCGGCTCTACGTGACACACCGGCCCAGCCGGCGACGCCTCGTCGCCGGCCTGGCGGCGCGCTTCCCCGAACTCAATCCGGCTGCCAGGCTGCGCAACCGGCAGCTGCTATCGGTCGCCAGACAATTCCAGGCGGACATCCTCGTCCTGGTCGGCGGCAATCAGCTGATCCTGCCGCAGACGTTGCGCCAGCTCAAGCAGCTCGATCCGCGGCCCACGTTGATCTACACCTGCGGTACGCCGCCCGAGACCTTCGCCCATCGCATCGAGCGCGCCGCGGCCGGCCTGTATGACCTGGTGGTAGCCAACGACCAGGGCCATGCCGACCAGTGGCGCAGGCTGGGGGCTCCCCATTCCGTGGTGCTTCCCATGTCGGCCGTTGATCCTGCCTTTCACCGTCCGGCGGCCTCCCCACCTGCCGGACCTGCCCGAGCCGAGGGGCAGATTGGGTTTGTCGGGACCCTTGTGCCGAGCAATCTCTACAGCCAGCGAATCGCAGCCCTCGAGCGCTTGCGCGGGTTCGACCTGGCAATCTGGAGCGTACACGAGGTGCCCGCCTCCTTGCGAGCTCACAACCGAGGGCCGGCGCTGGGCCACGAAATGCTGCGCGCGCTGCAGACTTCGGCGATTGTCGTCAATCCGCACGGCGACTTCATGCCGTGGGGAGGCAACATGCGCCTGTTCGAGGCCTGCGGCGCAGGCTGCCTGCAAATCGTCAATGATTGCCCTGCCGTCCACCAATGGTTCGAGCCGGACCGTCATTTGCTGACCTATCGCTCGATCGACGAGCTGCCGGGGATCGTAAAGTCGATGTTGGCGCAGCCCGCCGAACGCGGGCGGATTGCTCGCGCCGGCCAAGACCATGTCCATCAACACCACACCTACCAGCAACGGATGATCCGATTTCTTGGATTGGTCGATGAGCTCCGCAGCAGCTGACGAACGAGTGGGCGCGCCAGAAGAAATATCCCAGGAACTGCTTTACGCGGCCCACATTCGTCTGCCGAGTCGCCGGGCCCACACGCATCAGATCATGCAGATGTGCGAGGCCTTTGCCGACCAGGGATGTGACGTCAAGTTGGTGGTCGCCGGCCTTCGGCCGCTCGATGGCGGCGCTAGCGATTTGTGGGACTGGTACGACGTCCGGCGCAACTTCGCCATCGAACCCCAGGACCTGCCCGACCTGAGTTTGCCGGCCGGCAGACTGCCGGCGCCGCTCACGCGCCTGGCCCTGTTGGCAGCCTGGCGGCTGAGCATGCTTCGCTTCTCGCTGACGGTCATGCGCAGGCTGCCTGCGAATCCAGCTGCCATCCTGTACTCGCGCGATGCCTTTGTCGTCTGGCTGGCCAGCCGGCTTTGGCCGGATCGGGCCCGGCGTATGCTGTTCGAATCGCACGCATTCCCTCGGTCGCTGGTTGGCCGTTGGCTGCACAGATCGCTCGACAAACGGATTGGAGGCATCGTTACGGTGACCGGCCACCTGGCGGATCAATACCGACAGGCGGGGACCGCCCCTGATCGCCTGCTGGTGGCTCACGACGGGGTACGGCTTGAGCGGTTTGCCCGTCCAGGCGACCGCCGTTCCTTGCGGCAGGAGATCGGCTGGCCGGCCAGTGCCTTCATCGTCGGCTACGCCGGTGGAACCCAAACCCTGGGCGAGGAGAAGGGTCTGTCAGACTTGGTGGAGGCGATCGGCACCTTTGGCGCGCAGAACCCCGGCTTGGATATTCGACTGGCCGCCGTAGGAGCCGATGGCGAGCAAGCCAATCAGCTTGTCAACCGGCTGATCGACCGGGGGCTCCCTGCCAGCACCGGTCTGTTTCCAGGCTGGGTCAAACCGAGCAGACTAGCCGATTATTTGCGGGCCTGCGACGCTTTGACCGTCCCGTTTCCGCCAACCCACCACCTGGCCTACGAGGCATCGCCTCTCAAGCTGTTTGAATACATGGCAGCTGGAGTTCCCATCGTCGCCAGTTCGTTGCCCGCCCTGGCCGAGATCCTCGTGGACGGACAGAATGCGCTGTTGGCTCCAGCCGGTGACCAGGCAGCATTTGCCGCAGCGCTGGGGCGCTTGGCGCATAGCCCGGCGCTGGGGGATAAACTCAGTTCCCGCGCTCAGCACGAAGCCAAGAGCTACCAATGGCCGGCGCGTGCAGCGCGGATTCTGGCGTTTGCTCTCGGGCCCGAAACGCCCGGACCTGGCGGAGCCCCGACAAGTGACCAGCCTCAATCACCTATCGAAACCTCAGCTTGATTCCAAGTCCAACGAACGTGTGCCGACCTTCGTCGAGATGGCCCAGGCGAAGATTGCCACCATCAAGGTGGCGCGCAGGATCTCAAGGCCAGCCAGTCCGATGGCCCCGCCGAAGACGCTCGCTGGCACAACCAGGATCAAGAAGAACGCAGTCCCGAAAACACCCGCGATCAAATCCAACCTTGGCCGTCCGGCAACCAACAACAGCCGCCGCATCCAAGCAAAGACTGCCTGCAACGCCACGGCGATCACCAGCACTTGCATCAAGACTACCGCCGGTGTGTAGGCCGGCCCGTAGATGTTGGTCACCAACCAGCGGCCCATAAGCAACAAGGCCGCAAGAGCCGCCAATCCAGCAAGGCCATTGATCAGCATGAAGCTGGCAATCAGACGGCGCAGCTCGCCCCAACGTCTTCCCACCCAGGCCTCGTTCAGCAGTGGATGCAGCACCTGGGCCAGCGGCGCCACCATCGTCGCCAGCACACCTACACCGCTCCTGGCCAACGCGTAGTAGCCAACCTCGCTTGCCGGGCGGAAGAAACCCAGCACGACCAGATCGAGATTGGCGGTCAGCGACTTCAGACTGCCCTGCAGCGATCCGTAGATCGTGAAGGGACGAAGCTCCCGCCAGGCATCCCGGTAGCCCGCGCCCCGCCACGATCCGGTAGACCGCCAGAACAGCCAACCTCCTAGCGCGATCGTGATCAGGCTGGCCGTGATGGCGCCTATGGCCAGGCCGGTGACCGCGGCGGCCTCTCCTTGGCGCGCAAGCCAGCTGATGGCGGCCAGCTCCGCCGCTGGCAGCGCCACTTGCAACCCAGCGACCGCCCTAAATGACTTGAGCGCGGTCAACAGTCCCATAAAGGTGCTGCGCAGCAGCAAGAACGGCAGCGCCAGGGCATAGATCTCGATCATCTGACGGAGCGCCGTCTGATTGGAGTGTCCTGCCGCCAGCGGGCCAGCGATCCAATAGACGATCGCCAAGGCCAGAACGGCGGCCGTCACATCCACGACGACGCCCAGTTGGGCGTAGGTTGTGGCCCGGGAACGTTCACCGCGAGCCAACGCCGCCCCGACGAACCGCACCAGATTGTCCCCGGTCTTCATGTTGGCGAACTGGCCGACAAACAGCGTGATCGCCAGCGCATAGCTCAATTGACCAAAGCCGGCTACACCAAGTGAGCGCGCCAGCACAACCGATTTGGCAAATGACAGGGCAATCCCTAGCAGGCTGGCGCCAACCAGGGGCAGTGAACGGCGCGTCACCTGGCCATCCCACAACCGGCTGAGCAGGACACCAATGGACCGGCGCCACGCATTCCTTGCCGCGCCGGCGCCGGACTGGCCAACCAACGGAGAGGTCATTCCGGCAGGCGTCTCACGTTCCCGCCGCAGTTCTTGTGCGGGGTCGGGCCGCCAGCAATAGTTGATACTCGGCAAGCAGGCGGGCAGCGACCCGGTCCCAGCCGAAGGCCTGAGCATGGTCAGAGGCAGCCCGCCCCATCTCCGACCTAAGGTTCTCGTCGCCCACAAGCCGAAGGATGGCTTCGGCGGCACGGGCGGGATCGTGGGGGGGC
Source organism: Anaerolineales bacterium (assembly GCA_036397095.1). GTDB lineage: Bacteria > Chloroflexota > Anaerolineae > Anaerolineales > E44-bin32 > DASWJQ01. The sequence continues at coordinate 9,007 of DASWJQ010000174.1, forward strand.
ACCAGCACACCCGTGCGCCCGTCGATCACGGCTTCCTCGGCCCCGCTCCCCGTGGTCGCAATGGAGGGCGTTCCCGCCGCGGCCGCCTCCAAGTAGGTGAGCCCCAGCCCCTCGAAGCTGCCCTGTGAATCAATCGGAAGGAGCAAGTTGACGGCGGCCCGACGGTAGAGGTCGGCGAGCTCATCGGCGGACAATTGGGACCGAAACGCCACCCGGTTGACCGCCCCGACCTGTTCGGCCACCGCTTGCAGCTTGTCCTGGTCGCGTTGAGAGATCCGGCCGACAACGACGTGTTGGATGCCAGGGAATTGGCGAGCGGCGATGGCGACGGCACGAACGGCCTCCTCCAGGCCCTTGCGAGCCTTCGAAGAACCAACCGTCAGAACCAGCGGATGACCGCTGCCTGCCCCGCCGCCGGATTCACCCGAGCCTGACCATTGAGCTAGCTCGACTCCGCCGGGAATGGCGGCCTGGCGTTTGAGCTGCACCTTGGCCGCCAGTCGCCGGCAGGTGTGCTGGCTCTGGCAGACGACCAGATCAGCGCTCGACCAGGCCCAGCGGTACAGCAGGCTGGCCGGCCAGCGCTGCAAAGGGCGGACCGCCCAGGTGCCATGTGCCGTTGCCACCAGCGGCTGCCCGGGCAGGCGACTGGCAGCCGCCAGCGGCAGATAGGGTTCGACCAGACAGTGGATCAGATCGCAGCTTCGCAATCGCTGGCGCAGTCGTTCGGCGAGCGCCAGACTTCGCAGCGTCCCCAGCCGCCGTCCGACGGGCGCCGGCAGCATGACGTGCGGGACGATGCCTACCGGTCCGCCCGACGCCTGTGCCTGGGCCGCGATGAGCACCAGTTCCACACCGAGCCGCTGCAGACCCAGCGTCAGCCCGGCCGCATAGCTGCCCCAGCCGTCGCCGGGGGCAATCCGCTCCGTAAGGATCCCGACCCGCAACACCAAGCGTGCCCTCCCGACCGCCCACGAATGACCGGATGATACCGCCATGCCCCCTGCCCATCGACCGCCGCCTTGCCTATGCTAGACTCGACCACCAACGAATGGGTAGCTCCCGGAGATGCTCCCGTCGCTCTCGGGCGAACGCGGCTTCCCGCCACATTTGGAAACAACCGAATCTATGAAACTTGTCGTCGCCTGTTCTTCGCTGGATCTTGATACACCCTTCAGTGCCACCCCTGCATGGTGGCAGCTGCTCAAAGCGCTGGACGAATGCGATGTTGAATTGGCCGTGACCGCCTACCACGGTCGGGTCCCGAGCAGCCCATGGTGGCGGGCGTACCCCAATCCCGCAAGGCTCGAGGGGGAACTATTCGTCACCCTGCGCCGGTTGGCTCGCAGATCGATCCTCAAACGGGTCGGTACGGACACAAATCACCGCCGGGCGGACGGACCCATTCAGCGGGCGACCCGGCTGCTGGCCGCCCGCACCATCGGCCCGAAATGGCAGCGCCATATCGATCGAATCCTGCGAGCCGAGAAGGATACGGATGCTGTCCTGCTCCTCGGATTGCCCGCCAATCACCTGCCCGGCCTGGCCAAGGAGCTGAGGGAGCAACATCGAATCCCAGTTCTGCTCTACGACGGCGATTTTCCAGCCAGTCTGCCCAGCTATGGAGGCTACGGCTCGGGGTTCAGCATCTACCCGGGCGCAGACCTGTCGGATTACAGCGCCGTCCTGACCAATGCCAAGAATGACCAGGACGAACTTCGCAAGATGGGGGCGACCACGATCAAGACTTTGTTTTATGGCGCCGACCCCCAACTGCTGGCACCGATCGCTTTGCCCCAGGATCTTGACGTCTTCTTTTATGGCCACACAGCCGAATATCGGGCAGCGTGGATCAGGAGCATGCTGGTTGAGCCAGCCGCCCGCTTGCCCGAGGCCAGGTTTGCCGTCCGCGGAAAACGGCTTGGTGACCTGGGCCGGGTCGAAACCCTGCCCTATCGATCGTACAGCCAGCTGCGGCGGTATGTTGCCCGCGCCAAGCTTGGTCTGGTGATCGTGCGCCAACCGCAAGCAGAACTGTATGGTTCCTCAATCCTGCGCCCGTTTGAAATGGCGATGATGGGGACCTGCATGATCTGCAATCCGTGGGCCGGCGTCGAAGAGTGGTTTGAGCCGGGCAAAGAGTTGGTGGTGGTTCATTCCGCCGACGAGGCGGTCGATCGGTATCGTTTCCTGCTCGAGCATGAGGACGAACGCCGCCGTATCGGACAGGCAGCCCGGCGTCGAGCGCTCTCCGACCACACCTACCGCCAGCGGGCCGAAGAGCTGCTCCAGTTCATCCTCTCCCTCAGCTGAGATGGCGTGGCCAGCGACCGCCCTCCTGATTTGGTTAGGGCTCAGCTGCGGCTACGGATTTGCCTGCTGGCTACTCCCGCCCCAAGACCGCAATCCGCTGATCTTGCTGTGCACCAGCCTGGGTCTGAGCCTGGGTCTCCTGACAACGACCCTGTTCTGGATCGCCTGGCTTGTGCCAGGTCGTCTCAACCTACCCACTTCGGTGGCGGCCGCAGCCGTGTTGGCCGTTGCTGGGTTGTGGCTGGGGCGCGGCAGGTTGTCACCAGGCCGGTTTCCTTTGCCGGATTCCTTTTTCAACATCCGGCGCGATCCGCTGCAAGCCGGGCTGGTTTTGGCCGTCGGTTTGACCGCCGGGGCGGTTTTGTTCAACGCCACCTACTGGCCATACGTTGATTGGGACACCCTGGCCATCTATGGGCCGCTGGCCAAGTCGATCTATCAAACAGGGGCCCTGCCCGACGAGCATTTCTATGCTGCCTACCCCATGCTCATCCCACTGGCCTACGCGTACACCCATTGGGCCTCGGCTGGGCTCGACGAGTACGCCGCCAAGCTCGTCCCGGCGCTGATGGCGCTCGGCGGGGTCGGCGCCAGCGGCGCCCTGGCGCGGGCCGCCGGCAACCGACGGTCCGCCTGGCTGGCGGCCGGCCTGGTCGCCCTGACACCGATCTACGTGCGTTGGGCCTCGTCGGGTTACACCGACGTGCCCGCCGGTCTCTACTTCGTCCTGAGCGCGCTCTTCGCCTACCGCTGGCTGCGCGTTTCCCGTTGGCAGGATGCCGCGCTCACCGGATTGTTCGCCGGATTGGCCATGTGGACGAAAAACACCGGTTTGGCCCTGCTACCAAGCCTGGTGCTCCTGTTGCTCTTGCCGCATTCAACCTCCGTCCCCAACCATCATGGGCGGCAGGTGAACGCTGCGTCGCAGAAGGCGCTGATGATCGCCGTCGTGCTGGCCGTGGCTGGGCCGTGGTATCTGCGCAATCTGGCCGTCCACCAGGCGCTGGTCCCCCCGACGATCTGGCTCGACCAGGCCCGTCCTACCGTCAGCAGCTTGATGGTGTGGGTCGATCCCACACGGCAGTTCGGCCTTCCCGGCTGGCTGTTTGCGACGGGCCTGGCTTTCGGACTTGTTCAGCTGGTGCTGCGCCGCCGCGCCGACAACATTGCTTGGACCGTGCTGGCAGCCTACATCGTCCCGTTCTTCGTTGCCTGGTGGCTGGCTGCCAGCTACGACCCGCGCTTCCTCGTCAGCCTTGTGCCGCTGTTGGCGGCCGGCGCCTCGCTGATGGTCCGCGAATTGGCCGCACGGCGCAGCTTTCGTCTTGGCGAGGTCCAGCGGCTCGTGGGAACCGCCATTGGCGTGCTGGTCATCCTCGTCATGCTCGTGACGGCCCTTGATCGGGCTGTGGACGGCAAGCGCCTGATCTTGCAGGATCCGACGATGGATGATGCCACCAAGCATCACCTGCGATTGGGCGGCGTCTACGATCTGGCCTTGACCATCAACCAACTGCCGGTCGGGAGCCGGTTGCTGGGCGTGCCCCCGCTGGCGGTCTACCACCTCGAGCTGCAGCGGCTGGGCGCCGTCAGTCTGGCCCAGGCCGGCCAACCACCGTCCGCCGAGGCCGACAGCTTTGACTATGTGGTCTACAATCTCGGGGTCGGCCAGCTTGGCCCGTGGTCGCTGACAGCCAGCCCCATCCAAGTGACGGACGACGGCTATGCCTTGTATCCAACCTCCCCCGATGGACCTCCAGCAGGCCAATAGGTAGTCGACCGCAATGTGGCCCGACAGCCCCCGCCAGGCACTTGCTTGGACCCGCGCTACCCCCTGGAAAGCATGGGCCGAACTGCGCCGCCTGGCAGCCTGGCCCTGGGTCAGGCTGTACTTCGCCCGGCACGGCGTGCCTGTGGGCGAAGGCTGGCGCATCTACGGCCGCCCGCGCCTCCAACGACATCGGCACAGCCGGATGGTCTTCGGCGACCGTCTTGAGCTTCGCAATTGGTGGCATGCCAATCCGCTGGGGATTGACCATCCCTGCCTGCTCACAACCTGGGCGCCGAACGCGCTCCTCCAATTAGGTAACTCAGTCGGAATTTCAGGGGGAATCCTATGCGCCGGCCAATTGGTGCAGCTCGGCGACCGGGTTACGGTGGGCGCCAACTGCACCATCATGGACACCGATTTCCACCCGCTGGAGCCCGGCGAACGGGCTGCTTCCCCCCTATCGGGCGCCACTTCACCCGTCGTGATCGAAGACGATGTATTCATCGGCACCCAGTCCCTGATTCTTAAAGGAAGTCAAATCGGCCGCGGTGCCGTCATAGGCGCCGGCAGTGTGGTCCGGGGCGATGTCCCTGCCGGCGCCATTGCCGCCGGCAACCCTGCCCAAATCATCGGCCACCTCTAGCCATGTACAACTTGGGTCCGGTTGGTGCGCTTGCGGTAGTACGCGGCATCACAGACCAGCCAGTTGAACGAGGATGGAAGGGGGACCAGCCAGGCTCGGCGCTCCTTGGGACTGCCTGGCTGGCCGGCACCACCCTGCTCTCCGCCAACTTGAGTGCAATTGTCGGCTATCGACTGAGCATCATGCTGACGGCGAGCGCTGTCGTTTTCCTCGTGCTGAGGCTGATGGCTGGCTCGGAGACGGCACCGGGGTTCAAGGCCATCCGCCGATCGAACCCTTTTCCGCTGGTATCTTTGTTGTTGGCGACCGCCCTGGCGCTGGCGTTGCCACTGCTTCTCCTGCCGACGCCGTTTGACACCGATGCCCAGGGGTTTGGCTACCTGAGCCTGATGATCCGTGAGGCAGGATCGATCAGCTCACTGGCCCCATGGCACCCCGAAATCAGCTACTTATATGCCCCCGGCGCGCTGAACCTGTTCGCCTCGCTTTCTGATGTCTTCCCCGGAATGCCTCTGAGCAGCATCATGATGGCAGCGGCCCACTCGGCCGCCTTTCTTTTCGTTTGGTTGGCCTCCGCGTTCGGTCGCAACCTGGCTGGATTGAGCGACCAAAGCATGCCAAGACCGGTGGATGGGTCTGCGGCAGGGAGCGACATCTGGTCGATGCTGGCGGCGGCCGCGGCAGCATTGAGCGTCGGAATGTGGACGGCACTGCTCGATTCGCACTACACAGCCATCTTTGGACTGCTCTTTACGCTGGCAGCAGTTCACTGCCTGCTGCGCTACTTCCGGTCAGGCCGGCTTGGTGATCTGGCGTTTACCGTCCTGTTCTTCGCGGCTACCGCCATCACGCATGCCGACTCGGCCATTGTCCTCGGGTTGGGCTGGCTGGCGACCGTGCTGCTGGCACCGCTTGGCGTGGACCACCCCCCACGCCGGCGCTTGTTGGCAGCCACGATCGTCGTCCCTCTGGCAACTCTACTTCTGCTCTTGCCTTGGCTTCATTCCATTCGGCCGCTGCTCACCTCCGAACTAGCCTCACCCTTTGTGGCTTCGGCTGAGCATTGGCGCCAAATGACCCTGTACCACGGCATGGTTTGGCCGGGCTTGGCCTTGCTCGGCCTGGGCCTGCTGCTCCGGCGCCCCCCGGCGTGGTCACTTGTCATGGCCGGCTGGTTGGTGGCGATCGCCCTCGTCAGCCTGCTCGACTGGAAGCCGTTGTCACCAGCGGGTCCCGTCGCCGGGCTGTTTCGCTTTGCCTATCCATTCAGCCTGGCATGGCACGGCCCAACAATTCCCTACCTGGCGTTGGGAACGGCCGCCCTGGCTTGGCTCACCAGCCGATCGAGCGCCAGCAAGCTCGGCCGCTGGCTTACGACCGGATCGGTCATCGCCATCGGCTTCCTCGTCGCCGGGCTGCTGCTCCATCCGCATTTGCTGGCGTGGTCGAAACGGGGGCCGGCCATCTATGGGAGTTTGAGTTCAGCCAATGACGTGCAGGCCATGCTGTGGTTGCGAGATCACAGCCCCGCCGACGCCAGAGTGCTCAACTATCCCGGGGACCTACCAGGCAGCCGCGACTGGGAGGCGCATTGGGCGCCGGTGATCACCGAGCGCGACAGCGTCTACTTCCGCTGGCAGCCCTTCTTCTGGGTTGCAGGTCGGTCCCCCGGCGACAAGGGCGAAATAGGCCGAGAACAAGATCGGCTGCTCCGATTTTGGCTCGATCCGGCAGACGAGACAAACGCAGTGCTGCTGCGGGAGTCTGGGATCGAGTACGTCCTGGTGCCCGAGGCCATCGGCGATCCGACCAGCCTGGCCGAGGCCTGGCGCTGGAAGCCGGCAGCCGAGCTGTCCGGCACGCGATCCAGCCCTGCGGAGGCCGGCTATCTCGGGCTGGTCTTTGAGGCGGGGGGAGCCCAGGTATACCGCGTAGCGCCGAGCGATTCGCCGCCAGCTTCTTCGTCCTATGCGGACTGAGCGCTATCGCTTGACCCGGCGTGCCTGGGCTCGAATCTGGTCGGACGAGGCGACCCTGATGGCCGAGCGCGAAACGCTTGGCTACCGCCGGGCCCGGCAAGAGCGGGCGCTCTATCTGCCCCACTTGCCGCGAGATGCCCCACTGCTGGAGGCCGGCTGCGGCATGGGCATCCGCCTGGTCGATTTGACCGGATTTGACTACCAAGTGATCGGCCTCGACTATGTTGAGCCGGCGCTTCGGCCACTCAAGGCAGCCGACCCAGACCAGACTTTGCTGGCAGGCGACATTCACCGTCTTCCGTTTCATTCGGAGTCGTTTGGCGCCTACCTGTCCTTTGGCGTCCTGGAGCACTTCGACTTTGGGCCCGGACCAGCACTGGCCGAAGCCTGGCGCATCCTGCGGCCTGGCGGCGTGCTGGTGGTCAGCGTCCCCGTGCCGAGCCTGGTCCGTCGACTTGTGCATCGCCGCAGACTGCGACGCGCAGCCTCAGGGGAGCACGGGGCGCTACTGTATGAGACCGCGTACGCGAGGGAGGACCTCGAAGCGGCAGTGCGTCTTGCCGGTTTCGAAGTGGTTGCAAGCCATCCGATTGGCCACAGCTTCACGCTTTGGGGGTTGGGGTGGCCGTTCCGAGCATCTGGCTACTATCGCACAACCGGGCTCGCCGAATGGCTCGGCGATCGACTCCGTGATTGGCTGCCGTGGTCCATGGCGTTTGGTTGCCTGACCATCGCCCACAGAATCCCAAACCGAGTCAGTCGGCGCTCACCGGACCAATAACCGTCGCCCGGCGTTCCATCAGCCGCTGAACCGCCCCGCCCGCCAGCACCCACAGGAAGGCCTCCGCCGGGAACAGGTAGCGCGGCTGCGCCGTCAAAAAGAAGTGGACCAGTAGGAAGTAAGCGGGTATCAGCATCACCGGGCCGGCCGTTCTCCATGCCGGCCAGAAACTGACCAACCCTAGCACCCCCAACCCCAAGGCAGCCATGTGGAACAGATAGATGATCAGCTTGGGAACGAAGCTCGGCAGGCCGATAATCGCCAACAAGCCAGTCCACGACCGGTCTGCCTGCGCCCATGCGGCAGCCAGCACCTTGAGGCTGGGACCACCGATGTCGTTTACGCCGTGAGGCACCAAGACCGCCTGGGCGAGATTGCCCGACCGCAGACGCAGCCAACCCAGCGGGTCCGACCCAATCAGCCGGGCCACCTCCGGCAGGTAGTCATCACGCGTGCCGCCAAACGCCAGGCTGCGTTCGGCAGTAGGGAAGGTGCCCTGCCAGGTTCCATCACCGCTGGCGCCGATCCACAAATTGGAGCCAAAGCCCTCCGGAGTGAAGTAAGCGGTTTCGGCGCGCAGGTAGGCGACCCACGGGACGACGATGACCAGCAGGCCGGCCAACAAGGCGGCAATCTGAGCACGACCGCTTCGTCTCCCGTGGGTCATCAGCCAATGGCCCCCCAGCAGCAGAACCAACGGCAAGGCAACCGGTCGGGTCAACGTGGCCAAGCCCAGCACTGCGCCGCTCGCCGCCAATCTGGCGATCGAAGCCTCCCGCTGCGCCCGCAGATACAGCCAGCAGGCAGCCGTCAGCAGCAGGACAAAAAACGTCTCGGTTCGCAGGTAGAACGGTTCGATCACGAAGGCTGGGCCGAGCCCGACGGCCAGGGCAGCCAGCATGCCCGATCTGCGCCCAACGCCCAGCTGCCGCACAAGCCCATAGACAAGCAGCACAGTCCATCCACTGGCCAGGACATTGCCAAGCCGAACGATGAACAAGAATCCCAAGGGGACGCCGGCCGCGTCTGGCATTGGCGCCGATGGGAAGGCCAGCCAGACTGTGGCCAGGAAAAGGGGGTACAGGGGACCGGCCGTCGTGAGCGGGTGCTCCAGTCCGCCATTGGCCAGCAACCAGGCCTGGCGCACGTAGTACGGGCCGTCGCCACCTTCATAGAGGGCCAGCGGGTCCTGCAGCAGCAGGAATACCAGCCGCGCAGCCAAAGCCACCCCCAAGACGAGCAAGGCTTCCTTCTCGACAAGGTAGCGGGGGAAGGTCGAGGGCTTTTCGCCGCCGAGTGTCGACGACATCCTGGTCACGCTGGCGCTTTGGGCGCCGTCGCGGCTGGGTCCCCGGCGGCTGCCCCGGCTCCACTCGGCAATCCGGATCGGCCTCCCCTCCCAGCCAGCCCCCGACCAAACTCTTCAACCACCGATTCGAACACATTAACGTACCGATCGGCCACCGACCGCCAGCTGAAATGTGCCCGCACATGCTCACGCCCGGCTTGGCCGATGCGCTCGGCCAACCGGGGCTGGCCAATCAGGCGGAGTACCTGATCCGCCAGGCTCTCAGCCGTTGTGCCGAGCAATACATGCTCCTTGGCGGTCAATGACAACCCATCACAGCTGATCGGTGTCGCCACGACCGGCACCCCTTGGGCCAACGCCTCGAGCACCTTGTTATGCATGCCCGAACCGCTTGTCAGCGGCGAGACAAAGCAGGTCGCCTGGCGCAAGTAGCTGCCGACAGCCGGCACCCAGCCGGTGACCTCGACGGAATCGTTGGCGAGGCGCCGCACCTTGCCCGGGGGGTCGGCCCCAACCAGAAGCAGGCGGGCCGCCGGTTTGACCGCCTGCACGCGGGGTAGGATTTCTTCCGCCAACCAGATGGCCGCCTCGACATTCGGCGCATACGTGTAGTTGCCGACAAAGACCAGCGTTGGCGGGGCCCGAGGTATGCGGTACTCCACCGGCAGATCGACGCCGTTCGGGATGACCTCGACGGGAAGTCCGGCGGCGAGATCGGCCAGCTCTGCCCGATCGCCCTCTCCCACCACAATGACCCGGCCGAAGCCTTGGTAGATCGTGCGCTCGAACCCTCGCGCCACCTTCCACTCCAACCAGGCCCGCAAGCGCCGGGCACCGCCAGCAACTGCCAGCCGGCGCCGGTGGAGCAGTGTCAGCGAGTCGGCCGGCACGATGACCGTCGGCAAGTGAGACCAGACGGCATTGCGGAACTCATAGACTTGAATGCTGCCCAGGAAGTGGACCAGGTCGAAGTCGTGTTCGAGCACAGCCTGGGCTATCGCTCGCCACATGCTCGGGTTCCATGATTCGCCGGCCTGGTTTGGGAATACGCGCCGCAGTCGGAGGAGATAGTCGAGGCCGGAGCGCATCCGTTCGGGTAGGAGTTGTACCGAGCCGAAGTGTTCGTACGGTTTCCCTTCGGAGGGATGCTGCGTTTCGCCGTCAAAGGCGATGAGATCCAACTGGTTACCGCGCGCCGATAATTCCCGCGCCAGGTAGTGGAGCATTAACCTGTCGCCGTGGTGCAGGGGATCGGGCGGACAGCGGGAGACGACCAGGATCTTCAGCGCCGATCTCCCTGGCCGGAGACTCCCTGCCCATCATGCGGTGCCAGCAACCTCTCGACCACACCTGCGAACTCGGCAGCGTACCGGTCCAGCGAAAAGTGTGTTTCCAC
>DASWJQ010000175.1:0-4020 GCA_036397095.1 Anaerolineales bacterium
GCGGACAGCGGGAGACGACCAGGATCTTCAGCGCCGATCTCCCTGGCCGGAGACTCCCTGCCCATCATGCGGTGCCAGCAACCTCTCGACCACACCTGCGAACTCGGCAGCGTACCGGTCCAGCGAAAAGTGTGTTTCCACTCGCGCCCGCCCGGCCTGGCCCATCCGTTGGCGCAGTCCGTCATCGGCCAGCAACGTGAGCACCCGCTCGGCGATCATGTCGGGCCGCTCAGGCGGCACCAGGAAGCCCGTCTCGCCATCGACGATCGTTTCCGCCGGACCACCGACATTGGTGCTGACCACCGGCACGCCACAGGCCATTGCCTCGACGCCAACCATGCCGAAACTTTCATAGCGGCTGGGGACCACTACCACGTCCGAGGCTGCGAGCAAGTCTTGCGGTCTGTCTATCCAGCCGAGGAACTCGAGGTGCTGCGACAGAAGCGGATCACCTTTAACCTGGCTCAAGATCTTCTTCTTGTAGGACTCCTCGCTCGAACCCCCAAAGACATTTTCCCCAGCAATTGCCAACCTCACCTGCCGAGCGCTCTCCAAAATCGTCCTGCCTGCTTTGAGGAACACATCATGACCTTTTACGTGTTGGTAGCGTGCGACGAGGGAAACCACCCTCCCTTCTTCGGCCAGACCCAGCCTCGCTCTCAAACTTGACAGTTGGGCCCTTCTCGGACGAAAGCGATGTGTGTCCACACCAGGATAGACAATCGCGGCGGGACGACCTGCAATCGCAGCAGCGCCCGCAAGTGAGCCGCGAGCTACTGCTTTGGAGGCTGCAAGGATCGTCAATCCAGGCCGGGTAAACCATGCCACCTGCCAGGGCTTTGGCCGAAACCACCAACCCCAGCAAGTGAATATCACCGGGATCCCCAACGAACGAGCGGTGGGCAGCACGTACGGCAGCGAGTGGTAGTCACTGTGGACCACGTCCGGCCGGCTCGACCTAAGAAGCCTCCTGAACCGGAGTGTAGTGGGCAGGTACCTCCACAGCGAGGGTATGAACCAAGACGTTGCGCCCCGGTAAGGGATCAGGTGCGTCCGAATCCCAAGTTCGGAGGCTGCCGCGCTTAGCTGGCCGGACTGGGGGCACACCAGCGCCGGCGCGTGGTTCAACTTGTCCAGGCCGCCAAGCAAGGCCAGCAGGCTGGTCTCACCACCGCCCAACCCGGAATATGAACTGAAGAATAGGCTTCTAATCCTGTCAGTGGTCACCGAACCGGACCCAGCCCTGCTCTTACTGCTTGCCAGGCTTCTGTCGGTAATGTCAATCCTGCGAGCAGCCCGGCCCGGCCGCGCCCATACCACTTGGCGGCAAAGGCCCACAGATCACGAAAATAGAGGCTTTGGGCCCGGCGCAGGACCTGCCGCCGGCTGGCGCCTTCCTGATGAACCACTCCGCCAACCGGCAGATAGGCGAGCTTGAAACCGGCATCGCCGGCACGCCGGCACCAATCGGTGTCGGAGAAGGACAGAGACATCTTCTCATCGAATGGGCCGATCGCCTCGAACGCCGCTCGGCGGATCAACATGAACGAACCCGGCATTACTTCGACGAAGCGCGCGCTCAACCGGTCCCACTGGCCGAACCAAATCCGATCGTGCACGGCTCGACGCCGCCACGGCGCCAACAACCCGACGAAGGTGTAAGTCAGCAGCAGGTACTCGTAGCTTGGAAAACGCGAGCAGTTGCGCTGGAGCCTGCCATCCGGAAACATCATACGGGGGGTCGCGGCGGCGATCTCGGGCTCGTCCAGCAATTTGGCAACCAGCGGCTGGATCGTACCGGGCATGATTTCGGTGTCTGGATTGAGAAGCAGTAGGTGTGTCCCTCGCGCCTCAGCGAATGCCTGGTTGGCCGCCGCCGTGAAGTAGCGGTTCTGTCGATTCTCGACCAGTCGGACGCCGGGGAACACCTCCCGAACCATGTCCGCACTGCCGTCGCTGCTGGCGTTGTCAACCACGACGGCTTCGTGCCTCATCCACTGGCTGTCTGCCAGCGCAGTCTCCAATGCACGCTCGAGCAGGGATCGGGTGTTGAAGCTGACAACACAGATGGAAAGGTCCATCAGGACCACCCACCCAACTTTGGCTGTGCCCATACACCGATCGATTGCACCGAGATTGCCCGCGGCGCCATCAAGTCTGCGGCCCCAGGACAATCAGCCGTACGCAGACCGCACAGGCGCCTGCTGCAGCCAGATAGATCATGAGCCAGGCGCGCAAACTGAGACCAGCCTGACCGCCGGCCAGCGTGAGGGTCAGGGAAACGCCGGCAAACAGGACCAGCCAGGCGGCGAATGCCGGCCGTCGCCGGACCAGCCTGCCGAGATTCCTGCCCAGCGCGGCGAGTCGTGCTCGGAGCCTGGCCATAGCGTCTATATCACTGCCTCCACGCCACGGCATCAGGTCTTGGAACTCAAGCGCGCCCAGGTCATTCACCAGCCCAGGTGGCAAGATCGAACTGGTCAACCTCAAGTTCAACGGCGCCAGGCTGCGACAATTCATCACCCGCCGAGTGAACCTCGATCAGCAACACGAAACCACCCGGGCCCATTCCGTAGGGAATCTCCGCGGACAGCGTATCGACGAGAAGCTGGGTTGGCTGCAGCGTGTCGGTGGCATCCTGGGAACTCCCGATCCAGGCCGAGTCGAGCAAGAGGAAGGTTTCCTGGTCGGCTTGCCGGCGCAGGACAAGCGAGTACATCCGATTGGCCGGACCGGGTGTGTCCGTCGTCCACCACAGGACGATCGGCAGCCGGTCGCCAGCGTGGACAACCGCCTGCCGCCTCACATCTGCACCCAAGAAGCGAAAGTCATAACCAACCGGAAGGCCAAGGTCCTCGGGAGGAGCAACATGCAGCGAAGCGTGCAGGTACCAAGGGCCCCAAGACCCCATTTGCTCCCTGCCGATGGTGACTTCGTCGAACAGCAACTTGTCCTCCCCGCCTTGGCGTCTGAGGAACCAAACCCTGCGGTCGGTCAATGGCCCTGATTCCTCCAGACGCATATCGGCTGCCGGCAGGTACAACCCTTTGTAGTACTCCCATTCGAGCGAACGGGCGATCGTGGCAAGCCCCGGATCAATTACCAGGCGGTCCCCCGCATGGAACTCTTGGGAGAAGAAGCGCATCAGATCCCGCACGGGTGGCGCATCGGAATAGGCCGGTCGGAAGTCGAACGGCCGCCAGGGGGACAACAGCATCAGACTGACTACGGCCACAGTTACCGCCCGCCACGGAAGGGAGGCGATACCCAGGCCGAAGACCAGCAGGCTGGCTGGCAATGTGAATGCTAAGTGCCGGGGGTTGAAGAACAAGGTCTGCTCTCGGGCCAACAAGGCCAGCAGGGGCAGACCGATACCCCATAAACTCAACCAGACGATAGGACGCCATCCAACTTGGGGGCGTGATCGCCCCAGGCCGGCAAGTACGAGGGCCGCCACGGGGACGAGCCACAGAGTCTCGGCCCCAGTGTAGGCACGGACCAGTTCATCAAACTGGCTACGAAACACATCACCGGCTTCACCCGCCAGACCTGCCGAGACGTGCGTCAAGAATGCTGACCAAAACTGGCCTGCAAGGGGAAGCCAGGCAATCCCGGCCATAATGCACAGGGCCAGCCACCTTCGAACCCTGGCGCGACCATTGGTGACTACGTATGCCGCCGCCAGGCCGAGTAACACCAGGCTTACAAAATGGACATAGAGCATGAGGACCGCAATGCTGAGCAGGAGGATGCCCCGTCGGAGATTGGGAGTTCTATTCCACCGCAGGAATGCCACGATGAAGCTCGCCGCCAGCAGCAATTTGAGCCCGTATGGTCGAATCTCAAGGGCGAAGTATCTGGTGGAACTAAGACAGCCAAATCCCAGCCCTGCGATCAAGCCGGCTTCGGGCAGCCCTAGCTCCGCTCCGGCGCGAATGAGCATGGCGCAGGTCATCAGCCCCATCAGGAGGCCAAGTGCATGGGCGGCAAAGTCATTGGATGTGCCCGTCAATGCCATCC
>DASWJQ010000176.1:0-62228 GCA_036397095.1 Anaerolineales bacterium
CCCCCCCCCCCGCCGATGAGTGATGGCTAGCGGCCGGTTTGCCGCTGGAGCGACTGCCAGGCGCGCACCAAGATCGGCACGAGGATGGCAGCGAAGATCATGTTGGGCCCTGCCGCCGGCAGGAATTCGCCGACGATGGCCACCTCCGGCGTGAAGCCGTTGATCCAGATGTCAGAGATGGCGGCGAAGCCGATGCCGATGAGGTTGCCCAGCATCGCCCAGGTGACGGCGGCGGCAATATCGGCATCGTCGCGGAACAAGTAGCGCACCAGCACGACCAGCACCAGGCCGATGACGGCTGACAGGCCGGCAAAGACCGAGATGGTGGCATCGCCGAAGATGCCCGCCTCGACATCGAAGAACATCATGTTGGACAACGACGGATTGAGGATCCAGAACACGGTGGCCAGGCCGGCCAGGACGGCGCTGGCGATCAACACGTTGTTCAGGCCGCGGCGTTTGTCGTCATACAGCATCGCCAGGCCGGCGATCAAACCAACCAGCCCATTGCCCACGCTCCATTGCGGGGACAGGCCGAACCCGGTTAGGGCATCGCCAAACATGTTGCCGACGGCGCCGGTGAAGAACCCGACCACCGGGCCGAAGACGTAGCCGAAGAACATGGGGATGGCGATCGCCGGGCGTAGTGAAACCTGGCTGACCGACGGTACGGCGAAGACCGTGCCATTGAACAGATAGGAAAACACTGCGTACAGTGCCGCACCGATGGCCATGTAGACAACTTGCCGGGTGCCTATTACCCAGGCGTCATTGTCGCGGGTCAGCCAGTAGATCGCGAACACGATCAGCATGCCAACGCCGACGAAGACGTAGCGCAGCGTAGCCGTCTCGTCGAGCTGCAGGTCGGGGTTCATTTGCCCACCGATCCAGATGATCAGTGCGAAAAAGACAACAACCCCCAGCAAGGCGCCGATCACGGACATAAGTCTGGAACCACTCATGATTACCTCCTCCAGTTCGTAGGTGGAACTTGGTTTTGTGGCGGCTGCGTGCCGCTAGGCGGCCAAGTGGGCCAGCCGCTCGGCGCGCATGAAGCGCTCCGTCGGCCCGAGCCGCGCCAGGTTTGCCTCCAGCAGGGAGGTTGGAATCATCCGGTAATTGCGCAAGCGATCTCGATCCCGCAGCACTTGCTCCGGGGGTCCATCCGCCACCAGTTCGCCATTGGCCATCAGCAGGACACGCGTTGCGTAGATGAGCGCCAGGTCAAGATCATGGGTGATGAAGAGAACTGCCTCGAAACCAGGGGTCTCCAAAATCGAATCCATGAAAGACATATAGTTCTGATAATCCTGACCGGCGGTTGGTTCATCCATAACCAGGATGCTTGACCGCATCGCCAGGATGGCAGCAATGCTGACGCGCTTGCGCTGGCCAAACGACAGTGACAGCGGTGGATCCGCTTCCATGCCGGAGAGATTCATTACATCGAGCGCATAGGCAACCTCCTCTTGCCGCTGTTCTTCGGAATGGCCCAGATTGCGCGGGCCGAACTCCAACTCTTCGCGCACCGTCGGTGCAAACAGCATGTGGCTTGGGCTCTGGAAGACATAGCCCAAAGTGGCCGCGATTTGTGCCACGCTCAACTGGCGAGTGTTCTGGCCGCGCACAAGGACACTGCCTTCGGCTGGTTTGAGCAAGCCAATGGCGTGCTTGACCAGTGTCGTCTTGCCGGCGCCGTTAGGCCCGAGCACGGCGATGATCTCGCCTGGGTGGATGTCGAGGTCGATCCCGCGCAGGACGGGCTGGTTCTCATCGTAGGAGAATGCGACCTGGCGGAAGGAGACGAGCGGCTCGACGGCCCCTTCCCCTGGTTGGATGGCGGGCTTGAATGGCGCTGGCTCCGGCTGGCGCGCCGCCTGTTCGATAATGATCTCGGCCGGCAGTTTCACCTGCCGGTAGTCGACCTGGTCGCGCAAGCCGTCTGCGGCCCCCAGATAGCGTATCTTGCCCTCGGCCATGTACATCACGCGTTCGGGTTCGATCAACAGCGCATCCTCGACTCGGTGTTCAACCAACAGCACGCTCATCCCGCCATCCGCCAGACTGCGGAAGATCTCGAGCGCCTCGCGGGCGCTGGCCGGATCGAGGCTGGCAAGCGGCTCATCGAGCAGCAGCAAATCCGGTTGCATGGCCAACACGCCGGCAAGCGCAACCTTCTGCTTCTCTCCTCCCGATAAGAAGTGCGTATCCCGATTGGCCAACTGCTCGATGCCCAGTCGTTCGAGGGCGGCGTGCGCCCTGGACCGGATTTCATCTCGTGGCAGGCCCAGGTTCTCCAAGCCAAAAGCCACCTCGTTCAACACTTTTGTGCCCAGGATTTGTCGCTCCGGATCCTGCAAGACCGTGCCCACCCGCTGGGAAATTTCGGCCAATGCTAAGCCGGCTGTGTCCTGGCCCTTGACCAGTATCCGACCCTCGAGGTCTCCCTTGTAGGATCGCGGGATCAGGCCGTTGATCGCGCGAATCAAGGTCGTCTTGCCACAGCCGCTGGCGCCGGCAACCAGCAGCAGTTCACCCGGCGCCAGCTCAAAGGCGATCTGTTCAATCGCCCGCGTCTGACGGTCCCGATAGCGGAATGCCAGATTCTCTATCTGCAGTGTTGGCTGGGTTGACATGCGGTCCTTGCGCGGGACGGTTCGGCCCTTACAACACCAAAGTCGGTCAAATGGTGCCGCCCGACTCGTGCACGACCTCAGTAGCCGGCACGCGGGACTTCACTTGGCGGCCGCTGCATTTCGAATAGGTCGGTCACCCGGCAGTAGGCACTGCCGGCCAGCCGGCCGATCGGCTTGAGCTTGGTCAGGTCGACTTTGTCGCCGTCATAGAGCACGGCGGCGGCGGCGTGCAGGTGAACCACCCGTCCGAGCACCACGCTGCCGCCACCCGGTTCCGTCCCCAACTCGATCAGTTGATGCAGTTTGCATTCGAAGTGAATCGGGCTCTCGGCCACTCGCGGCGGACGGACGGTTGCGGACGGGGCGGCCGTCAGGCCGGAGCGCTTGAACTCGTTGACCCCGGCTGGCAGTTCGGTTGAACTGAGATTCATCGCTGCGGCCAATGGCTCAGTCACGATGTTGACCACAAACTCGCCGGTCGCCCGGATGTTGTTCAACGTGTCTTTGGTGGCGCGGTCGGCGCCCCGGATCATGGGGCAAAACAGCACTGTCGGCGGGTCGGCGCAGGCCGCGTTGAAGAAGGAAAAGGGCGCCAGGTTTGGTTGGCCCAGTTCATCCACCGTCGAAATCCAGCCGATGGGTCGGGGGACAATGGCACCGATCATCAGTTTGTAGACCACCTGCCACGGCACGCTGGCCGGATCTAGATCCATCGCCACCTCGCTGTCAGGCCTGGCCCGGAAAACGCACGCTGCGGCTGTGATAGCCCGTCGCGCCATCCGGGTAGGGTTCGGACGGAACGGCCGTCTGAAGGCCGCCCTGCCGATCAATCGCCCTCACCTCGAGCAATCGCTCGCCGGGCTCGGCATGCAATTCAATGCGCCACGGGACCCAGGTCAAGGATGAAACCGGCCGCGCCAGGTCGGCCGGCTGCCAGGGACCGGCGTCGACGCGAACTTCCACGCTGGCGGTGCCTCGGGCGCCGGCAAAGGCAATACCGCCAACATCAAGCCGCCCTTCCCCCATTTCGCGAACTGCATCGATCACGGCCGTGATCTCAACCCAGGCCTGCTCGTCCCAACCTCGGGTCTCCCAGTAGCCGAGATAATCCTCGGCAACCAGGGTCAACCGGACGATCCATTTTGGGTTCTTCATACCAAAGCGATCCGGCGTGTATAGGCGGAAAGGGAAGCCGTGCTCTTCAGTGAGCGGCTCGCCGGCCATGGCGTAGCACAACAGCGTCCTTTCGTCGAGCGCCGAATCGATGGGCAGCGACTCGCTGTAACCATCAGCGCACGTGAATTGCACATCGACGGCCTCCGCCGCCGGCCTGGCCAACGCCAGCACATCGGCCAGGCGTGCCCCGCCAAACCAGGTCGTGTCGATCAGGTCGCCACCGACAGGATTGGAGATGCATTCAAGGGTGGCAAACCGACCAACTTCCGGCAGCTGGCGGATGTCTTCTAGGCTGACCACCCGCGGCTCTTCAACCAGGCCGTCAATCGACAGCAACAAGTCGGAAGGCGGCAGCTCGATAGCCTCCGCCTCGGCCAACTGCCGGGCTTGCTCCCTGGCCTCGGCCGCCACTGCTTCGGCGTTGGGGGGCCGCAGATTGATATCAACCCGGTAGAAGTCAAGGAGCGGCGTCAACTCAGGACGGGTGCCAACCACGGGGTTGAAGCCGGCCAAAGGGGGCGGCGTCGGCGTGGCCCTGGGCGGGAAGATGGTGGCGGCAGTGCTCACGTCGTCTGCCCTCTCCACCAGCCGGCCAAGGCCAAGGGCTGCCAGGCTGGTGCCGATCGAGCCGAGTGCCACCCCGAGGACGAAGCCTCGCCGGCCCTGGCCGCCGCCTTCGACAACTCGCTCGTGCCGCAGCAGCCGGTCCAATACCAGCACCCACAAAGCCGGCAGTCCTGCCGACCAAAGCAATCCAAGCAGCCAGCCGGCCTGGCCCCAGTCATCCCACCAGGCGAGCAGCGCGGCGCTGGCACCCAGCCCCACCATAAGCGGAAGCCGCCGTTGGTCGACGCCGGCCGCGTAGGCTGCCCCCAGCAATGTCAACAGACCGGCGACCAGTCCAAGCGCCATCCATGTCTCGACCAGCTTGCCGGCGGCCGAAGTAGACGGGAGCCCCAGGCGGGTCAGCAGGCCAATCATCGCTTCGAGACCGGCCGTGACGATTCCCCCCGGCAGGGCCCGAATCAGCAGTTCGAACAGGGCATAGGCTGGCATGGGCAGGTTGAGCAGCTGCTGTCCAAGCCAGTACAGGCTGAGCAGCGGTGCGGCAATTGCCAGGCCGATGCCGGCCCCGAGCCAGGCCCTGCCTTGCCGGGCGGCCGGATCGCTGTCCGTCATGGCCTACTCGGGGCCGCCCTCGAGCCAGGAGTCCATGTACTCTGGCTTCTCCAATTCGAGGGCGGGGACGGCGACGTGCAGCGGCTTGAAGGTGTCGACCATGACCGCCAATTCGTCCGTGCGATCGGCTTCGATCGAGGCCTCGGTGGCGCCGGGCTGCGGCCCATGCGGCAGACCGCTTGGGTGCAGCGTGATGTCGTAACGGTCGATTCCCTTGCGTGACATGAAGTCACCGTCGCAGTAGTAGATCACCTCATCCGAGTTGACATTGGAGTGGTTGTAAGGCGCCGGGATGGCCAGCGGATGATAGTCGTACAAGCGCGGCACGAACGAACAGACGACGAAGTTCCAGCCCTGGAACGTCTGGTGCATCGGCGGCGGCTGATGCAGCGACCCGGTCACCGGCTCGTAGTCGTTGATATTGAAGATCCATGGGTACAGGAACCCGTCCCAGCCGACGACGTCAAGCGGATGATGGTCGAGCGTGTGGCGGCTGATCCGGTCGCGCGCCTTCACCCGCACTTCGAATTCGCCTGTCTCGGTATGGGTTTCCAGAACGGCCGGCAGGCGGATGTCCCGCTCGGTGTAGGGGGCGAACTCGGTTAACTGGCCGTACTTGTTGCGGTAACGCTGGGGCGGTTCGATCTGGGAGGCCGACTCGATCACGAAGAAGCGGGCCTCCGCCTCCAACCGCATCTGCCAGGTTGTTCCGTAGGGAATCACGATGTAGTCGCCCGGCCCGAACTTCAGATTGCCGAATTGCGACCGCAGCAGGCCCTGCCCCTCGTGGCAAAACCAGACCTCGTAGGCCTGGCCGTTGCGATAGAAGTAGTCCATGCTTTCGGTCGGTCGGGCGACCGCCAGGATTACGTCGTTGTTGCCCAGCAGGTCTCTGCGGGCGGCAACCGGATCCCCGCCAGAAGGAGCTCCCACCGTGGCGAACGCCCGGTGGCGCAGCGGCCCGAAGTCAGCGTACTCGGGTTTGGCCGGCCCCAGGTCTTCCAAACCGGCGACGCGCGGTGGCAGGTAGTGATGGTAGAGAATCGACTGCAGGCCGGAAAAGCCTTCCAGTCCCATCACCTCCTCGCGGTAGAGCCCACCGTTCTCTTTGCGAAACTGCGTATGCCGCTTCTGCGGCATATCACCCAGTCGATGATAGAAAGGCATGTCGGCCTCCTTCTCCTTGGTTGACCTAACTGGCTTGCTGGCCGGACGCACCGCTTGGGCCGCGTCCGGCGCCGATTGTGTTGCGCAGGATTCCCAGGCGCTCAATTTCCAGCTCGACGACATCACCGGGCTGCAGCCAGGGCCCTTGGCCCCCGGTCAACTCGAGCAGACTGCCGCTGCCGACGGTGCCCGAACCGAGCACCTCGCCTGGCAGCAGGAAGACTTCGTCCGAAGCGTAGGCGATCATCTCTCCGAACGAATAGTGGATGTCGCGCCAGTTGCCGCGCGATCGCTCCTGCCCGTTAACCCTGGCCGTCATCACCAGGTCATACACCCCTGGCCGGTCGGTTGACCGGTCCTCCAATTCGTCGGGGGTGACGATGGCCGGACCGAACGACGAGGCGAAATCCTTGCCCTTGGCCGGGCCCAGCCCGATCTCCATTTCCCGCCGCTGCCGATCGCGCGCCGACCAATCATTGAAAACCATGTAGCCGAAGATGAAGGCGCCGGCCCGGTCGACTGGAATGTCTCGCCCCCCTTGGCCGATGACGCAAGCCACCTCTAGTTCGTAATCCAGCATCTGGCTATAGCGCGGGATCCTTATCTCCTCCTCGGGACCGAAGGCTGCATGCGCGTTCGAGAAATAGAACGTCGGTAGCTCGTACCAGACCGGTGGCATGTCTTTGCCGCGGGCAGCGCGGGCGCTGGCCACATGGCTCTCGAAAGCATAGAAATCGCGAATGCTCATCGGCCGTGGGAGCGGTGGCAGCAGCTTCGCTTGCACAAGTGGCCAGGCCAACGGACCGGCGGCCGACGGCTGCTCCAACCAGCCTTCACCAAGCGCTCGATGGAGTACCTGTTGCGAGGCCAGCCAGGCGGGTGGACCGGCCTGGATCAGGCCCATCATGGTCAACGGCAACGGCGCTTGCTCCCCGCCGGGAAGTTGGCCGGCCCATGCTGCCAGCGCCGGCAGGTCGACGACGCGTTCGCCGACAACGGCTCCGAGGCGCGCCGGCTGGCCCGCTTCCTTCGCTCGAAACGTGACGTAGCGCACGCTAGGCGCCCGCCTGGGCTATAGGTTGCCGCGCTCTTCCTGTTCGAGTTCAATGGCCTCGAACAATGCCTTGAAGTTGCCCTTGCCGAAGCCCCGACTGCCGTGCCGCTGGATCACCTCGACAAATGCCGTTGGCCGGTCCTGCAGCGGTCGCGAGAAGACCTGTAACAGGTAACCTTCGTCGTCACGGTCGACCAGGATGCCGTGTTCCCGAATTTTCTCGAGCGGCTCATCGATATGGCCAACGCGGTCGGGCAGAATATCGTAGTACTCGTCTGGCACACGCAAGAACTCGATGCCGCGGGCGCGCAGTTTGGAGACGGTGTCGATGATGTCGCCGGTGGCCATGGCGATGTGCTGTACGCCGGGCGTCTTGTAGTAGTCGAGATACTCCTCGATCTGACTCTTGCGTTTGCCTTCGGCCGGCTCGTTGATCGGGAACTTCACGCGGCCGGTGCCATCCTGCATCACTTTGGACATCAGGGCCGAGTACTCGGTGCTGATGTCCTGGTCATCGAAGTGGACTAGTTGGCGAAAGCCCATCACCTGGTGGTAATAGTTGACCCAGTAGTTCATCTTGCCGAGCTCGACGTTGCCCACGACGTGATCGATGGCCGCCAGGCCCGCCGACTCGGCCTCGAGTTCGAGGGGCCGGTAACCCGGAGCGAACGGACCGTCGTAGGCGCTGCGATCGACGAAGACGTGGAGCACGTCGCCGTAAGCTTGAATGGCTGAGGTGCGGATGGCGCCGTGGTCGTCCCGCTCTTCACGCGGCGCCCAAGCACCGCGTGCGCCGCGTTCCGTCGTGGCCCGATAGGCCTGCTCGACATCGTCGACGCCCAGGGCGATGGCCTTGACGCCATCCCCGTGCAGCAGGTGGTGCGCCGCCATCTCGTCGGTTGGCCCATACGGGGCAGCAATCACGAAGCGGATTTTGCCCGACTCAAGCACATACGAAGCGCAGCGGCGGTTGCCCGTCTCCAGGCCGGAATAGGCGACCGGCTTGAAACCAAATCCCTTCCACCAGTAGTACATCGCTTGCTTGGCGTTGCCGACCCAGATTTCCAGGTGGTCGATGTTGCGCAGTTGGAGGAAATCGGCTTCCTCCGTCATGGGTCGGGCTTCGGGTGTGGCTACGTTTGTCATCTGCTTCTCCCTCTCCTGCCGCCGGTGATTAGCCGCCCTCTAGCACCGCGGCCAGTCGGCCGATGCCTTCGTCAATCCGGGCCGGCGTAACATTGCTGAAGCTGAGCCGGATGGTGTTGCGCTGGCCACCATCGACCGCAAAGGCGCTGCCGGGGATGTAGGCAACCTGGCGTTCGACCGCACGTTCGAACAACTGCCAACTGTCGATGTCTTCCGGCAGTGTCAACCAAACAAAGAGACCACCGTGGGGCTCGGTCCATTGGGCGGGCAACCGCAGGTGGCGGTCCAGCGCCTCCAGCATTGCGTCCCGCCGTTGGCGCAGGAGCTGCCGCACGCCCGCCAGGTGCGGCTCAAGCAGTCCCCGATCGGTGAACTCGGCGATGGCCCGCTGCGTCAGGGTTGACGACTCCAGGTCGAACGACTCGCGCACAACGGTAACCTTGGGCACGAATTCGCTGGGCGCGACTATCCAACCGAGACGGACCGCCGGCGCCAGCATCTTGGAGAATGATCCCAGGTAGAAAACAAAACCCGCCTCATCATAGGCCTTGATGGGCGGGACAGGCTCCCCCTCGAATTGGAGCGCCGAATAGGGGTCATCCTCGACCAAGGGGACAGCGTAGCGGGCCGCCACCGCGGCCAACGAGGCTCGTTTCTCGGCCGAAAGGCTGGCGCTCAGTGGGTTGTGAAAAGCCGGGATGACGATCGCCAGTCGCGGGTGTGGCTTCCGCTCCAGCGCGGCCTCGAAGGCGCCAACATCCACACCCTCATGCGGATCGATGGCAACCGGCCTGACGATTGCTCCGCTGCCGGCGGTCACCTGCTGCACGCCGGTGAAGGTGATCGCTTCGATGGCGGCCGGCTCGCCCGGGTCGAGGAACAGCCGCGACAGGATGGCCAGCCCCTGTTGGGCGCCGTTGGTCAGGAAGATCTGCTCCGGCGCACAGGGCACGCCACGCGCTTGCATGTGGCCAGCAATCCAAGTGCGCAAAGGCTCATACTGCGGGCTGTATTGCAGGGCCCGGGCGCCATCGCGGGCCAGGACGTGGTCCAAACATGCCTGGTACTCGGCCACCGGCAACGATTCCGATGGCGGCAGCCCCCCGGCGAATGAGATGATGTCCGGATCGACGGCCAACGCCAGCAAATCGCGCATAACCGAGCGCTCCAGGTGGCGCACGCCAGCGCTCAACCGCCAGTGGATTGGCCTGTCCATGGACCGATTATAGTCCAATGGTTCGAGCCGACCCTCGGCCCGAGCACGCCAGGAGGCCCGATGCTTGACGACACGGACACACGCTGGCTTCGGCACAGCTTTGCACTTGCCCGGCAGGCCCGCGACCGCGGCGACCATCCATTTGGGGCAGTGTTGGTTGGGGCCGCTGGCAACCTGCTGGCCGAGGGCGCCAATCAGGTTGTCAATGGCCGGGATTTTAGCGTTCACGCGGAGATCGCGGTGCTGCCGACGGCCTGGCGCCAGGGCGGGGAGGCGGCCCTGGCCGGAGCTTGCCTGTATTCGAGCTGTGAGCCGTGTGCCATGTGCGCGGGCGGTATCCACTGGAGCGGACTTACGCGCGTGGTATATGGGATGGCGGCGGACAGCCTGTATCCGCTGATGGGCCCGGCCGGCCAATTGGCTTCACTTGCGGTCGGCTGCCGTCAGGTTCTGGGGCAATCGGGGCGACCGATCGAAGTCAGCGGGCCGCACTTGACGGAGGAAGCCGAACAGGTCCACCTTGGATACTGGACTCAATGACCCCTTCAGAATCCGACAGCCCCCGTGGCTGCGCTCACCGCAGGGGCTGTCGTTCCTCCGGGGCGGTCAACGAAGCCGGCCCCCCCGGTTCCATTGGGTTCCGGCTACACTCGCACGCGCCGGCCAAACAAGAGGGACAGCACGAACAGCACCAGGAAGATAAAGAACACGATCTGGGCAATCTCAGTGGCTGCCCCGGCAATTCCACCAAATCCGAGTGCGCCGGCGACCAGCGCGATGAGCAGTAAGGTGATCGTCAGTCCTAGCATGCTAGCGCTCCTTTCGTGATCTAAGGGGGCCATGCCGCTGGCCATAGGTTTGGCGCTCGGCCCCGTGACTGCACCCCTAGCCTACCTTCACTGTGCCCGGCTAACCCCCTCCCGTGTACAAGCGCCGGGTAGAGATTCGGTCATATGCTCGTCCCATTACGTAAAGAAAGAACCCGCAGCCTGGTGGCTGCGGGTTCCGCCTTGCACCAGCGATCGTCAGGCGGTCTCAAACCTCTCGAGGAAGCTCTCGGCCTCCTCTTCGGCCTTCTCCCGCGTGTAACCGTAGCGCTCCTGGAGCTTGCCGACGAACTTCTCCCAGTCGCCCTGGATTCGGGCCACATCGTCGTCGGTCAGTTGGCCGTACTGCTTGCGGACCTGTCCCTTGAGTTGGTTCCATTTACCTTCCAGCGTGTCGCGATTCATGCGAGACCTCCTTGCGGTAACGTCGGTCGTTGACAAACCGCGGTCCCCGTTGCTGTGCGGTCTGTCGTTGAGCTGAGGGTATGACGGGGCTCGTCGACGAACCATAGGTCGGAGCTATGCCTCACGTTGTGGGGCCGGACATATCCGCTTCCTGCTTCGAGACAGATATGCCCCGACCCCAACAGGGCTCTGTATCTGAGTTGGATGACCGGGGAATACAGGGCGGCTAGCATGTGGTCAGACATCACCGCTCGAGTTCCGCCTGCGGGCCAGGAGGCCAGCATGCCCTATCGATCAACCCGTGAGCTGCCGAAGTCGGTCAAAGACAATCTGCCAGACCACGCACAGGAGATCTATAAGGAAGCGTTCAACAGCGCCAGCGAGCAGTATGAGGACGAATCCACGGCGCACCGCGTCGCATGGAGCGCTGTCAAGAAGTCATACAAGAAGAAGGGGGACCGCTGGGTGAGGAAAGAAGCCTGACCGGCGGACGGCTAGTAATCGACGAGGAAAACAAGGAGATTCTGCAGTGGAACCGCAACCAAGTACTTCTGGTACCAGCATGGCCGTGATCGTCCTGGTCGCCCTGCTTGTGATCGCCCTGGTGGCCTTCGGTGCGCTCTGGCTCATGGCCCAGACGGTCGACGAGGGTGATAGCGGCGATGGTGGAATCGAAGTAACTCCGCCGCTCCCCACGTCGGAACCGGAAAGCATGTTGTTCCCGCTGGCGGCCGCACCGGCCTATGCCAGCCTGTCTGGCTGACCTAAACCCAATTCCTGACCGAGGGCCCGCGTGAGCGATGACCGCCTGCGCCGGCCCTTGACCGCCTCGGCTGGCAGCCCGCCTCCGCTCTGCCAGGACGATCGCGGTGAATGAAGACCCAAGAATTGTCCAACTTGCCCAGGATGCACGCGTGAACGCCTGGTTGGCCAACAAGACCGACCTGCGCGCCGTGTACCGACAGATTCGATCGGACGCCAACCGGACCACGTCTCGGCCAGAACTGACCGAGCTCTACCGGCGGGCCGGCCGCTTGGTGACTTTGAACCACGCCTCAGCCTGGAGCAGGGAGTTCAAAGGAGCAATTGGCGAGATCCGATACGTTGCAGAAGACGGGTTCGCCACGACCGCCCGCAAGATCTATACGCGGGCTGAACAGGTCGGGATTACGGCGGAGTACGACGAGACCTGGGGGAACCTTGATGCCCGGCGGTATAGGCGCTAGCCGCCTTGGTCAGTATCGGGAGGCGGCGTCTCCGCCAGGGCCTCATCGATGCGCTGGCGCAACGTCCGGCGCCCCGGCCGCCGTCGGCCAAAGTCCCGCAGGCGGTCCATGACCGTTTGGCTGAAGGCTCGACCAATCTGCGCCATGCGCTCGCGCGACAGCTTGACACCGCGGTCAAACCAGACGGCGACGCCATAGCCCAGGCCGGTCGTGGTGCCGACGGCGACGGCGGCCGCCACCAACCAGCCCGGGGGGCCGCCGAACTTACTCAGTTCGTAGAACAGGGTGCGACCGAGCAAGCCGGCACCAAAGGTCAACAGCAGCTCGCGGGCGCGACCTAGGGTCAACTTGTACTGGTAGATCCGGGCGATGGTCAGCACCATGGCGCTTTGCACGCCGATTAACGGAATGAAGTCAACGATCGGGAGCGGCGTGACGGCGATGGCCGCCGCCGTCGACGCGGCGCGCGTAATGGCCGCCTGAGTCAGCTTCCAGCGGTAGCCGGGCAAGGCCGCTGCCAGCGCCGCCAGGATGCCGGGCTCGGAGCGCACAATCTCGTGCAACAGGCCCTCGAGGCCCTGCGCCTCCTTGGCACTGAGGGGGAGCAGCTGCTCGGAGTCCAGGCCCAGCCCGCCGGCCGCCCGGCCCAGGACCTCGGCGCGCTCGCCTCGGGCAATCAAATCCATCTTGTTAAGCCCGACCACCATCGGTTTGCCTAAAGCCCGCAGATCGGCAAACAGCTCCCGCTCCGGCACCCGAATTCCGTGGCTGGCGTCGAACAACGCCACCAGCACATCAGCCTGTTCAGCCGCCGCCAACGCACGTCTGCGCTCTTCTTCCCCAACCGGGCCGACTGCGTCGGCGCCGGGCGTGTCGACGATGGTGAACAGCCCCGCGTCCGCCTCCTGGGCGACGCGTGTCGTTCCTGGGATCGCACCCACCACGGCCCGAAGTTGGCCCCGCCGCAGCAATTGGTTGTAGAGAGTGGATTTTCCAGAGTTGGCCGGACCGACGATCGCAATCGCCTGCCGCTCGCCGACCATCTGCTGGACGTGTTCGACTGCCTGGTCGATCAGACCACGCCAGCCCTTGAAGCTGTCGGGCAGGGCACCGAGCGTCTTCTGCAGCGACTGGCGCGTGTCGTCCGGCAGATCCAGCCAGGTTTCTTCGACCCGTTCCGATAGCGGCCTGTGCCGCAGATCGTTACCCGCCATGTCCCGCTAACCTTTTCCTCCCCATAGCCTGTGCATAACTCCCGGTTTTCTGTGGATATCTGCCGCTCGTTGTGGACAACTGGGCCTTGATTGTGGACGAGCCCCGCATAACCACCCCCCAATCTTGGGTCCCGTTGGTGGTTATCCCCCGGGATCCGGCCGTGTTGCCTTCTCGGGGGATAACCCCTCCTTTATCCACAGTATCCCCAGACCCGCCTTGTGGACAGGCCGGGGCGGGCGTTCCCCATGGCTAGGGAATGGTGGTCGCCCTCCCCCATATCTGGGGGGTTGTTCCCATATACAGCCTTGTCTCCACATTTCCCCAGGGCCTACTACGGCTACGAATCAATACTTTCCCAAGAAAGAGAGTTTGTGAACAAGACCTTTCCCGGCTACGCCCAACCCCGGAACTGCATTGCCCGCACGACACGATCGATTGCCACCATGTAGGCAGCGTCGCGGTTATAGACTTTATGTTCCTCGGCCACCTGAAGCACGCCGTGGAAGGCGTTGGTCATCAATTCATCCAGCCGCTCAAGCACTTCGCGCCGGCTCCAGTAGTAGTTCATATCGTTCTGGACGCTTTCGAAGTAGGAAACCGTGACGCCGCCAGCGTTGCACAGGAAGTCGGGAATGACGAAGATACCCTGTTCCTTGAGCACCGAGTCGGCATCGGGAGTAGTTGGTCCGTTGGCGCCCTCAGCCACAATCTTGACCCGGTCGCTGATCCGGCTCACGTTCTCGGCAGTGATTTGGGCCTCGAGGGCCGCCGGCAGCAGGATGTCGACATCACGTGTGAGCCAGCTGTCGCCGGATTCGATGGTGTAGCCGGCCTGGCTCGCGGCATCCTTGTCTATCGAGCCGTAGACATCGGTGATTGATTGCAGAAAGGCGGGGTCAACGCCGCCTTTCCTGCTGAAAGCGTAGGCGGTCTTGTCGGCCCGGTCCCAACTGGAGACACAGGCGACAGTCCCACCCAATTGCTCGACGAAGCCGAGGGCGGCGTACTGGGCTACATTGCCAAATCCTTGAATCGAGACGGAGAGCTTGGTCGGATCCATGCCCAGGTGTTTGGTCGCCTCACGCAAGGTGTAGACCACCCCATACCCGGTTGCCTCCGTCCGGCCCCGCGAGCCGCCGGCATCAACCGGCTTGCCGGTGATAACGCCGGGAGAGTAGGCACCAACCAGCTTGGTGTACTCGTCCATCATCCAGCCCATCATCTGAGGCGTGGTGCCGACATCCGGCGCCGGGATGTCGAGGCCGGGACCGATGTTCTTCCAAATGGCGTCAATCCAACCGCGGCACAGCCGCTCCTTCTCACCGAGGGATAACTCGGCCGGGTCGACGGCCACCCCGCCCTTGCCGCCGCCCAGCGGGATGTTGGCGACGGCGCACTTCCAGGTCATCCACATTGCCAGCGCCCGGATGGTGTCCATAGTTTCTGCCGGGTGAAAGCGAATGCCGCCCTTGGCCGGGCCGCGGGCATCGTTGTGTTGAACCCGATAGCCAAAGAACACGTGGATCGAGCCGTCATCCAGGCGCACCGGGATCTGGAAGCGGAATTCGCGCATGGGCCAGCGGAGCACCGATGCGACGCCCCCCTCCAGCGTCAGCTGCTGGGCGACGTTGTCGAATTGGGCCTGCGCCATGTCAAATGCGTTCACGATGACTCCTTCATGCGCCAGACGGGTGGAGATCGGCGGCGCACCCCGGCCCGGACGCATGCCCAGGCAACATGAGGGTACGAAGCCGAAGCCGAGCGGTCAAGTTACGGAGGTCACGCACGGTCTACGTCGGTTGACAAGGCCTGTAAAGCTTCTTCCAGCAGCGCCCGCACGACTTGCGGGTCGGCCTTGCCCCCGGTTGCCTGCATCACCCGACCGAAAAACCAGTGGGATAGGGCGGTCTTGCCGCCGGTGTACTGTGCTACCTGGTCGGGGTTCTGGCGCAGCACAGTGTCAATGACCGGGCCCAAATGGGCCGGATCCGATTCTTGCTCCAGGCTTTGCTGGGCGACGATGTCGGCCGGCCGTGTGCCGCTATCGAAACTGGCGGCCAGCACGTCCTTGGCCACCGGCTGGTTGATTGTGCCACCCTCCAGCAGGTCAACCAACCCAGCCAGGTTTTCCGGCGGGAAGGCCTCGGCTGAAAGCGTCAGACCACGGTCGTTGAGCAGGCCGAACAGATCGCCAGTAAGCCAATTGGCGACCTTGACCGGCGGCGCGATCTTGGCTGCCAGCGAGGCCGCCTCGAAGTAGTCAGCGACCAACCGGTCGGAGGTCAGCACAACGGCAAGATAGGGCGTCAGTTCGTATTGCTCGACAAAGCGCGCTCGCTTGGCGGCCGGCAGTTCGGGAAGCTCGACCCTGATCTGTTCGACCCATGAGCGGGCGACCACTAGCGGCGGCAGATCGGGTTCGGGGAAGTAGCGGTAATCTTCGGCTTGCTCCTTGCCGCGCTGGGAAATCGTTACGCCGGCGGCCTCGTCCCAGCCAAGCGTCTCCTGCCTGACCGGCTGGCCGCTGGCCAGGATGCCGGCTTGACGCTCGACCTCGAAGGCCAACGCCCGGGTCATGGCCCGGAACGAGTTCAGGTTCTTGATCTCGACGCGGGTGCCGAGTTGGTCATCGCCCGGCAAACGGAGCGACAGATTGGCCTCGAAGCGGATGACGCCCTTCTCCATGTCCCCGCTGTTGACACCAAGGTAGCGCAACAGGTCGCGCAGCCCGGTGGCGTAAGCATGGACCTCGTCCACCGAATGAAGGGCCGGCTCGCTGACAATCTCGAGCAGAGGTACGCCAGCCCGGTTGAAGTCAATCAGGGAGTGGTCACTCAAATGGAACAGTTTGCCGGTGTCCTCTTCCAGATGGACGCGGCGGATGCCAATCAACCGAGGGCCGGTTTCGGTCTCAATTTCCAGCCGACCGCCGGTTGCTAGGGGCATCTCATATTGGGAGATCTGGAAACCCTTGGGCAGATCAGGATAGAAGTAGTTCTTGCGGGCAAAGCGGCTGGTTTCGGCTACGTCGCAGTCGAGCGCCAACGCCACGCGCAGGGCAAACTCGACCGCTCGCCGATTGATGACCGGCAGCGTGCCGGGCATGCCACAACATATTTCGCAGACCGAGCTATTCGGCTCGGCGCTGGTCGAATCGACCACCGGGCAGCGGCAGAACATCTTCGAGCGGGTCTCAAGCTCGGCATGAACTTCGAGGCCGATGACGGGCTGGTAGGAGGCCATGGGGTCATTAGAACACAATGCGATGATTACGGATGTTGTCAGCAGTGATTGGGGACTAGGGATTTGGGATTGGTCAGCTCGATCGCGCCCACGCTAGTCCCTAGTCCCGAATCCCCAGTCTTCACCCGTGCCTCTTCATGAACCGCTGCATCCGCTCGAGGGCTTCTTCGATTTGCTCATACGCGGTGGCGTAGGAACAGCGGACGAACTGGCCGTCGGCGCCGAAGGCGCTGCCCGGCACCACCGCCACCTTCTCCTCGGCAAGCAGCTTCTGGGCAAATGTCTCGTCGTCCATGCCGGCGGCGGCAATCGACGGAAAGGCATAGAAAGCGCCCAACGGCTCGAAGGCGTCGAGACCCAGGTTGTTGAGCCCATCGACGATCAAGCGGCGCCGCCGGTCGTACTCGGCGACCATGGCCGCCACGTGTTCGGCGCCCTGCTCAAGAGCGGCAATGGCCGCCACCTGGCCGGTGGTCGGGGCCGACATGATCGTGTACTGGTGTACTTTGCGCATGGCCGACAGCAGCGCTGGCGAGGCGGCGGCATAGCCAATGCGCCAGCCGGTCATGGCGTAGTCCTTGGAGAAACCGCCCAGGGTGACCGTCCGCTGACGGGCGCCGTCCAACGCGGCAAAGCAAACATGCCGGTGTTCTCCGTAAACCAACTGATCGTAAATCTCATCGGAGATCACCAGCAGGTCCCGCTCGTTGGCCAGGTCGGCGATGGCCTGGGCCAAGGGCCGGGTCAACACGGCGCCGGTCGGATTGTTGGGGTAACCCAATAGGATGGCCTTGGTGCGCTCGGTCAGCTTGCCGGCGATCTCGTCGGCCGTCACCTGGAAGGCGTTGTCGCGGCGCGTCGGCAACAGCACCGGCTGGCCTCCGGCGAACGTGACCTCCGGTGCGTAGGACACAAAGCAAGGCGTGGGGACAATCACTTCGTCGCCGGGGTCAAGGATGGCAGTCAGGGCCAGGTACAAGGCTTCCGATACGCCAACCGTGATCAGTAGCTCGGTCCCGGGATCGAAGGCAACTCCGTAGAGGCGCTCAAGGTGGGTGGCAAGGGCCTGGCGCAATTCGAAGATGCCGGAGTTGGATGTGTAGTGGGTGTCGCCACGCTCGAGCGACTCCAGGCCGGCCGACAGCACCGGCGGGGGCGATACAAAATCCGGCTCACCAATGCCCAACGAAATGACATCGTCCATCGTGGTCGCAATGTCGAAGAAGCGGCGGATGCCCGACGGCGGCACAGCAGCCACCCGCCTGGAGACGAAGTCACGCATGGCTGGTGGACCTCCTGTTGAGGCCGGCCTCGATTGAATTAAAGCGGGTGAATGCGCCACTCATCGTAGAGCTCCCCATAGAACAACTCGAACAGCCGCTGATCCGTAGTTCGCACCCGGAAGCGACGGCCACCCGGAATGCGCCACTGCGCTTCGATTTCTTCTACTTCCAAACGCTCGCCATCCCAATGCAGGGCGGTTGGGCGGTCGGCGTAGACAAAACCCGAATGACATTCAACCAGCGGGCTTGTCTGATCGGTCATGGTTGTTCGGCCTGAAGCCCGGCCACCGCGGACAGCAGCAGCGGTTCGGCCACGGCCGCCTGCCAGTGAATCAGGAAGAGCCGGTCGTGCTCAGCCAAGTTCAACCTGGGACTCATCGCCGACGTTCAGGCGAACCGGTCCGCCTCGAACAAGCGCATCGCGCCCGACGACCGAATCAAGCACGTCAGCGTTCTCCAGCCGGGTGCCGCGGTCGATGATTGAGTTGGAGATTCGCGAATCCTCGATCACACAATCTGCGCCGATGCTGGCGTACGGCCCGATGGTTGAGTCGCGCACGGTGGCGCTGGGGTCGATATACACCGGCGCCACAATGTCGATATCCCCGCTGCTGAATTCGGCGCCGTTGTCGCGACCGTTGTCGAGCAAGTAGCGGTTCGTATCGAGCAACGCGTCCGGCTTGCCGCAGTCCTTCCAAACCTCGACGGTTTCGGCCCGCATGCGCAATCCAGACTGCAGCATCAGGTTGATGGCGTCCGCCAAATACCACTCCCCCTTCAGCTGGTCCCCCGACTCTATCTGCTGCTCGATGGCCGCCAGCAGGCGTTCGGCAGCGTTGAAGTAGTAAAACCCAACGACGGCCAGGTTGTTGCTCACATCCTGGGGCTTCTCCACTAGGCGGGTTACCCAGCCGTCAGGCCCGACATCGGCCACGCCGAAGCGGCGTGGGTCCTCCACAGGTTTTACCCAGGCGACCGCCTCGGCGGGCTCTTGCGGCAGCCCGCTCAGGTCGGTTTCGATCAGCGTATCGACAAAAACCATCAGCATTGGGCCGGACAAGCCCTGGCGGGCCAGCCAGATGGCGTGCGATTGCCCCAGCATCTCTTCCTGGACGACATAGCGCGCCGGTAGGTTGGGGTAGGCCTGTGAGACGTAGGCTTCGATTTGCTCGCCAAGGTAGCCGATGATGAACACCAACTCGTCGATCTGCGGCAGATCCTTGAACAGGTCGAGTACGTGGCCCAACACCGGCTTGCCGGCGACGCTGACCATCGGTTTGGGTTTCGACCAGGTGTGGGGCCGCAGGCGGGTGCCAAATCCGGCGGTCGGGATCACGATCCTCATAGGTCGGGCCGCTCCTTATGCCAGCTGGTGACCGACTGAAAGGCATGAGCCGCCTGCAGCAGGGCGGCTTCGCCCAGGTGCGGGGCGTTGAGCTGCATGCCGACGGGCAGGCCTTCGTCGTCAAAGCCAACCGGAAAGGCAATGCCAGGCACGCCGGCCAGGTTAGCGGGCAGGGTGAACACATCTTCCAGGTACATCGAGAGCGGGTCGTCGCCGTGTCCGCCAATGGGAAAGGCGGTGGTCGGGGTCACCGGACACGCAATCAAGTCGACCTGCTCGAACGCCTGGTCAAAGTCCTGCTTGATCAAGGTGCGCACCTTTTGGGCCTGGCCATAGTAGGCCTCATAGTAGCCGGCCGACAGGGCGTAGGTGCCGAGCATGATGCGCCGCTTGACCTCCGGCCCAAACAGGGCGCCTCGGGTCTCGAGGTACTCCTCCATCAAGGTGGCGGCCCGCCGGCGCGGACCGTAGCGCACGCCATCGAAGCGAGCCAGGTTGGCCGAGGCCTCCGACGGCGCCAGCAGGTAGTAGACCGGCAGTGCCAGATCGGTGTGGGGCAGTTGCAGATCGACGACAGTGGCGCCCAAGGACCAGAACACTTCGATGGCGCGGCGTACGCACTGTTCGACAGCCGGCTGGATGCCCTCGATGAAGTACTCCTGCGGCACGCCGATGCGCACACCCTTGAGCGCACGGCCGTTGAGCCCAACCGACGGCACCGGCTCGCTGACCGTAGTCGAGTCGAGCGGGTCATGCCCGGCCATCGATTCGAAGGCGGGTACCAGATCGGCGGCCGAGCGGGCCAAAGCGCCGACCGTGTCAAGCGAAGACGCGTAGGCGATCAGGCCGTAGCGTGAGACACGGCCATAGCTGGTCTTGAGACCGGTCACGCCACAAAAGGCGGCGGGCTGGCGGATGGAACCGCCGGTGTCGGTGCCCAGTGCTAGCGGCACCATGCCGGCGGCAACGGCGGCGGCCGACCCGCCGGAGGAACCGCCCGGGACGCGGTCGAGACGCCAGGGGTTGTGCGTCACGCCGTAGGCCGAGTTCTCGGTGGAAGACCCCATGGCGAACTCATCGGTGTTGGTCTTGCCGACCACGACCATGCCGGCCTGGAGCAGCCGGTCGACGCTGGTGGCCGTATACGGCGGCTGGAAACCTTCGAGGATGCGGGAGCCAGCGGTGGTTGGGATGCCGGCGACGCACAGCACGTCTTTGACACCGGCCGGAATGCCGCAAATCCACGGTGGCGGGTCGCCACCCTGCTTGCGCCAGGCGGCCAACCGGTGGTCGGCGGCCTCGGCCTGGCGACGGGCATTGTCGGGCGTCAGGTGTAGAAACGCGTGCAGCCGGCCATCGAGGGCGTCAATGCGGGACAAGACGGCGTCGGTCAGCTCAAGCGACGAAAGCTGGCCGGCGCGCAACGCGGAGGCGGCCTCGAGCAGACTGAGTTCGGTGGGGTCGGCCATGTCAGGGGGCGACCGGGGGCTCAGCCGGCGCCGTCGAGAATGGGAGGCACCTTGAACATCCCCCTGTCGGCCTCGGGTGCGTTGGCCAGCAGCGCCTCGGGCGGCAGACAAGGCCGCGGCTCGTCGTCGGCCAGCGGGGCGTCAAGTTGCAGCACGGATGCCGTCGGGGCTATGTGGCCGGTGTCAACGGATTGCAACCGCGCCGCATAGTCCAGAATATCGGAAAGCTGCTCTTGATAGCGCTGTTCTTCGTCTGGGGAAAGGCGCAAGCGGGCCAGCTTGGCGATATGGCGCACTTCTTCGAGCGTCAATGGCATGGCAGACGGATTATAGCAGAGCGGCTCAAGCGGCTTGGCCGGTACCCGACCCCAGGGGTGCGCAACCAGTACTCGACCCCGGGGGTGCGCAAGCGGTATTCGACCCCGGGGGTGCGCATGCGAAACGCGACCCCGGGGGTGCGGTACAGCCGGGTGCAAGGAAAAAGCGCAAACAACCGCTCCCCCGGGGTCAGGACGAAATCGCCTCGCCCAGGAAATATCGGCCAAGACTTCGACCGATGCGGTCCGCCGGGCCGATCAACTGCCAGCGAGCCCAGCCTTCTTTCCGACCCCGGGGGGAGCACTCCTGGAGGAATTGGGTCGACGCGGGTCTAGCGCAACGCCGGGGTCAGGAAGGGCACGCTCTCCCAAAAGGGTCCGCACGCCGCTGAGCGGTAGCAAAGAGGTGCTCGGCTATAATGAGGCGCTTCGGCCAAAGCGCAGCAAGTCGGCCCACGAGGGTTGCGTGAACGCGATCAAAGTAGACGATCTACACCGAACCTACACGGTCCGCACTGGCATCATCCGCCGCTCGGTCAAACACGTGGTGGCGGTGGACGGCATCTCGTTCGAGGTCCAGCCCGGCGAACTGTTCGGCCTGCTGGGCCCCAACGGCGCCGGCAAGACCACCACCGTCAAGATGCTGACCACCTTGCTGCTGCCGACATCGGGCACGGCCAGCGTGGCTGGCTACGATGTCGTCCGCCAGGGGCAACAGGTACGACAGCGCATAGGTTTCATCTTTGGCGGCGAGCGCGGTCTGTACTGGCGGCTGAATGGCTATGACAACCTGCGCTACTTCGCCAGCCTGTACCATGTCGAACCAGACGTTGCCCGGCGGCGCATTCCCGAATTGCTGGAATTGGTGGGCCTGGAAGACCGGGCCGACGAGAAGGTGGAAGGTTATTCGCGCGGCATGAAGCAACGGCTGCACGTTGCCCGCACCCTGCTGCACGACCCCGAGATCCTGTTCCTCGACGAACCGACGATTGGGCTGGACCCGGTCGGCGCCCGTCAGTTGCGCCAGGTGATCCGCGATATGCAGCAGGAGCAGAAAACCATCCTGCTGACGACACACTACATGTTCGAGGCCGATGCGTTGTGCGACCGGATCGGAGTCATTGACCACGGCAAGATTGTGGCATTGGACACCCCCGAAGGATTGAAGCGGCACGTGAGCGACCTGTCGGTGATCGAGGTCGAGGTTTATGGGATCCCACCGGAAACCGTCGATCAGATTCGGAATTTGCCCTTCGTCGACACCCTGGCCGTCGAAGACCGAGACCAGCGCCAGGCGCTGCGGGTCCAAACGCCGCGCGGTTCAGAAGCTGTGCCCGACCTGATGGCCAGCCTGAACGGAGTGCGCGTCGGCCGGGTGCAGGTGCGCGAACCAACTTTGGAAGATGCCTATGTGCGGTTGGTCAGCGGGGTAGATGGCAGCGGATGATCCGGCTGCGGCAACTCGTACGGGTGGCCCTGCTCTCGGCCGAAATGGGCCTGCGCCATGCGGCCACCGACGCCTTTGTCATCTTTGCTGTGTTCGTGCAACCCTTGATCATCGCCGTCCTGGGCCTGTTCATGTTGCGCGAGCGGGGTGGGGACTACGGCATGTTCGTCGTCGTCGGTAGTGGCCTGACCGGACTGTGGAGCAGCCTGCTGTTTGTCAGCGGAAATGCCATTACGACCGAGCGCTGGACCGGCACACTCGAGGTGCTGGTCGGCATGCCGACCCCGCTGTGGGTGGTGGTGTTGGGCAAGAACCTGGCCCACGTGCTGCAGTCGCTTGGGTCGATGGTGCTGGCCTACGTCGCCGCTTCGTTGCTGTTCGGCTACCCGCTGACGATCGCCCAGCCGGTGCCGTTCCTGATCAGCTTGGTCTTCATCGTGATTTCATTCGTGTGTTTTGGCCTGTTGCTCTCGCCGCTCTTCATCGTCAACCCAGATGTGCAACGGTTCCAGAACGGTCTTGAATACCCGATTTACATCTTGTGCGGCTTCTTGTTTCCCATCTTGTTGCTGCCAGGCTGGACCAACCCGGTCAGCTATGCCCTTTCGCCATACTGGGCGGCGCGCGCGCTGCACGCGGCGGCCGCTGGCGAAGCAACCGCCGCCAGCCTGGCGCTGGACTGGGGACTGATGTTGGCGCTGGGGGCCGCCTATATTGCGCTGTCGGCCTTCCTCTTTAAGCGCTTGTTGGATAAGGCACGGCGTGATGCGACGCTCGGCTTCCAATAGAGGACGGGAGTAACTTGAGGATCCGGCCATGATCCGGTCGTTGACGCTCAATACCCGCCTGTTCTTTCGCGGCGCTTACCTGTCCTATGTGGCCTTGTTCGCCTGGCTGCGGCCGGTCACCTACCTGGCCTCGAAGGTCGTCGGGCCGCTGATGCAGATCCTTTTCTTTGCCCTGCTCGGCTCGTTCGCCACGGGTGCCGACACGATTGACTTCTATGTCATCGGCAATGCCGTGCATGTGGTGGCATTGAGCGGGGTCTTTGGCGTGTCGATGAGTATCGGCGGGGACCGGTGGAACGGCACACTGCCCTACCTGTTTGGCACGCCAGCCAACCGGCTGGCGATATTCGTCGGGCGCGCCATCATTCATGTGCTCGACGGCATGGTCGGCGTCTTCCTTGGCCTGTTGTGGGGCGTGTTGCTGCTCGGCCTGGATCTCACGCAAACCGATCCTGCGGCGCTCGCCCTCACAATTCTGGTCACCTCGTTCAGCACGGCCGGCCTGGGGCTGATGCTGGGAGCACTCAGCCTAATTACGGTCAATGTGATGTTTGTTAACAACTTTGTCTACTTTGCGTTGCTGATCTTCTCCGGTACCAACATTCCCATCGATCGCCTGCCGGCCTGGATGCAAGCCGTCTCATCCGGCCTGCCTCTGACTCGAGGATTGGCGGCGGCGCGAGCGATTATCGACGGCGCCTCGTTGCCGGCCGTCTCGGGGTTGCTGGTGGAGGAATTGCTGATTGGCCTGGGCTACATCCTGATTGGATACGTCTTTTTCCGCTGGTTTGAAATTCAGGCCAAGCGGCGCGGCACGCTCGATTTGCTCTAGCACCGGTTGCCGTGTTAGATCGGTGATACCGATTTTGATCCGACAGCTAGCCCTGACTCTGACGGCCGGCATGCTGGCCCTTGCGGCCGCCTGTGGTCAGGCGCCGGCACCGGCCCCGGTGGTGCGAGCCAGCACCTGGACGCCAACAGCCAGCGCCACCGCGTCGCCCGCCCCCGCTCCAACCCAAACGGGCACGCCCGATCCGTACGCCGGCCTGACGATCGCTGACCTGTCCGCGCGCAGCTACGGTCCCGGCGAACTGGTGGTCGATCAGCGTCTTGCCGCGGAGGGCGGTTTCGACCGAGTCCTGTTCCACTATCCAAGCGACGGGCTGACCGTGCACGGCTTTATGAATCTGCCCGCCGGCGAGGGACCACTGCCGGTCGTAGTTGTGCTGCACGGCTACGTCAGCCCGCTCGGCTACGAAACGCTGGCCTACTCCGGCCGTTATGCCGATGCTCTGGCCGAGGCCGGGTTCCTCGTTCTGCATCCCAACTATCGTGATTACCCGCCGTCGGATGTCGGTCCCAACCCGTTCCGCATTGGCTATGCCACCGATGTGCTCAATCTGCTGGCGATCGTTCGACAGACGGCGGGGGCGCCGGGTCCGCTTGCGCAAGCCGACGGCCAGTCTATCGGTTTGTTCGGTCACAGCATGGGCGGCGGCATCGGCCTGCGGGCCATCACGGTTGACCCGCAAATTCGGGCGGCCGTGCTCTATGGCTCCATGAGCGGCGATGAGCGCCTCAATTATGAGAAGATCGTCGAGTGGTCCGGCGGACGCGCCGGTTGGGCCGAGTTAAACACAACCCAAGCCGATCTGCGCCGAATCTCACCGATTGACCACCTCGATCGGATTGAGGCGGCGGTCAGCCTGCACCACGGCGAACTCGACGAAACGGTACCGCCCATTTGGTCGGAGGACTTGTGCCAGCGGCTCGCCGCGCTCGACAAGCCAGTCGAATGCTTCAGTTACAGCCGCATGCCGCATACTTTCTATGGGGAGGGCGAGCGATTGCTGCTTGAACGGGCTATCGCCTTCTTCGACCAACACTTGCGCTAGTCCAACGGCAGGCAGGCAGCCAGGCCGAGCCGGGCCATCCGGCGCGCGGCGGCCGGGGTGCGGGTCAGGCGCGGCAATCGGGAGCTCAGCGCATGCCGGGCCGGGCAATAGGCGCCGGCCGGTGCAGTCAGGTCGATTTCATCGCCCGTCTCATCGAAGAGCACATTGGCCCGGCCGGGCGTCGGCCACAACCCGTATACCAAGCTGCTCGACCCATCCGGCAGACGGCCATAGGCCAGGTTGTAGGCGCGCACCCGCAGGTACTGGATCTTGTCGACCAGGTGGCCGTCCGGGCTGAGCAGGCGGACGCTGTCGCCGCCATCATTGAGCGCAATATGGGTCCGGGCGCGGAAGAAAACGGCGAAGCCGTCGGGCTCGATCGTGATGCCGGGCAAAGCATACGGGCGGGAGCCACTGCCGCTGACATCGTCGAGCAGCCAGCCGCGCAACCAGACCGGCCCCGGGCCGTGGTTGTAGATTTCGATGAATTCATCGGCAGTGGTTACACCGCCCCTGCCTTCCCAATCGTAGTGGGGCCGGATGAGCACCTCGTTGATTACCAGCCGCCCCGGCACCCAGGTGGGTGTTGGCGTGGGAACCAGGACCGAGTTGAGGGCGCCGGGTGTGCCGGGGATGGCACGGCCGTGGGCGTCCAGGCCGCGCCCACCGTAGCCAGTGAAGGTCCCCCAGTGGCCGGCACGGTCGTCACCGCCGCGGCGCTCCATGCTTGCCCGGCTGGCGGCCTCGCCGGCGGGCCAGCCTCCCCCGTCGCCGTTGGCGCTGTCAATCAGGCGGTTGCCCGGATCCAGCAAGGTGAGCTGCTCGCCGCTGTTGCTCAATGTTCCGCCGTAGATCAGATCCGCCGGCAGATCGGAGATTGTCTGGTCGTCGGTGCGCTCAAGCAGGAAAAAACCGTACGGGGCGATCGATCCGGCCAGAGCGATCTGGAGGTCGCCGCCGTCGGTCAGATGCCAGCCGGTCAAGTCGATGGTTGATCCGGTTGTATTGTGCAGTTCAATCCACTCATCGCTGGCTGAGGCCGGGCTGCCGGCCCAGGCAATCTCGTTGATCAGGACGGATCCGGGGTCAAACGGCACCTCGCTGGCCGGCGCAGTGCCGGTCGGGCTGGGACTGGGGGTGGCCGTGGCGACAAAGGGGGAGTTTGGCTGGCGCGGCGTGCCCTGGATCCAATTTCCATTGCTGTCCAGCGCAAAGGCGGCACCGTCGAAGGTGACCCAGTTGCCTGGACGGTCGTCGCCCCCCAGGCGCTCCATGGTGCGACGCGGGCTGGCCTGGCCAGCCGGCCAGCCGCCGCCGCCGGCATTGGCGCTGTCGATTAGCTGTCCGGAAGGGCCGAGTAAGGTCAGCGTCTCGCCGCCATTGTGGAGCGAGCCGGTGTAAATCTGGTCGGCGGACACACTGGCCACGCTGTTGTCGTCGGTGCGCTCAAGCAGGTAGAAGCCATACGGGGCAATCGAGCCGGTCAGCGCGATCTGGATGTCGTCGTCATCGGTCAAGTGCCAGCCTGCCAGGTCGATAGGGGCCGACTCCGGATTGTGCAGTTCGATCCATTCATCGTTGGCGCTGGCCTGTGTGCCGGACCACGCCAGCTCGTTGATAAGGACGGTTCTTGGTAGCACCTCGGTGGCGACCGGGGCGGACGTGGGCGTAGGGCTGGCACTCGGGGTGGGACTGACGGATGCGGATGAGCTGGGCGAGGCCGTGGCGCTGGGCGAAGGGGATAAGGTTTCGGTCGGCGAGGGACTTATAGAGGGGGAAGCCGAAGCCGTCGCCGAGGGGCCGTCCGTCTGGCTGGGTGTGGGGCTTAACGTTGCGCTGGACGTCGGGCTTGCCGTTGCGCTGCCGCCTGGACCGGAGGTTGTACTTGCCGTGGCGCTCGGCAGCGTGGCCGTCGGAACGGGCGACGGCGAAGGGCTGGCGGTAGCCGTTGGCAGATCGCCCTGCCCGACCGGTGTGGATAATAGGGTTCCGGCCTCGAACAAAAACAACCCGGCCATCAGGATGGCACGGGTTGGATGGAGCCGATGTGTCGGGCCCATCCTCCCCCCTCGGTAGGACCGTTGTCTACACCACTATCTTACGGTGTGCGGCGGCAGTTGTCAAAGCGGAACAGGCGCCGGCCGCGGTCGCAGCTGGACCAACAGCGTGCCCACGATCGCCAGCAGCAAGCCGGCCCCCTGCTGCAGGTTGATCGTCTCGCCGAGGAAGACGACCGCCAGGATCGGAATCATGATCAGCGTTGTGCCGTTGATCACGGATGACTCGGCGGCCGACAGAACCTGCAGAATCTCGTTCCACAAGCTGAAGGCCAAGGCCGTGTTGACCAGGGCCAGCCAGCCGATGATCAGCCACAGGTAGCCTGGGAGCGGCGGGATGCCTTCGACCAGCCAGCCGCCGGCCAGCAGCAAGCCCCCGCCGACAGCCATGCTGACGGCGGTGATCACGGCCGGCGACAGATCGCGCCGGCGGTTGATGCGCCGGCCGAGGATCACGGCGACGGCATTGGCCACCAGCGCAATGGCGACGGCCAGATAGCCGATGGTCTGCCCGGCCGGGATGGTCAAAGGGTGAAAGTAGACCAGGGCGCCAACCAGGGCCAGCCCGATGCCGGCCCATTGGCGCAACCCAGGAGTCTCTCCCAATAGCGGAATGGCGATCAGGGCGACGGCGCTGGTGGTGAAGCTGAGGATCAAATTGACGGTGACGGCCGGCAGGTGCGCCAGGCCGACGAATACCGCTCCCTGCGTGACCGCGTACAACAGGACGCCCAGGGTTATGAGTTCGCGCCAATTGCTACCTGTTAGTTGCCGGATGGCCCGCCGGTGCGGGCGGCGCAATGCCCATGGGATGACCACGGCGGCCGCCAGGGCGTAGCGAATGCCGGCAAAGCTGGTTGGGGGAATGTCGCGCAGGCCGAACTTGATGAGTACCCACGAGGTGGACCAGAGGAATGTGACGAACAGCCCGATGGCGATGGCCCGGCCGCGAGACGGGCCGGGCTCGACCGCACCCGTCAAGCCAGCGGCTCTTCGAAGGTGATCTCGACAAGCGGGCTGCCTTCGAGCCAAGCGGTCAGATCGGAAGTGGCTCGGTGGCGTTCCATGATGTAGCGCAGGACTGGCTGGCGCCGGGCGGGGTCAACAATCGGCTGGGCGCGAGCCGCCAGATCTGCCTGGTGGCTCTGCTTGAGGTGCACCTGAAAGTTGGGCTCTGACAGCAGGTTGGCGTACCAATCGCGCCTGCCTGGTGAGCCCGATAAGTAGCAGTGACCGTCCATATGGTGCAGCCAGATTTCGATGCGATGGGGCCGGCCCGAGCGCCGGCCGATGGTTGTGATATCGATGGTCTGGTCGGTTCGAAGGGCAGCGCGGACTGCGTCGTCCATCTGCGCAGGGTGTCCTAGCCGGCCTTCTCTTCGGTGCCGGCCATCTTTTCACTCGAGTGGCCGGGAAACACGGTGGCGCCAGGATGAACATAGGTGAAGGCGTAGTTGACCGCCACGGTAACGTGGCCGTAGCCGACCACGATCAGGTTGAGCGGGTCCAAGGCTTCCTGGAGCGCCAGGTCGCCGGCGGCGAAGACCCCAGGCAGGTTGGTCTCCATGCGGGCATTCACGCGCAGGTAGCGGCGGCCGACCGTCTCCAGGCCCCACTCGCGAATGGGCCCCAGGTCGGCCTTGAAGCCAAGGGCCAGGATGGCGGCGTCAACCTCAATGGTCTCGTCTTCGTCGGTGCGGTTGTCGAAGAGGACGGCCCGCGCCAGCTTGCCATCGCCCTCCAGACGGCGCAGCTCGTACCACAGCCTGACATCGACCGAGGACTTCACCAGCTTTTTGAGCGAAGCCTCGTGGGCCCGAAAGCCCTCACGGCGGTGGATCAGGGTGACACGCTCAGCCAGGGGCTCGGTCGCCAGCGCCCAATCGACGGCACTGTCGCCGCCGCCGACGATCAGGATCTTCTGGTCGCGGTAGACCTCCAGATCGGTAACGAAGTACTCGACGCCGCGGCCCTCAAAGTGGTCAATCGTCTCGTTGTCTAACTTGCGAGGCCGAAAGGCGCCAATGCCGGCGGCGATGATCACGGTGCGGGTCAGGTGCATTTCCTGATCGGTCCCGATCGCCCAGCAGGTCTCACCGTCCTCGCCGCCTGGCAGGGGCACTTGCTCGAGTGTCTGCGCTTGCTGGCCCAGCGCCATCGTCGTCCCCCATTGCGAGGCCTGCTTGAACAAACTGGTGACCAGATCCTTGCCGCGGATGGCGGGGAATCCGGGTGTGTCGTAAATGAATTTCTCGGGGTACAGGGCCGTAATCTGGCCGCCGGCCTGTGGCAGAGCGTCGATCAGCTTGCAGCTCATTTCGCGCATGCCGGCGTAGAACGCGCCAAACAGCCCGGTTGGGCCGGCGCCAATGATAGTGACGTCAAAGACCTCGGGAGTAGATGACGGGCTCATGCGTGGAAGACCGATCTCCTCGATGTGGGCAACTGTGGCCGGATTATAAAGGAAGGGCCGTTGGAGCGATGGAGCGCGCTAGCTCCCGAAGGGCGAGCCAATGGCGGCTGCCACCAGCAGCACCACGCCCAGCAGGGCGGCCAGCGAGCGGCGCCAGACACGAGACCACGGCCGGGCATCACGAGGCCGGCCAGGCGTTACTTCGGGCGGCGGCATTTCGAAGCGCGGGCCAAGCCAGAAGGACAGGCCGAGGCCGCAAACCAGGCCACCCAGGTGCCCCCAGTTGTCGATCCCCGGCGATAGGCCGATCAACAGGTTAATGGCGGCCAGAAAGACAATGTGGCGCAGCTGCCCCCGGCCCGCTGGACTGAGCAAGTTGCGGTGCTGAAACAAGAATCCGGCCAGCGCGCCGAGCAGACCGAACACTGCGCCGGAGGCCCCGGCCGATGGCTGCGAGCTGAAAGCCAGGCTGAAGGCGACGCCGCTCAGCCCGCTCAGCAGGTAGACGACCATATAGCGAACGCCGCCGAAGGGCTGCTCGACGGCCGGCCCGATCACATACAGCGAGTACATGTTGACAAACAGGTGGAGCGCACCGACGTGCAGGAAGATCGGCGTAAACAGGCGCCACCACTGGCCCTGGCGGATGGGCGCATTGGCCTTGGCGCCGAGCGCCAACACCAAATCGAAGTCGAGGAGAAGCTGGCTTGCCCATTGGGCCAGGAAGACGAGTGCGGTCAGCAAGATCAGGGCCGACGTCGCCGGGTTGGCGCTCAGCCGCTGGCGAAGCGTCGGTCGCGGCCGGTTGAAGGCCGGCGCCTGGCCGGCCGGGTCTGGGTTGGTTTGGTGGGGGGAGGCTTCGGTCACAGCGTGACCCGGCGTGGATGGGTCCGCAGATGTTCGGCGGTAGTGATCGCCAGGATGTTGTCGACGGCATGC
Source organism: Anaerolineales bacterium (assembly GCA_036397095.1). Lineage (GTDB taxonomy): Bacteria > Chloroflexota > Anaerolineae > Anaerolineales > E44-bin32 > DASWJQ01. The sequence goes on from DASWJQ010000176.1 coordinate 30,444, forward strand.
TCAAGGCGGTGCTCGTCGTTGATCACATAGTAGTCAAATAGGTCAACTTGTTTGAGCTCTTGGCGGGCGGTGGCGATGCGCAGCTTGAGGCCTTCCTTGGTTTCGGTCTTGCGGGCCATCAGACGCTCGACCAATTGCCCTTCGGTGCGGGTCGAAAGAAAGATCAGCAGGGCCTCGGGACACAGGTCGCGGATGGTGCCGGCGCCCTGGACATCGACGCGCATGACGACGTCCTTGCCGCTGGCCAACGCCTGGCGCACCTGCTCCTTGGGGATGCCTTTGTAGTCGTTGTAGACAATGGCGTACTCGAGCAATTCGTCGTTGTCGATCATCTCGGCGAATTCGTCGTGGGAGACGAAGTGATAGTCGACGCCTTCCACCTCTTCTGGCCGGCGGGGGCGGGTGGTGGCAGTGACGACGAAATGGAGCGGCAGGCCACGGGCCTTCATGCGCTGCAGGACGCTGTCCTTGCCGACACCGGAGGGTCCGGAGATGACGATGAGCAGGGGTTGTTGTTGGCGTTGGAGCAGGTCGGAATGCACGCGTTGAAGCCTCCTCGAGCGGTCAGTATAATGGATTCCCTGGAGGGGCTTCATGCCGAAATATGACTACCGCTGCCAGCAGTGCGGCAAGCGGGCCAGTATCTATCAAAGCTATGAGGAGTACGGGCAGGTCGAGGTAGCTTGCCCGGCCTGCGGCAGTCACCAGCTCAGGCGGCTGGTCAACCGTGTCCGCATTGCCAAGTCTGAGGAGTCGCGCCTTGATGCGCTGTCCGACCCGTCCGACTGGGGGGATCTGGACGAAAATGATCCGAAGTCGATGGCCCGCATGATGCGCAAGATGGGCCAGGAGATGGGGGAGGACATGCCGGCCGAATTCGATGAGGTGGTCGATCGCCTTGAAGCCGGGGAGTCGCCCGATTCGATCGAAGAAAGCATGCCCGAGCTGGGCGACATGGGTGGCGGCTTCGACGACGATTTCTAGTGCCCTCGCGCGACCCGCGGGAATTCAACCACCGTGAATGCCGACAACCCTCGCCCCACTGAAAAGCGGCTGCGCAATTACCGCACCATCATGTAGGGACGTTGCATACAACGTCACTACATCGGTGATTCCCTAGATCGACAGCAATGGCGAAATACGAGGGGCATTCGGGCCAGCGCTGTGGCGGCTGGCCCGGTTGTTTCTTAGCTTGAACCGGCCTAGGTGGCAGCCTCCCCCAGTCGCGCCAGCACCAACGCCAGAATGTCGGCGTGAACGGTCTCGACCGGCCGGTCGGCGTCGACAATCCGCCATCGGGCAGTATCGTCCCTCGCCAGCGCCAGGTAGCCCTGGCGGGCGCGCTCATGGAAGGCCAGGTCATAGTCGTCCAACCGGTTCCAATTGCCGCCATCGCGGCGTCGGGCCAGCCCAACCTGGGTTGGTAGGTCGAGCAGAACCGTCAGATCGGGGACGAGGCCGCCGGTGATGAACCCGGTGATCGACTGAAGCTCGGCGAGCGGTAGGCCGTGCCCGTACCCCTGGTAAGCCAGCGATGAGTCGTAAAAGCGATCGGAGACCACGACGCCGCCGGACTCCAAATGGGGTCGGATAACTTCGGACACCAGTTGCCGGCGGCTGGCCGAAAACAGCAGAAACTCGGTCTTTGCATCCATGCGCCGGTTGTCGAGCGACATGAGGACTCGCCGGATCTGATCGCCGATGGCCGTGCCGCCCGGCTCGCGTGTCAGCAACACCGGGTAGCCGGCCACCTTGAGTTCGTCGGCAAGCAGCTTGGCCTGGGTGGTCTTGCCGCAGCCGTCGGGACCCTCCAACGTGACGAAGTAACTCACTCGCGGAAGATCCTGACACGGCGACGCGGCTCCTTGCCGTACGAGTGTGACACCAGGTTGGCCTGGCGGGCCATCTGGTGCTGCAGGCGGCGGACATAGGAGGAGGCGGGCGACAAGTCAACCGACCGGGCGCCGTTGAGCACGGCCTGAATGGCGTCCTGGGTTTCGCTCATCGCCTCCTGCAGGGATGGGTCGTCGCCGACGGCATGCAGGTTGAACAGATCTGTCAGGAAGCTTTCCATCTGGTTGGTGGTGTTCGAGCGCAGGACATAGATCGGCAGGCGGCGCGCTTCGGCGTCGCCGATGACCTTGAGCCGGCGCCGGTAATAGGAGCGCAAGGTGACCATGGCGTCGGCCTCGCTCAAGTTGTCGACCAGTTGGGCCGGGACCCCCAGTCGCTTGGCGGCCTGGCGCAGCCGGTTGCGGGCGACCCCATACGCGTAGATTCGAGAGCGGGTCAGGGGTGTGCCGGGCAGGTGCGGTGGAGTTGGGGAGAAGGGCAGGTCACCGTTCCCGCCCGGGGAACTCGGCAACGCCCGCTGGCGGCGGTAGCCCTGCTCGCGTGCGGCCCGGCCCGGACTGGGCGGTTTGCTGCCCTCCTGGATCTGGATTTGGCCCTCGGCGTCGCTGAAGCGAACCTCGGGGGTCATGGCCTGGCCGCGCAGCATGGCATCGACGGCGGCCGAAACGTCGTGGTGGATCGCCAGTTGTTCGCGGGCTTGGATTTCTATAAGGACATCGAAGGTTGGTGCGGCGCGGCGTTCGAGCACGGTCTTCTGCGTACCGCGGCGGCGGGCTTCCTCGTCGGAAAGGGTGACGGACTCGATGCCGCCGATCAGGTCGGATAAGGTCGGGTTTAGCAGCAAGTTTTCCAGGCTGTTGCCATGGGCCGTACCGATCAACTGCACGCCGCGCTCGGCGATCGTGCGGGCGGCGACGGCTTCCAGTTCACGGCCGATCTCGTCGATGACGATGACTTCGGGGTTGTGGTTCTCAACCGCCTCGATCATGACCTCGTGCTGCAGTGAGGGTTCACGCACTTGCATGCGCCGGGCTCGGCCAATGGCCGGATGGGGCACGTCGCCATCGCCGGCAATCTCGTTAGAGGTGTCGACGATCACAACCCGCCGATCCTCGGCCAGGATGCGAGCCGCCTCGCGCAACATGGTGGTCTTGCCGACACCTGGCCGGCCCAACAGCAACACCGACATGCCGCTCGAAATCAGGTCTTGAATGATGTCAATGGTGCCGTAGACAGCCCGGCCGACGCGGCAAGTCAGGCCGACGATGCGGCGATGGCGGTTGCGTATGGCCGAGATGCGGTGGAGTGTGCGCTCCATGCCGGCCCGATTATCGGCGTCGAATTCGCCGATGCGGGAGACGACGAACTCAATGTCTTCGGCCGCAACCTCGCGCTGGCTGAGCGTGACCTCATCGTCGACGTAGCGGGCCGTCGGCACGCGGCCCAAGTCGAGAATGACCTCCAGCAGATCGTCCTGGCGGTCGATCTCCTTCAGCTTGTTGGTGATGTCCTGCGGCAAGACGGCGAGCATCGCCTCGAGGTCGTCGGTGATGCGGTGGCTGCTCATCATCATGGAGTGGGCGGCTCGGCTCCTGCGTAGGGAGGCGTCTCAATCGTTGACGAGGTAATCGGGGCCGTCGGTTCGGCTCGGGTGGCTTCCAGGCTCGGCAGCGGCAGCTCGACGGCTTGCTGCACGCGGGCCACCAGCCGCTTGACCATGACCGCCTGGGCGGCGGTGCGCTGGAAGCCCATGGCGTCCAGGCTGGCATTCATCCAGCCCTGGTAGGAGCGGACGCAGACATAGATCGGCTGCTGGTGGCGCTCGGCCAAGCGGCCAAACGCGGCCGCCAACAAGTCGGCGTGATCCGATACGGCCGGATGGAAATAGGGCTGGACCCAAACGCCAAGTGGACCGTGGTCCAGGTCGAGGTAGCCGTGGAGTTCATCGCCCGACCAATGGACCAGACCGGCTCGCGAGCCCGCCGGCGGCGACTCAACTTGCTGGACCAGCGCCGGTACCAGGCTCCAGTACAATCGCTGGATGGCCAGCTCGTCGTCGGGAACATTGCTGCGCCAGCGGTCGGCCGCGCCGGCAGTCGGCGGCTGGGCTTCGGCCGGCCGGCACCAGACGCGCTGGCGGGCATAGACGGCGAAGCCGGCCTGACGCAGGCGCTCAAACGCCGGATTATCTTCGTTGACTTCAGCGATCAGATGATGGCCCCCGCGGCGGCCGACCGCCGTGGCCAGCGACTCGAGCAAGTGCAGCATGTTGTCTTGACTGATGGCGGCCTCGGGGGCGACAAAGGCGAGCCGGCCAACGCGGGCGCCGGGAGGGTAGGAAACCTGGCCAATGGCAGTCAACGCCCGCTTGCTGGCGTGAGGCGCCACCCAAGTGCTGTCGGAGCGTCCCGGGCGGACGGCGTCGAGCAAGGCTGACTGAAGCGGGTGCGGCCCGCGGGTATACGCTTGGATCGAATCAAAACACAGGCCATGCTGGCGCAGGCGATGCAGCAGCGGCAGGTCGCGCCATTCGAGCGGGCGGCTGTGATTGGTTTCAGTCATCGAAGCCGGGCAACCATGGGCCGCCACGAGACGAAACATTAAAGGAAGCCATACCCTGCGATTTTACCATGCGGCCACAAAATCACCGACCGGCGGGGGTAACCGCGTGCGGCCGGTGGTGGAGGCTGGTGGGCACAGGCCATCTGGCGGGTCGGTTGATACAATGATACAATCTGTCCATGGCCCTGGATCTGGTCCCGCCGCTGGACGAGGCTGACGCCGACTCCTACTGCGATCACATTGTCGTCTCGCTGGCGGCTGCCATTGGCCGTGGTGAGCTGGCGGCCGGCGAGCGACTGCCGACCGTGCGCCAATTGGCAGACTCACTGGGCGTCAACTTCAACACAGTGGCGCGCGCCTACCGGCGACTGGAGGCCGACGGCCTGGCGCGGCCCCACCGGGGCCGCGGCACTTTTGTCGCCGGTGTTGACCGGGCGGGGGAGGCGGCCGGCGCGCCGGATTTGGAGACGATGGTCAATTCTTTCTTGGCGCGGGTCTATCGCCGCGGCTACAGCGCACAAGATGTGCGCTGGGAGTTGGCCGGCGCCATCCGGACCTGGATGCAGGAAGGCGAGCCGCCCGGCGGGGAGGGCTGACCGTTGCACGTGAAACCAAGGGGTCCCCTATGTTGCACGTGAAACATCTGACAGTGCCCGGCCTCAAGTACAATCGGTCGGCAGCCAGCAAGGGGTAGGCCATTGACCGATCAAGATCGACCGCCGGTTTGTGACTACGAAGGTTCTGACTATCAGCGCAGTTTCTGGGAGCTGGGCGACCGGGTCTATGAAGACCGGGTGGAGGCGGTGGCGTTGGCCCGGCTTTTGCCGGCGGGTCAGGGCCGATTGCTAGAATTGGGGGCCGGCGCCGGGCGCAACACAGCTCGTTATCCGGGCTTTGAGGAAGTGGTGCTGCTGGATTACTCTCGGACCCAGTTGGGCCAGGCCCGCGACCGGCTGGGTTTGGGCGGGCGCTACCGCTACGTGGCGGCCGATATCTACAATTTGCCGCTGGCGCCTGCCAGTTTCCAGGCGGCGACCATGATCCGTACGCTGCATCATCTGGCCGAGCCGGCGCAGGCACTGGCCCAAGTTCGGAGCGTGCTGTCCCCAGGGGCCACCTTCGTCATCGAGTATGCCAACAAGCGCAATCTGAAGTCGATCCTGCGTTGGGCCCTGCGGCGCCAGTCGTGGAGCCCATTCACCCCCGAAGCGGTCGAGTTCGCCCGCCTCAACTTCGACTTCCACCCGCGTTCGGTGCGCCAAGGGCTGCAGCGGGCCGGTTTTGAGGTCGGCCGCCAGTTGACGGTTTCGCACTTCCGTCTGGGTCTATTCAAGCGGTTGGTGCCCACCGGCCTGCTGGTGGCGATGGACTCGGCGGCCCAATGGACGGGGAATTGGTGGCAGCTGTCCCCCAGCGTTTTTGTGCACGCCACTGCGGTTGGGGATGGCCCGCCGCCGGTCCCCGGGGCCCGCTGGCGTTGTCCGCTTTGCCGGTCTCTGGACCTGCGGGCCGAGACCTACGGACTGCGCTGCCAGGGTTGCGGCCGTCGCTGGGCGGAGCGCAACGGAATCCTGGATTTCAAGGAGCCGATGGGCTAGTTCAGCGCCTGCCGCCGGGTCGCTGCTCCCCGAAGTTTTTGGCCAATGCCGTCGGAACCTGGGCCAATCCGCCACTTCCCTGAAGTCTGTCGATGCTTCCGTGGGGCAAGCAGTTCGCTAAGGAGGAATGAGCATGAAAATCACCGTTGAGACGACCGTAAAGGCCGAACTAAGCAAGGTGTGGGACGCCTGGAACAACCCGGCCGATATCCAGCAGTGGAATGCGGCCTCGGATGACTGGCACACAACCCGAAGCAGTGTCGATCTGCGGCAAGGCGGAATGTTCTTGTCGCGGATGGAAGCCAAGGATGGCAGCGAAGGTTTCGACTTTGAGGGCACATACACCCGGATCGAGCCTCACAAGCTTATTGAATATCGCATGAGCGACGGACGTGAGGTCAAAGTTGAGTTCGTTAGCAGTGCCCAAGACGTGGTTGTCCGTGAGACATTCGACGCGGAGACCGAGAACCCTGCCGACCTTCAACGAGCGGGCTGGCAGGCGATCCTGGACAGTTTCCGTCGCCACGTCGAGGCGCAAGCGTAGATAGAGCAAACCCACGACGGCTTCTTGAGGTACAGCATCGACCGAGCCGCGCCAGTTCGTTGACCTGCAGCCCGCGCTGGAAATAGCGCTTGTCTTGACCCATAATCACTGGTTGCACCAGCAAGAGCTAGGCTTCGATCGGGCCGTCAGCGGACAGTGATCGAGCCGGGGTGCCGCTGCCCTTGATTGGGATCTCGCAGTCCATGGTGCGTTTAAGCTCAACTGCAACTTGTTCGATGTCGCGACAGATTGCGCCCTCGGTATTCTGCAACTCGGGGGACTCAATCGGCGACGAAACCGCCTACTTTGGCATGTTGCAAAGGGCCTCAGCTGGTCCCATTTCGTCGGTGGTCTGGCTCGACCAACGGGGCGCCAGCATGCGGCAGGTGACGCCGCCCACCAGCCGCGCGTCGGGTTGCTCGACGCCCTGCCGGATGTGGTTGGCCCAGTCCTGGCTGTGAAATGGCCCGAACCACTGATCCATGCTGTCGGCCTCGACCACACCTTCCGGGCTTAGCCAAACGAAGGCTGTCGGCGTCGATCTCTCCGTGTTGCTCGTTGGCGTACATGGTGCCAAAGTAGTGGTGCTAGGGCAGGTGCCTGGCGCGGCATGATCTATAATGGCCCCGGTTGGGTAGCCCGGCCGGATCCAGGAGGCAGCAATGGTCGCCGAGCGAGAGCGCTACCAGGTTGAATTGGCCGGCAAACACAGGTCGTTGCCGATCTTCGAGGTGGCGCCCGGCGTGCGGATCGCGGTATTTAACCTATTGGGCGACACAGAGATCGTCTCGGCGTGCGCCGAGGGGCTGCTGGCCAAGCTGGCGGCGATTGAGTACGACCTCTTTGTAACGCCCGAAGCCAAGAGCATCCCACTGGCCCACGAACTTTCGCGGCGCAGCGGCAAGGGCTATGTTGTGCTGCGCAAGGTCTACAAGAGCTATATGGGTGATACGGTCTCGGCCGAGACGGTTTCGATCACAACCGGCGAGCCGCAGCAGCTCTTTCTCGATGAGAAGGACAGAGCCCGGGTGGCGCAAAGTCGGGTGGTGCTGGTGGACGATGTGGTCAGCACGGGCTCAACGCTGGAAGGCATGCGCCAGGTGATGGGCCAGGCAGGCGCCACGATTGTGGCCGAGGCGGCCGTTTTCACCGAGGGAGACCCCGAACGCTGGACCGAAATTGTGGCCTTGGGTCATCTACCGGTATTTGTCGAGGGGGACTAGCGGAAGCGACAGCCCCTGTGTGAGGCCAGACGGGGCACGGCCCGGGCCGTGCCTTTTGCATTGGGCGAGCGGAGGCATCCGATATGGAGCAGGGCATCTTGCGACCGATCGAATGGGCGAGGTTTGCTGCCGAGCGCTATCAGAAAGTGGACCTGGCCAGCAGCCCACGACTGCAGCTCGGGTTGAACTGCTTCGAGCCGGGCCAATCGCAGCCGGTCCACGGCCATGAAGGGCAGGATAAGTTCTATCTGGTTGTGTCCGGCACGGGCACGATCCGTCTGGCCGACGAGACGACGACACTCGGCCCGGGCGAAATGGCGTGGGCGCCCGCCGGCGTGCCGCACGGGGTCGATAACGACAGTGATGGACGGCTCGTGCTACTGGTCGGGATGGCCCCGGCGCCCGGAGCATGAGCGAGCGGTTGGTCAGCCGGTCTGAGCTGCGCAAGCAGAACGGCGAGCGAGGCCGGCGCCGTTATGTCGCACACCAAGGCCAAGTCTACGATGTTACCGATTGTCCCAAGTGGCGCACGGGATTGCACGAGGGGCTGCACTTCCCCGGTCAGGATCTGACGGCCGAGCTGCCCGAGGCGCCGCATGGGACCGAGGTCTTCGACCGGCCGTGTGTTCGCCGGGTTGGCCGGCTTGATCCCCGCGGTTAGGCACTAACCACAGATGGGTGGCGCCAGGGTCTGTTCGACGGTCGCAAGGAACTGCGCCGTGTTGACCGACAGGCCCGTCCGCCAGCGAATGGTCCCCGCCATGGTCCCGGCGTCACCCGACGCAAACTCGACGGCCGCACCCGCCGCCGGCTTGCAGTCGGCCGCCTGACACAAACGAAGCTCCCCGCTGTTGACGCCGCCGGTCAGACGGACCGGCCCCCGGCCGGCCGCAGCTGAGCCCCACAGGATCAGTCGAAGCTCGGCGGGTCCTGTGCCGGACACCCTTGTGAGCTGCAGCTCATAGCCAGAGGCGTCGACCGGGCTGCACACGGTCTGGGCCGTGCCGCGGTAGCTGGCAGCAGGCGGTGGGCCAGGGGCGCAGCCGGTCAATGCTATCAGCAGCCCGAGCAGGCCCAGACGGCGTCCCATGCGCAAAGCGTCCTGAGCGGCGCGGCCCCGGCCGCGCCGCTTTGCTAGGGAGTGGGCGTTCACGGCCAGAAGTAGCGCACGGTGTAGTCGACCACGCGCTCGCCGTTGGCCGGCACCGTCACCCGGAACTCGATCGTGTGCGCATCGAGCGCGGTATAGTCGTCCGAGGGGCGCAGCAGGCGCCAATCACTCCACCGGAACAAATGTTCTACTACCCGGATCTCGACCGCTTCGTCCTTGTGATTGCGCAAGGTGATCTCGAAGCTCTCCTCCAGGCTGTTGTCCGTCGGACGGGTGAAGTCGGTCTGGATGCGCTCGCCGATAATGTCGAAGGCGTCGCCGACGTACAGCCGTAGGTGTTCGCCCTTAGGCGTGTGGTCGATAGCGTCCTCGCCAACCAGCAGCGCCGCGCCGTCCACGTCCTCCTGATAAACCCGGACCCGGCCCCTGGGCAGGTCGGCGTCGACGTCCTCGGTGTCGAACTCGAGCATGACCATCACCTTCGGATTGCTGGCCACGCCATAGGACGGATCGGTCTGGGGATACCCGTAGAAGCTACAGTAGTAATAGTAGCCGCCGCGGCACTGCAGGCCATCGTAGACGAAGAACTTTTCGGCCGGCACTCCGCTTGCGCTGACGAATTCAATCTGCTTGGACTCGTGGTTGTTGACCGTAACCGGCCGCCCGATTTCATACAGGTGATATTCGAAGAATTCCCGCTGCTCCACCTGGGCCGTCGCCTCCGGCCGGGCCGCCATGAATTCGGCCTCATCGGCGGCGAAGCCGCCTTCGAGCAGGCGCTGCAGGTCACCGGCCACCAGCTTGAGTTGCGCGTCGACAAACGAGGCGCCGCTGTTGTTGCTCAGCGTCACCCAGCCATCGAGATCGACAGCGTCATCCGCCTCAGTCAGCAGCACAACGTAATCGGCTTGCCAACCGATCCCGTTGGTTAGGTAGGTCAATTCGAAATCCTGGCGGCCGGCCCGCTCAGCCATCAGGCGCCAGAGCAACGTCGGCTTGCTGATCAGGCCTTGCGGCAGCTCGGGAAATGTGAATTGTTGTATTTGATCCTGGCGGATGACGATGACCTCGCCATTGCTGGCCTGCAGGATGATGTCGCCAGCCCCGCTGAGCAGTGTGCCGCTATATTGGTTGCCGTCTTTGGTCAGAACGGAGATCGACTGCTGCAGGTACTTCTGGAGCAGCGACGACGAGCCGACCAGGTCATACTGGTAATTCTGCTCCAAGACTGTGGTGCCGGCCGGATCGGTCAGCGGCCGAAAGAGGACGCTGGTTGGATCGATCAAGGCGGCCACCTCGTCAAAGGCCAGCTCATTGAAACCGGTCGACAGATCGAACTGGCGCCGGTCGCGGACGAGCGCACTGCCCTGGTTGTAGACGGTCAACGCCAGCTGGCCGTCGGCCGCCTCGGCGGGGTTGGGTGTCACCCCCGGCTCTCGGGTCGCCGTCGGTGGTGCAGCCCAAGAGCAAGCCAGGGCGACAACCGCCAGCAGCAGCGGAACGACGATGGACTTGGACCGGATGGGGAACATGACTGCCTCCTGAGTCGGCCATACTTGTTAGTAGGCAGACGCTCCAACCGGCCGCCAGGTTCCCGGTGGACGCTCTGCTATAATCGCGGCAAAGCCCTCCTCCCTGGAGTCATAGATGTCGGAAGGACCCCTTGGCCGGCGCCAAAAGGAGCGCCGGTTTGCTGAGGCCGGCCGCTTGCCGCCGGGCCAGTCGCTGACCGAGAAGTTCCCAGTCCTGCACTACGGGCGTATCCCGCAGTTCGATCCCAAGGCGTGGGACCTGCGCGCTTGGGGTGAGGTCGAACAGGAGAAGCACTGGACCTGGGACGACCTGTTGGCGCTGCCGCGCACCAGAGTCACGATGGACATCCACTGTGTGACCCGCTGGAGCAAATTCGACACCGAGTGGGAGGGCATTGCGCTGCGAACGCTGTTCGGCGAGGGCGGTCTCAAGCTCAAACCGGCGGCCCAGTACTTGGTGCAACACTGCGAGTATGGCTTCACCGTAAACCTTCCGCTGTCGGTCGCCATGGCCGACAACTTCCTGCTGGCCACGCATTTCAACGGCGCCCCGATCACACCCGAGCATGGATACCCGCTGCGGGGCGTGGTCGGCCACCTGCCCGACCGGCCAGAGTTGACCACCCCCTACTTATGGAAGGGTGGCAAGTGGGTGAGGGGGCTGGAGTTCCTGGCGCAAGACAAACCGGGTTTCTGGGAGCAGGCCGGTTACCACAACGAAGCCGACATCTGGAAGGAACAACGGGTGGCGCGCGGCTACTAGGCCGCAGCGGCCCGTGGCCAGGACGCCCGGAAGGAGCCAACGGTGGCGCAAGAGCGAACGTATGATCTCGCTCGGAGCCGCATGGTTGAACACCAACTGCGGGCGCGGGGTATTAGCGACGAGCGTGTCCTGCAGGCAATGGGGTCCGTACCCCGCCACCGCTTCGTCCCCAAGGAAATGCGCGACTCCGCCTACGCCGATGGGCCCCTACCGATCGGGCAACGGCAGACAATCTCACAGCCCTACATCGTCGCCTACATGACCCAGCTACTCCAGTTGAAGCCCGACGACCGCGTGTTGGAGATTGGCACCGGCTCCGGCTACCAAGCGGCCGTGTTGGCTCTGCTGGCAAGCGAGGTCTACAGCCTGGAGCGGCATGGCGAACTGGCCGTCAGATCCCGCCGGTTGCTTGAGGATCTCGATGTCAACAACGTCAAGGTGATCGAAGAAGACGGCACCCGCGGCTACCCACTTGCCGCACCCTATGACGCCATTATCGTGACGGCGGCCGCACCACAGGCGCCCGAGCCGCTAAAGCAGCAGCTGGTCGAAGGTGGCCGGCTGGTGGTGCCGGTGGGCGGCCGCGGCGAACAACACCTGGAGCGCTGGACTCGGCGGGGGGGCCAGGTCGAGCGCGAACAATTGGTGCCGGTGGCGTTTGTGCCGTTGGTCGGCGAGCACGGCTGGCAGGAGAACGAAGACCCAACATGGGGGCCGCACGAGGAGCTTTTCTAGGGGCCGATGGCGGCCGGCCTAGCTTTCGGCGGCTGGAGCCGGGAAGTAGGCCAGCGCCTTGTCGGCCTCGCCGTCCATCACCAGCTCGAGGCGTCGGCCGCCCCTGGCGGCGGCCACATCGACGATCCGTACCACATCGGCCCATTGCGCGTCGCCGGGAAGCAACGACGGCAGGGCGTTGGGCGCCTTTTCCAGCAACGAGCGGTTGAAGGTATCCCCTTTGCCACCCAAGGCCAGGGGGTAGATGTGAGCCTCAACCAGGTCCTGGAAGAAATGGGTCCCGTAGGACGGCTCCGGGGCCGAACGGCCCTCGAACACCTCGACCAACGCCCGGGCATTGTAGATATCGGCATAGCCAACCGGAACCCCGAGCTCCGCGTTGGCTGAGCCCCAGCGGCCCGGACCAATCAGGATAAAGGGCTCGGTCTCGAGCCTGGCGTTAATGCGGCCGATGACCTGGGCCAATTCCTTGCGCTTGGTGCCGACCGGCAAATCGGCATAGGCCTTTGGCTCGATGAACACCACATAGCGAATATTGGAGACACGGCCTTCGGGAACGACTCGTCCGACCATGAACAACTGCTGGTCGGCGGGCACGTCCTTCGGCAGCCGCACCCGCTGCGGGTCAAGCCGGCTCTGCGGCCGGCACTGGAGCAGCGAAATCGATACCCGCGTCGAGCGCCGTCCACCCTCATCAAGCATGATGGCGAATTCGGTATCGACCGGGACCTGATAGGCGGTCTCCAGTGCGTTCAACATCGAGCGCATCAACTTGGTTAACGGGGAGCGGCGCAGCAGATCGTCGAATGTGATGACGATCTCCGCCGGATCGAGCCGTAACGGGCGGCTGATGAAATCCTGCAGTGCGCCCTGGTGGAAGTGTTGCGTGATCGAGCGCAAGTGCTTGAAGCCGGACAAGAGCACGCTGCCAACCGGAAGAGTCTTGAAGGCGTTGGCTTCCAGATCGATCAAATCGACCTTGGTCTGAGAGTAGCGGCGAATGTCGGCCGGATCCGACTCCGGGCGCAGTTCGGGGTGGCTGAGGGCCACCAGCCGCGGGTAGTCGCCGGCCAGCGTCTCGACGGCCCGCGTGCCAAGGCCCCACACCAGGCGCAAGAAGCCGGCGTCACGCTCGATCTTGGGGCTCCAGCGGAATTGGTTGCGTGAAAAGGCGACACCGGCGCCGTCGGGCAGGTAGTAGTCCCCCAGCCGCCCGCCAATGACCGGCTGGATCAGAATGGCCATGCGTTCGTCGTAGTCGATCAACCCCATGCGGCGCCGGTAGAGCAGCACATCGGAACTGTAGACGCTGGCGTAGACCTTGCTGATGGCCGCCTGCAGGTCGGCCAGATTTTTCTCTGGCGAAGCTTGGTTGGGGCAGAAGTGACTCTCGTACTTGCCGGCGAATGAGGTGCCGAACGAGTCCTCGAGCAGACTCGAAGAGCGAACGATAAGAGGACTGCCGGCCGCCTTGTCGAGGATGGATTGCAGCCCGTCGACGATCTCGTCGGGGAAGCTGCCTTGCTTGAACCGATCGCGGATCGTCGGGTAATCGCGTTGGATCTCCTCCCGGCTCTTGTACTTCTGGTTGGCGTAGACCACCAGCCCGTTCAGCTGTGTGAATTGGTAAAAGACATCGGCCCCGATGTACCAGGACTTGGGGAAGCTAAGATGCTCGAGAAGCTCCTTGCTGGCTGAGCCGCGCAACACGGTTTCGGCCAGCTTGATGCCGGCCGCCTTGCCTCCGATCTTGCCCCGGCCCAGGCGGTTGTCGCGGATCTCCTTGAGGGTCGCGACAGCGAACCATTCCTTGGCGATCGCCAGGTATTCGAGATGGTCGCTGATCATTGCCTTGATCAGGACGACCTTGATCTCCTCCAGGTCGTGCTCGACTCGTTTGCGTTGGTCGAGGGGCAGCTTCTCATATGTCTCGCCCTGGGTGAAAAGCATGTCCCACGGTGCCAGTTCGGGGTGAAAGGTAAGCACCACGTCCTGCGACGGCACCCGCTCGGTCAGGACGGTGCGCACGAGCTCTTCGAACAACTCATGCGGCAGGTTGTAGGCGAAGTAGAAGTCGGTCAGGTTGTCGCGCACGATGCCCAGCCGCGTCTGCCAGGTCTCGCCGGCTTCGTCGCGCATCGGATCAAACAAGCCCTCTCGGCGCTGGGACTGGCGGGCTTTTTGTTGGACCTCGGCCTCGAAGGCCTCCTGCGTGATAACGCCGCGCTCGAACAGCACCTGGCGCATGGCAGCGCGCATGCCGGGCGCCAGGATGGGGTACTGGCTCAACTCCAGGTAGAGCGTCAGGACCTTAGGAAACGAGCCCGAGTCGGGCGAAGGCAGAGTCATGGGCGCCTGCTGGCGGCGGTCAATCTATTGATTTTACTGGCAAGCGTGGAATCGTGACCGTGGCTATCAATCCACCGGCCGAGGTTCGATCATCCATCCAGGGCGGGGGAATCACTTGAGGAATGTCGTCCCGGTGGCGTAGTCGCCCATGAGGTGCCGCTACTGGAGGAACCGCTCGAGCAAGCGGATGACCAGCCACAGGAAGATCGGCAGAAGCAACGCCGAAGAAAATCCACGCAGAGTCCTCGGGTCCCAGGGCCAGGTGGACACCTTCTCAAGCAATTGGCGCTCCTGGATCAGGGCGGCGATTGCGTCCAGGCTGCCTTTGGTGTCTTGGTAGTCATTCTCATGGACCTGATTGTGGATTCTGTGTCGCGCCGCCTCCAGCACGAGGCTGTTCTCGCGCATCTGGCGGTCCTTCTCCTCCTCGAGCCGGTCCTGCATGCTCATGATGGGAAGGAGGAATATCGCAACAGCCAAGATGACCACAAGGATATTGGCTACCAGACTGACGGTGTCCAACACCTGTGAGCCGAGCGCGAAGGATTCCTGGGTGTATGCGATCAGCAATATGAAGACCAATCCGATCCCGGTGCGTGCCGTCAATTGGGAGAAGGCGTAGGCCGGCTTGAGGTGGAGCAGGTCGATGTTGCGGGCCTGCCAGTGCAGCCGGCTCACTTGGAGCAGTTGCCGGACGCTGCGGACGGCCAACGCTAAGAAGGAGGCGCTCATGGCCGATGTGAACGGGATGTCCGCCACGATATGCAAGGCCGTACGCGGTGCCAGTTCACCATAGGAGTCGACCGAGCCGAGCACGAAAGCGGTAGCTGACAGGCTGGCAATGGGAATGAGCCAGGCGCCGACGCCCCGCGGCAACACCGTCAGCTGATACTCGATACGGCCTAATTCGCCCGCTGAGGATTCGAGCAGAGGCCGGTATGCATGCAAGGCCCGTGAGGCGACACGTGTCAGATAGTGGTAGAGCGCAGGCCAATAGACAATCCAGGGTGCGTAGCTCGAAGGCAAAGAATGGAATGTGCCGACGGCCAGGCTCCCGTCCAGCCAGAACACTCCGTTGACGATGACAAGAGAAACGATCAATCCCACCAGGTAGTACAACCAGCTTGGACCAGGAAGGCCCTCGATCCAATGGATCAGACGATCAATCCAGCTTGGCGGGTAAGGCGAGTCGGTCAGTTCGAGTGCCGAATTCGTCAAAGGCGGTTCCCGAAGAGATAGCCAGTGGAACGTATCTTGTGCCGGAGACAAAGGTGGTCAGCCCCACCAAACCGCTCCTGGAGTGACCCAGTTCTGGACCCAGGCGCAGGTCATGCCCGCATCAGTGGCGCAACGTTTCAGTTGCCGAGAGCGAAGGTGGCGGCGTGGGCGCTGGTTAGCGCCCCAGGTGCATCGGCATGATGACGTGCAGGAAGTCGTCGCGGCCAACGGAGCGCAGCACGCCCGGTGATGAACTGTTGTTGGTCTCGATGGCCACATTAGGCGTATCGATGACGCTCAGCACGTCGATCAGGAAGCGCACATTGAAAGCAATCTCCAGCGGATCGCCCTCAATGGTGGCGTCGACAACGGTTTCGTTTGAGCCGGTTTCGGCGGCCGTGGCCGAGATTTCGAGCTTGCCCGGGTCGAGCTCGCCGCCGGGGGAGATCTTCAGACGGGCGCTGTGGGCGGCCTCGCGGGCGAAGATGTCGGCCGCCTTGCACGCCTTGAGAAAGGCGCTGGTCGGCAGGACGGCCCGGGTGGCGTAGCCATTGGGGATGATGCCTTTGACGTCGGGGTAGGTCCCCTCGATGAGCTGTGAGACCAACTCGACGTCCTTGGTGCGGAAAATCACCTGGCCGCGGTTCGGCGGCAGGATCATATTGACCGTCTCGGCGGCGTCGTCGGCGACGCGCGCCAGTTCGGACAAAGCCCGACTGGGGATGATGGCCCGCACCGGGCCGGCGTCGGCGGTGCTTAGCCGTGATTGGCGCACTGAAAGCCGGAAACCATCGGCGGCGGCCATCGACAGCTCGCCGTCGTTGACCTCGACCAGCACCCCGGTCAGGACCGGCCGGGCATCGTCGGTCGAGGCGGCAAACACCACCTGGTGGATCATTTCGCGCAGTTCTTCAAGGTCAAAAGTCAGGCCGCCATCCAATTCCTCGGGCGGCAGCGGCGGGAACTCCTGGGCGTCAATGCACTTAATGTCGTTGTTGTACGTCCCGCAGCGCAAATTGAGCGTTTGGGTACGGACGGCCAGTTCCATCTCGACGGACTCATTGGGCAGCGTATTGATCAAGTCGACGAAGGTGCGAGACGGCACCGTGGTGGCGCCGTCCTCTTCGATCTTGGCGCCGATCCAACAACTGATCCCCAACTCTAGATTGGTCGCCGAAAGCCGGAGCCGGCCCTCATCCGTCGCCACCAGGATGTTGCCCAGCACGGGCAGCGTGCTGCGCGGCGCTACCGCCCGCGAGACGATGCTTAAACCACGCGCAAGGTTTTCTTGGAGGCACGAGACCTTCATGTGGGGAGAGTCCTTTATGGGGTAAACCTTGTGGCTCGAAGTATACAACGGAGCCGAGGCAGATACAACGCCGATGGACAACCCGAAGCCGTTGGCATACACTCTGGGCATGCCCGACCAGGTGCCCGCCGGCTCGGACGAAGATCTGCGCCAGTTGGTCTTACACTACTCGCGCCTGGTGGAAATCAGCGTAACGCTCAACTCCACGCTCGACCTCGACCGTCTGCTCCAATTCATCGTTGATTCGGCTGCCGATCTGGTGGACAGCGAAGGCGCTTCCATCCTGCTCGTCGAAATGAAGACCAAGGACCTGGTGTTCGCCGCAGCAACCGGCACCGACCGGACGACGCTGGCCGAAATCCCGGTCCCTCTCGACAGCTCGTTGGCCGGGACGGTCTTCCGCGAGGAGCGGCCTCTGATCATCAACGAAGTGGCGTCCGATCCACGCCACTTCCGCGAGGTCGGTGAGCGGATCAACTTCAAGACGCGTTCGCTGCTGGGCGTGCCCATGCGCATTCAGGACAAGGTGACCGGTGTGCTGGAGGCGGTGAACAAACGCGATGGAATGTTCGACGAGAACGACCAGCAGATTTTGTCGATCATCGCCTCACAGGCGGCGGTCGCCATCAACAATGCCAGGCTAGTCGATGCCCTGCAGCGCGCCTACGACGAGCTGGGCAAGCTTGACCGGCTGAAGAGCGAGTTTATCTCGATCGCTTCGCACGAGCTGCGCACGCCGCTGGCGCTGATCCTCGGCTACGCCACCATTCTCAAAGAGGACGCCGGCGAGACGGCGTCGGAGCATGTCAGTGCGGTGCTCAACTCGGCAATGCGTATGCGCTCACTCATCGAAGACATGACCAATCTCAACCTGCTGCGGATCGGCTCGGCTGAGATGAACTTTGAAATGCAGCCGCTGCAATCGGTCATGCGCGCCGCCGAAGAAGAAGTGCGCGAGACGATCCAAGCCAAGGGGCAGAGGCTGAACGTCGAGATGTTGGAGGACACAATCCAGGCTCGAGTCGACGGACCGAAATTGTCGATGGCGCTGACCAATCTGCTCAACAATGCGCTGCGCTTCACGCCGGCCGAGGGAAATATCAGCCTGCGGCTGACCCGCCGCGGCGAAGAGGCCTGGTTCCAGGTCGAAGACGACGGCATCGGGATCCAGCAAGAGGCGATCGAGCGCATCTTCCAAGCCTTCTATCAGGTGGAAGACCACCGCACCCGACGGCATGAGGGGATGGGGCTTGGCCTGGCGATCGTACGCGGCGTGGCCGACGCCCACGGCGGCCGGGCGTGGGCTGAAAGTCAGGGGCCGGGCCAAGGAGCGCTATTCACCATCACGATCCCATTGGCGAACTAAGCGGATTCCGTTGGCAGCCTGAGGCGCAACATGACCCCGGCCGAGACCAATAATGCCAGGCAGGCCAGGCCGAAGACCACAGTGTAGCCGGCAGACGGCGAGCCGGCCCATTGGTTGATCGGATCGATGAGAAGACCGCCGCCGGCCCGGGCCAGCGCGCTGCCGCCGGCACTGGCCACATTGGCCACCCCCAGATAGCGGGCCGCCTGGGCCGACGGAACCAGGTCGGTGACCAGAGCCCAACTCCCGCTCAGGAAGACCCCCGTAGCAATCCCCAGCAGCGCACCGGCCAGTGTCACGCCGGTCGGCGTGCGCAGCCCAAGCAGAACGATCACACCGCCGGCGGCCAGCAGGCAGGCGAGCACGACGATGGGCCGGCGCCCGACACGATCCGCCACCCAGCCAGCGGGCAATGCCACCAGCAGCACAGCCAGACCGAGCACTACCCCCAATTGGCCAACGATGCGCTGGGCTCCCGGCTCCGGCAAGCGATGGACATCCATCAGATAGAACAGCACGAAGGTGTTGATGGTGATAACGGCGCCCCAAAACAGGAACCGATTGAGAAACCACAAGGCAAAGGCCGGACGTTGGCGCCAGCGGACGCGAAAAGCCATCCACCAGGGCAGGGTGCGGCGCGCAGCCCCGGGTTGATCCTGATTGCTGATCGACGGTGTCAACAGCAATGTGATCAGCAGCGCCAACGCCAGTGCTCCGGAAGCCACAGAGGCCGCCCCGACCAAGTTGCCGTCGGCGACCAGTTCGCCTCCGGCGTAGCGGCCTACGACGAAGCCGATGACTTCGAAGCTGGCCTTGAGGCCCGATGCGAAACCGCGCTGGTGGTATGGCACCCGGTCGGGGATGAGCGCCTGCCATGGCCCTTGCAGGGTGTTGGACGCCAACTGCAGGCCCAGCAGACCAACAATGACCAGGCTGAGCGACGGGGCGAGAACGATGCCAAAGTGTGCCAGCATCACCAGCAGGCCGCCGATGACCAGGTAAGGCACCCGGCGTCCCCAGCGGGAGCGAGTTCGGTCAGAGCGGGCGCCAACGATAGGTTGGACCAGTGCGGCGACGACCAAGCCAGTGAGTGTTGCCAGCCCGAGAGCAGTGTTCTTCCAGTCGGGGGCGAACCGGAGGATCTTGTGGCTGAGCACGGCCGGCTCGAGCACATTGATTGACACGCCAATGGCGAATGCCAATGCCGTGACGCCAACCATGGCCGGCAAGCGCAGGCGCGGTACAAGGCCAGCTTCGGTCGAGCCGGCCTGCGTTGGGCGGTCAACTTGCTGGCGGGACGGTAGCAAGGGCTACAGGCTAAACGACTGTCCGGGCTTAAGGACGTGGGGCTGGGCCGTGGTTTCCTTGGCTACCAGGTCTGCCCAGGCCTGTGCATCCTGGCTGATCAGCTCCCATGTGTCGTAATGGATGGGGATGACATGGGCCGGCTGGATCAGCTTGACGGCGCGCAAGGCGTCGCTCGGGCCCATCGTGTAGTTGTCGCCGATGGGCAGTGCCGCCAGATCAATCCCTTCCTCGCCAATCAGGCGCATGTCGCCAAAAAGGGCAGTGTCACCGGCAAAGTACAGCTTTTGCCCGGTTTCTGTGGTGAGGAGCAACCCCGCCGGATTGCCGCCGTACGAACCGTCGGGCAGGGCCGAACCGTGGAATGCCAACGTGAGCTTGAGGTAGCCAAACGGATGTTGGTACCCGCCACCATGCTGTTGGCCATGGGTGGCCACCCCGCGCGCCTCGAACCAGTTGGCGATTTCGAAATTGGCGATGACGGTAGCGCCCGTGCGCTTGGCGATCTGCACCGCGTCACCAACATGGTCGCCGTGGCCGTGGGTGATCAGGATGAACTCGGCCTCGACTTCGTCGGGCCCAACGGTGGCGGCCGGATTGTCACTGAAGAATGGATCGATGAGGAGTTTGTGTTGGCCAACCTCCAGACTGAAAGCGGCATGGCCGTACCAGGTGACGATGATGGACATAGGGACCTCCCTGTCGTTGAGGGCACGGCGGGCAGAGGCCCTCCCAGTATACCGACGGAGAGAAGCTACTCGTCCGGTTCCGAAAGAATGCGGGCTGCCGCGCTAGAGTGGCGGCGGTTGGACTCGGATTGCTGGCCGCGGCGGGCTTCGACGTGATCCGACAACTGTTCGCTCAACTGCATCCAGTCTTCGACAATCAAGATCAGGCCAGGTCGGTCTGGGGCCAGGAAAAGACGGTGGAAGAAAAGCTGCAGCAGGAATGGGTGCAGCGGTTGCTCCGTCAGGTCGAGACCGAGCGCCGGCTGGTTGACATAGTGCCGCAGCAAGCGAGCTTCGGCACGGCTTAGCAGCGCGGCGGGGAAGGTCTTGGCCAGATTGACCGGCCGGGTCGAAACAATCCGGCGGTATGAGATCTTGAGCCGGTAGATCGGTGTCTGCAGACGCAGATGATCGGCGCGGGGTTGCACATAGGCCAGGCGCGGGCCGAACAAGCTGAAGAGGTAGGCAAATCCAGCGACGGCGGCACCCGCCGAGAGCCAACCGGCGGCCCCCTCGGATGGCCAGCCAACCCAATCGCTGATGCGCGCCAGCCACAGGCCGCTCAGCAAAAGCGCCACCAGCAGCAAGGGTTGGCGAAAACGACGCATGACTTGACGGTAGAGCAGGAGCGCGTGTCGATTGCCGTCGCGGCTGGCCATCAGGCTTGACCGCCGACGGGTATGGCATCGAGGCTCGCGAAGTAATCGCACAGGTCGGTCAAGAAACAGTTTTCGCAACGCGGGCGGCGGGCCTGGCAGACCTGACGGCCATGGCGAATCAGATTGAGATGGACGTCGTAGTAGGTTTCCGGCGGGAACAGGTCAGCCAGAATGTCATGCGCTTGCTCGGCATTGGCCCTGGCCGGTCGCAACCCCAGCCGGCCGCTAACGCGATGAATATGGGTATCGACCGGAAAAGCCGGCAGATCGAGTGAGAAGAGCATGACGATGGACGCCGTTTTGGGTCCGACCCCTTTGAACTTGGTCAACCAGGCAAGGACTTGGTCGGGATGCTGGTCGCGCAGGAAGGCCAGGTCCAGGCCGCCGTGGTCTTCGGTGATCTGGGCCAGCGCCGCCTGGATGCGGGGTCCCTTCTGATTGGCCAGGCCGGCGGGTCGGATCGCCTCGATGACTTGTTCGGGAGCAGCGTCCCGCACTGCTTCCCAGCTGGGGAGCGCCTGGCGCAGCCGATTGTAGGCCAGGTCGCGGTTGTCGTCGTTGGTGTTTTGCGACAGGATGGTCGAAACCAGCTCGGCGACGGGCGGCAATTTGGTGCGCCATACCGGTTCCCCATATTCAGCCAGCAGCCGGTTGCGGATTTTGAGGGCTTTGTCGGCCAGGATCGGCATGCGGCGATTATAGCGTCGGGGGCCGACATGGCCCCCCGGCTCCTGGGGCTGGCCGGTCAGCCCTGCCTGTCAACAGATCTGCGACTTGGCCGACGAACGCAGGGACGTTGTATACAACGTCCCAATTTGTTGCTCAGGCTACACCGGGTGGTTGGATTGGAGGGGAATGCTCTCTTTCTGACTCCGGGGGAACGCATGCGGGGGGATATCGTTGATCCGGTGTTTCGCACACCTCCGGGGTCGGGCGGCGTGCGCACCGCCGAGGTCGGAGATGGCGACTACCCCATATGTTCGATGACGGCGTCGGCAAAGCCGGAGGTCGAGAGCAGCGTGGCGCCTTCCATCAGGCGATGGAAGTCGTAAGTGACGGTCTTGGCGGCGATGGCGCCTTCCATACCCTTCACGATCAGATCGGCCGCTTCGTTCCACCCCAAATACCGGAACATCAATTCGCCGCTCAGGGTGACCGAGCCCGGATTGACCTTATCCTGGCCGGCGTACTTGGGCGCGGTGCCATGGGTCGCCTCGAAGATAGCGTGGCCGGTCTCGTAGTTGATGTTGCCGCCGGGGGCAATTCCAATCCCCCCGACCTGGGCGGCCAGCGCGTCCGATAGGTAGTCGCCATTCAGGTTCATCGTGGCGATGACGTCGAACTCGTCGGCCCGGGTGAGGGTCTGCTGGAAGGCGATATCGGCAATGACGTCTTTGACCAACAAGCGGCCGGCCTCGAGCGCCGCCTGCTGCTCGGCGTCGGCGGCAGGCTGACCGTCGGCCTCCTTGGTCCGTTCCCATTGAGACCACGTGTAGGTGCGGTCGCCGAATTCGCGCTCGACCAGATCGTAGCCCCATTGGCGGAAGGCGCCTTCGGTGTACTTCATGATATTGCCCTTGTGCACCAACGTGACGGAGCGGCGGCCGGCCTCCAGGGCATAGTCGATGGCAGCTCGGACTAGCCGCTCGGTCCCTTCGCGCGAGACCGGCTTGACGCTGATGCCCGAGGACCGGGGGAAGCGGATCTTGGCGAATTCGTCGGGCAAATGCTGCTCCAGCCAGCTCATGAAAGCTTGGTTGGAGGGCTCACCGAGCGGAAACTCGACGCCGGTGTAGATGTCCTCGGTGTTCTCGCGGAAGATGACCATGTCGACCAGCTCGGGTCGCTTGACCGGTGATGGCACACCGCGGTAGTAACGCACCGGCCGCAAGCAGACGTACAGATCGAGCTCCTTGCGCAGAGCTACGTTGAGCGAGCGGATACCGCCGCCAATCGGCGTGGTCAGGGGGCCCTTGATGCCGACCAGGAAGTGTCGAAAGGCGTTGAGGGTTTCTTCCGGCAGCCATTCGCCGGTCATTTGATGGCTTTTGCCGCCGGCGTAGACCTCCATCCAGGCGACCGAACGTTTTCCCTGGTACGCCTTTGCTACGGCGGCGTCGAAGATACGGACGGCCGCCGCCCAAATATCGGGGCCGGTACCGTCGCCTTCGATGAAGGGGATGATGGGTCGGTCGGGAACTTGCAGCTTGCCTGCCGAAAGCTGGATGCGCTCGCCGTCCTGCGGCACTTGGGCGTGTTGAAACTCCATTGGTCGTCTCCGCGGATGGGGGTTGGGGAGGGGATCGGGCGGGATTATAGCATGCGGCTCAGGCGGTCTCCTCTTCGTAGCCGTCGGGGTGGCTGCGCTGCCACGCCCAGGCCGAAGCGATGATCTCGCTCAGCTCGGGATGCTGCGGTTGCCAGCCCAATTCCTTGCGAATCTTGTCGGGGGAAGCAACCAGCCGGGGGGCGTCGCCCGGGCGTCTGGGCGTTTCCTCGGCCGGGATCGGGTGCCCGGTGATTTGGCGGGCGGTGTCGATGACCTGACGTACCGAGTAGCCGGCTCCATTGCCCAGGTTGTAGACCAGCCGATCGGTATCGTCTAGTGCGGCCAGCGTCAATTGGTGGGCGTGCACCAGATCGGCGATGTGAATGTAGTCGCGGATGCAGGTGCCATCGGGCGTCGGGTAATCCGTGCCGTAGATGGATACTTGTTCCCGCTGGCCGAGCGCCACCCGCAGCACCAGCGGAATCAGATGGCTTTCCGGCTGATGGGCCTCGCCGCGATCGGGCAGCGCGCCAGCGGCGTTGAAGTAGCGCAAGGCGGCATAGCGCAGGCCGTGCGCCTGGCGGTACCAGTCGAGCGTTTGCTCGATCATGAGCTTGGTCTGACCGTACACATTGGCCGGCCCCAGCGGCGAGGACTCGGTCAGCGGGTCGTCGCTCGAGGCGTAGACGGCGGCGGTCGAGGAAAGGACAAAACGCTCGACACCGGTTTGGACGCAGGCCTCGATCAGGGCCAGCGACAGCACCAGGTTGTTGTAGAAGTACTTGCCAGGCAGTCTCATGCTTTCGCCGGCCTCGATGAAGGCGGCAAAGTGCATAACGGCCTCAAAACCAGTGTCGGCCAAGCAGGCGGTCAGTGTTTGCGGGTCATCAAGATCAGCTTGAATGAACCGTGCGCCCGACGGCACGGCCTGGCGGTGCCCGGTAACAAGCGAATCGAAAACTGTCACCTCGTGGCCGGCCTCGAGCAGCATCTTGGCAGCGGCCGAGCCAATGTAACCGGCGCCGCCGGTCACCAAAATCTTCATCCGTCAGCCTCAAGCATCGTGGTCACCTTGAACCTCCAACTGGGCCATCGAGGCCAGCAAGCGTTTGACGCCGGCCTCGGAAAAGGCGACTACCACCTCTTCATCATCGTGGTCGACCCGCGAGTCCATCACAATTCCCTCACCGAAGTTAGGGTGGACAACATGCATGCCGGCGCGAAATTGGGCCTCGACGGCGGTGGCCGGTGCTGGGTCCCAACGCGTTTGGCGCACGAAGACCGCCTCGTTGACGGTGGTGCCGCTCGACCAATTGCCTTCGGTCAGGTCGGCTGGAATGTCGAGCAAGAAACGGGAGGCTTCACTGACCGACGAGCTGCCATACTGACGGCGACGGAAGGCGCAGACCAGATACAGACGATCCATCGCCCGCGTGATGCCGACGTAGAACAGCCGCCGCTCCTCGGCCATCTCCTCGGCATCGTCATACGAGCGCTGGTGGGGGAATGTGCCCTCGTCGAGACCAACGATGAACACAATTGGGAATTCAAGGCCCTTGGCGGCGTGCAGCGTCATCAGGATGGGCGCGTCCAAACCCTCGGTCAAGGTGTCCTGATCCGAAACCAAGGCCACCTGCTCGAGGAACCCAAGCAGGCCGAGTTCAGCGAATTCCTGGGCAACCCGCAGCAGCTCTTGGACGTTCTCCCAACGATCGACACCTTCATCGCTGCCATCATCGATGTAGCTGCGGTAGTCTGCATCGGCCAGCACCCGTTCAACCAACTCGTCCACCGGCACGTCGGCTTTGCGCTCAACCCAGCGGGCCAACAGGGCGCCGAAGTCGGCCAGGGCCGCCTGCGCCCGGCTGTCGAGGCCGGGCTGCGCTGCCTGCGGATCCCGGCCCAATGCAAGCAGCATGGCGCCGGCCGACTGGCCGGCCCGGGCTGCCGCTGCCTGGAGCAGCTCGATGGTCTTGGGGCCGATGCCGCGCGGCGGGGTGTTGATCACGCGCAGCAGACTGACCTCATCGGCTGGATTGTGGATCAGACGCAGGTAGGCGATCACGTCGCGTACCTCACGCCGCCCATAGAAGCGCTGGGCTCCGACCAACCGATAAGGCAGGCCAGCTCGCAGGAAGGCCTCTTCCAGCACACGCGATTGGGCGTTGGTGCGGTACATGACGGCGCAATCGCCGGGGCCAGCCACCCGGCGCACGGTCAGCTCGGCGATGGTGTCGATGACGAAAAGGGCTTCGTCGCTCTCGTCGTAGGCCTCATGCACGATGATCGAAGCGCCACCAGCGCGCTCGGTGAACAGGCGCTTGGGTTTGCGTCCGGGCAGGCGATCGATCACGGCGGTAGCGGCGTCGAGGATGATTTGAGTCGAACGGTAATTCTGCTCAAGCAGCACGACTTGGGCGTCGGGATAATCGCGCTCGAAACGATGGACGTTGCGGTAGTCGGCGCCGCGCCAGCGGTAGATCGATTGGTCGGCGTCGCCAACAACGAACAGATCGGGCTGGCTCTTGGCCAGGAGCCGCAGCATGGCGTACTGGGCGCTGTTGGTGTCCTGGAACTCATCGACCAGGATGTGGCGTGTAGTGTGATGGTAGCCCTGACGGATCGAGTCATGCTGGCGCAGCAGGCGAACTGCGTAAAACAGAAGGTCGTCGAAATCGACGGCATTGGCTGCGAGTAGGCGGGCCTGGTAGCGTTGGTAGGCACGCTGGACGATTTCGGCGAAGTAGCTGTCGGTTGGATAGTCGCCGGCCTCGACCAGCTCGTTCTTGGCGCTGGAGATAGCGTTTTGCACCCGGGCCGGCTGCACCTGTTTGGGGTCGACGTCTAAGTCGATTAGGGCCCGCTTGACCAGGTCCCGCTGCTCGTCGGCATCGAAAATGATGAACTCGCGCCCGAAGGGCAGATGGCTGGCGTGGCGCCGCAGCATGCGGGCGGCCAGGGCGTGGAAAGTCCCCAGGCTGACTCCTGTGCGCCCACCTTCGGAGGCGGCCACCCCGAGCAAGTCGGCGACCCGAGCCTGCATCTCGCGGCCAGCCCTGTTGGTAAAGGTGACCGCCAGGATCGAGTCGGGAGAAGCGTCCTGCGCCTGGATCAGGTAGGCAATTCGGTGGGTCAGGACACGCGTCTTGCCCGAGCCCGGCCCGGCCAACACCAGCACCGGCCCTGATGGGGCGGTGACCGCCTGGCGCTGTTGCGGGTTAAGCGATTGGAGTGCTTGCATGGCGCGGGTCTGGCACCCGGGGGCCCGACGGAACCAACTTCACGCGGTCGATTGTAACGGCGCCGTCTCCGCCAATCAACCGCGCCTCATTCGCCCCGCCTGGGCCCGATGTCGAGGATCCCTGATCCGGCGAATAGACCGGTGAGCGGCAGCGCCTCAAGGCTCATAACGGCACTGTCGGCGAAGTACGGAAAATCGAAATGGACGAGGTCGCCGGCCAGCTTGCCAGGAATTGGCATCAAGCGGGCGGTCAGCGGCTTGCGGTGACGCAAGGCGATGGCGCCCAGGTCGAGCAGCAGGGCGGCGATGGCGTCGGGTGTGGTGTCGCCCGGCAGCGGCACAGTGTCGAGGCCGGTGCCGCACATTGTGGCGTAGAGCAGAAGGTCGGAAAGGGTGACGTGACCCTCGGCCGAGCGGCTGGCAAGCACCTCGTCCTCCAGCACGGGGAAGAAGAGCCCGCAAAAGCCGGTGCGCTTGAATTGGGCGCGGTCGAGACAGTCAGCCAGATAGCCAGCCGCGGCGACCGAACCAAAGCCGCCGAAGGCCGGCAGGCCGAGCGCCTCGACGGCCGTTCCGAGCGAGCGCAAGTGGTCGGGGAAGGGAGCCAACGAGAAGTCGAGGCCGAGAAAGCGCAACTCGTGCTCGACCGCCAAAGGCTCGACGGTGCGTGACATGGCGGCGGCGTGGGCTTCGATCATGCTCGCCAGCCGGCGACGGCCGACGGCCAACGAGGGCACCTCGCGCAGGGCATCGACGGCCAGTTCGGCGCCTTCCGTCGCCAGGGCAAATGCCGGCGGCCCGCCGCCGTGGTAGGCCGCCGGAAAGAACGGGCTGCCGGCCGGAACATTGGCCAGCGCGGCGAAGCGCAAATTGGCGAACCCGTCGGGCGACACGGTCGACGCCCGCAGGATGGTCTCGGCGCATGTGCGGACCGCAGAGAAGGACAGACCGGTGTCGCTGTCGGCGATGATGGCCGAGGTAAATACGTTCTCGGTGGCAGTCAGGATATCGGGGATGGCTTCGAGGCCTTCGGGTTCTTCGGGCAATGCCGGCCCGATGGCGGCATAGTCGAAGCCGTGGACGAAGGCCTCAGCCTCCAGCCGCTGGGCGAACTCGGCCCGCTTGCCGGCCGGAATGCTGTGGGGACCCTCGGCCGGTGGCGGCGTGGCCAGACGGACGGTCTGAACGGTGTAGTCGGCCTCTTCAAGCGCCTGGCGGATAGCGTCAATGCCGCGACCCACCACCTCGATGCGCTCCGGATCAACCGGCCATCCCGGGTCGAGAAAGGCTGTCAGGGCACGTATGTTCATGCAGTACTCCGCTGGCGACGGATCTCAAACAGGATGACGGCGGCGGCCACGGCCGCATTCAGCGAGTCCGACGGCCCACTGATGGGAATGTGGGTAAGGCCGTCCGCCATTTGGCGCAGGGCGGGCCGGGCACCGTGGGCCTCGGAGCCGATCAACAACGCGGTCGGTTGGCGCCAGTCCACCTGAAGGTAGTCCAGCCCCATGTCGGTCTCGGCCAGCCAGGATTGCAGCCCCTCAAGCTGGCCGGCGAGTTGGTCGAGGCGAACCTGGCGCAGACACAGGTGGAGCTGGGCTCCCATCGCCCCTCGCACAACCTTGGGGTTGTACGGATCGACCGAGCCCTCCGTAAGGTACAGCACATCGACCCGGGCCGCCAGGCATGTCCGGAGCAGGGTGCCCAGGTTGCCGGGATCGGACAATTGATCGGCGATCACGGCCAGTCCAACAGGGTCAGGGGCCGGCAGCTCCGGGATTTCGGCTACCAGCAGGATGGCCTGAGGCGCCTGGGTGTCGGACATGGCGGCCATGACCTCGTCGGACACGACCTCGATGGCGGCGCCCAGCGAAGCCAACCTATTGACCACGCCCCGCTCCTGGGGATTTAGGTGATCGGTGTGGAAAACGGCCACCGGGGCCCGGTTGGCGCTAAGGAACTCGCCGGCCCAGCGAAATCCTTCGGCGACGAATTGGCCTTCGGTCTGGCGCTGCCGGCGTTGCGACTGGAGGCCGCGCACCCACTTCACCCGCGGGTTGGAAGTCGAGCTGATCATGGGCCGGCGCCGGCCTGCGGCCAGCGGGCCTTAAAGGCCGTTAAGAAGGGGTCGAGCGTGGCCTGGTCAAGGATTGTGAGTTGGACCATGCGCAGCGGAGACGCCTTTGCGGGCTGCTGCGCGAAAGTGGCAATGCTGTCGAGGATTACGTCAGCGGCGCGTTCGACCGGGAAGCCGAAGATGCCGGTGGAGATCGGCGGCAGCCCCAGGCTGTCGAAGCCCCGCGCAGCGGCCAGCTCGAGCGAGCCGCCCACGGCAGCTGCCAGCTTGGCGTCTTCATCGCCTACGCCCCAGCGCGGCCCAACGGCATGGATGACCCACTTGGCCGGCAGCTGACCGCCGCCGGTGATTGCGGGGCGGTCGTGCGAAACTGGCCCATGCTCCTCGACCCACCGGTCACTTTGAGTTTGGATGTCTGGCCCGCCGGCGCGGACAATGGCCGCCGCCAGTCCGGCGCCGTGAGACAAGCGTTCATTGGCGGCATTGACGATGGCGCTGACCTGCGCTTTGGTCAGGTCGCCGTGCACCAGGGCCAGGGTCAGTCCGTTTTCGAATTGGGTGCGGGCGACGATGGGTGACATGAACCTTCCGGCTGTGTGGGCTCTGGCGGCGATTGTATCAGTCCGGCCGATTTCCAAGGCGGATCAGGCGAGTCCGCGCGGGGCTTCCCGATCCTCTCGTCGAATCTGTAAGCCTGCCTGACCGGATGTTCGGGGCGGGGCAGCGGAGGTCCGAGTTGGCGCGGAGACCTTGGGCAGGCGCCCCTTGAGGCAAAGAAAAACCCGCTCCAAGGGAGCGGGTGGCTGAACGTGTTGGCGCGGTGGGGCGTTATGCCTGGGCCGCTTCGACGACGGCGCTGAACGCCTGCGGATCGCGCACGGCGATGTCCGCAAGCATCTTGCGATTGAGGCGGATATCGTGTTGGCGGATACCGTTGATCAGCCGGCTGTAGGTTGTGCCGTTCAGGCGTGCGGCGGCGTTGATGCGGGCGATCCACAACCGACGCAGGACGCGTTTGCGTGTGCGGCGGTCGCGGTAGGCGTACCACAGGCTCTTGAGGCGAGCTTCGTTGGCCCGCCGAAAGAGCGTCGAGCGGGTCCCATAATAGCCCTTGCTTTGTTTGAGCAGTTTCTTGTGACGGCGGCGGGTGACAATCCCGCCCTTGGTGCGTGGCATTCGTTCTTCTCCTGCGGGTCAACGGGCGCCGGCGCAGTCGTATGCGCCTGTTCTTACGCCCGAAGGCCGCCTGGGCTGGCGCGGCGTTCAGCCGCTGCGAGCGTTGGGGTTGGCCTTGTGCTTGCTGAGATAGGGAGCCAGGCGGCGAACCGTCTGGCGAATGTTGCCGCCCTTGACCTCGATCATCCGGGTGAATTGGCGCTTGGCGCGCTTCGAGCGGCGCCGGCGCAAGTGGCTCTGTCCGCCCTTGGTGCGTACGACCTTGCCCGAGCCGGTCAAGCGAAAGCGCTTGGCGGTTGCCTTGTGCGTCTTGAGCTTGAACTTGCCCTTTTTGGTGCTTTTCCTCGCCACGAATGGTCTCCTTCCGTACAGCGCCGCGAACCTGACCGCGGTCCGCGGTGCTTTGTCACTTACCTTGGTCTTTAAACTGGCGCCGGCCTCAGCCGTTGGGCGCTAGTACCATCAGCATCGTCCGACCTTCCATCATCGGCGCCTGTTCGATTTGGCCGATATCCGCCAACTCTTCGGCGATGCTCTTCATGTCTTCCAACGCGATTTCGGGGTAGGTGATTTCACGGCCCCGGAACCGAATACGCACTCTGACCTTTTTGCCTTCTCCCAGCCAACGCCGCGCGTTGCGGACCTTGAAGCCCCGGTGATGGTCGGAGGTCTTTGGCCGCAGCCGGATCTCTTTGATCTCGACCTTGGTCTGCGCCTTGCGCGCTTCCCGCTCCTTCTTGGCCCGCTCGTACATGAACTTGCCGTAATCCAGCACCCGGCAGACCGGCGGATCGGAATTGGGTGCTACTTCGACCAGATCGAGCTCGGCCTGTCCGGCGATTTCGAGCGCTTCCTTGAGATCTACTACGCCCACGTTCTCGCCGCTGCCATCAATCAGGCGAACCTTGGAGGCGCGGATGCCGTCATTGATGCGGAATTCGGATGTGCTGATCTTCTAGCTCCTCGGCAATAGCGCACGTAGGCCGCTCGTAGTTGCGGAGCGGCCCTCTGGGGTCCGATGATACCACGTTCTGGGAAAGAGCGTCAATCGAGAAGAGCGGTAGAGGGGGCGGTGACAGGTAATAGGTGATAGCTGATACGGAATAGGGTCGACCGCAGACGTCGGACCGCGGACGGCAAGATCTAGGGCTGATAACACGAAGGCACAAAGACACCACAAAGAGCCGCTTGTTCCCTTTGCGCCCTTTGTGCCTTGGTGTTATGGGTTCTTGCCTGGTGCGTGGCGCCCAATACCAAGCGCGTGTCTCTCACCTCAGGCCGCCCTGGCCTCGGGCGCCGGCAGCAGCCGGGTGCGGCGCCGCCGCGGTTGGAAGACGGCCAGGCCCGGACGGCGGGCACGGGCCAGCAGCGGCGCACCGATATCGGCGCCGGGCGGCGGCAGCACGCCCGGCCGGCCCCAGTAGCCGGCCTGGCCCAGCAGCCACAGGTCGAGCGTAGCCCGGTCCACCCCGAGCGGCATGAACAGCGTCTCGACCGCCCGCAACAGCAGTTCGGTATACATCTGGCGGTCGTAATGCGCCTCACCCTCGATCTGATCCCAGGCGCGGGCTTTCTCGGGGCCGGTGGTGTAAACAAAGCGCAGGTTCTCGCCCGGGATGAGCTCCACGCCGGCCTCGACCAACTGGCGGGTGACACGGGCGGCGGCTGTTTGCACGCGAAACTCGTGCGGTTGCCGCGCCAGGCGTTGACAGACGACCAATTCGTTGGTCGGTGCCTGGCCGGCGCGCAGCCGGCGCAGCCGTCGGCTGACATAGTCGATGGCCTGCGGCAGCCGGGCGCGAAAGGCGGCGGCGTCGACTGCCTCGGCCAGGATGTTCAGCGTCTCCAGCTGCGTTTGGCGGATGTAGGTCGGTGTGTCGTGGCGGCGGGCCTCGATACCGCGGATCTTGATGGATCCGTCCTCAAAAGCGCCGAAGTAGCGGTTGGCGACGGCGACGCGCGGCTCGGTGCGCGACGGCAGGAAAGCCAGCCAGCGGTAGACCCCCTCCAACTCAATGGGCAAACCCGTTTGCTGGTGGATGTCGGCCAGCAGCGCCGGGTAGTCGGGCCGGCCGCAAGCGCCGGGCTTGTGGATCCACAGCCCGTCGACGTACAGGTGCAGCACCTGAAAACCCTCCGCCTCCACCAGTTCCTTGGCGCTCA
>DASWJQ010000177.1:0-2783 GCA_036397095.1 Anaerolineales bacterium
GTTGATGAGCCTTCTCCCACACCTTCAGCTTTCGGTAGTCTCGCACGTTCTCCCCCCCGAATCCGACTTGGCGGATACCCTGTCCCCAGATTCTATGCCACTGGAATCTTAATCATGCTCAGTAAGTCCCATGAGGTTGACCAAGTTCCGCCTTTCATTCCTGGCCAGAAGCAAGTTGCTAGTTGCTAGATGCTAGTCGCTAGTTACTAGTCGCTAGTTACTAGTTCCTCAAGGGCCGCCCTTCCTGAAGCAGATGCCACATCCTCGCCTGCGTCTTCGGCTCGCCGGCCAACGACAGGAAGGCCTCGCGCTCCAGATCCAGTATGTACCAGGGGTCCACCCAGGCCGGCTGGCTCAATTCCCCCCCGGTCAGGACAAACGCCAGCTTCTCGCCGATATGGGCATCGTACTCGGATATGTAGCCGCCTTCTCGGAAGGAGAAGATGGCCATACGCAACGCCGACAGCAGGTCCCGGCCGCCGGCGTAGATTAACTCGGGATCCGGCGGCTGGTAGGTCGGCGCCATATGAAGCAGCTCACGCTTGGCCTCGGCAATGCGATGATCCCGATTCATGACCACCCGGTCGGCGGCCGACAGGAAGCCCAATTGGCGGGCGGCTTCGGCGCTGCGGGCCACCTCCGCCTGGCCAACGGTTTCAAACAGTTTCTGCATCGGCGCCAGCGCATCACCGTTCTCAATCCGAACGACCGGATTGACAATCCGCCGCAGCATTTCCTTGCAGCCCCCGCCTGCCGGCACCACACCGGCGCCGACTTCAACCAACCCAATGTAGCTCTCGGCAGCAGCCACCACCCGGCCGGCGTGCATGACCAACTCGGCGCCGCCACCCAGCGCCATACCGGCCGGCGCAACCACGACCGGCACTGGCGATTGGCGCATGCGCATGGCCAGGCTCTGGAATGCCCGGACGGCCTCATCGAGCTGATCCCACAATCCATTCTGCGCTGCCACCGCCACCGTGAATAGGTTGGCGCCAAGTGAGAAGTTGTCGGCTTCGTTGGCAATCAGCAGGCCGGCAAAGGAGTCCTTAGCTCGCGATAAGCCGAGATCGAGCATGCGGAACACGTCTTCATCAAGCGCGTTGCCCTTGGTATGAAATTCAAGGCCCAGCACGCCCTCCCCCAGATCGATCAGGCTGGCGCCATCGTTGTGCTCCACCCGGTGATCCGGCTTGAGCAGGCCCAGCTGGATTTGGCCGGGATCACGGGGAAGCGGAACCACGGCCCCATCCGCTGGGCGATAGACGCCGGCTGCCAGCGTGCCTTGATAGTCGTAGAAAGTGTTGCGGCCGTCCGCCAGCATCCGGCCAACCCAATCCGCCGCCGGATGGCCTTCGGCTGCCATCGCCTCGACCGTCGCCGGCACGCCCAAGGCATCCCACAACTCGAAGGGCCCGATCTCGTGTTGAAAACCCCAGCGCATGGCATCGTCGATAGGTCTGGGGGTGTCGGCGATTTCGGGAATGCAGTGCGAGGCGTAGGACAGGCCGTGATAGACAACCGCCCGCACCAACTGGCCGGCGCGGTCGTCGGCATTGAGCAAGCCCCGAATGCGGTCCACCGGGCTGTCCAGATCCTTCACCTTGCCGACGCTGTCAAAGCTCGGTTTGGCCGGTGGCTCATGTTCCCAGGTCGAAAGGTTGAGCGGCCAGAATTCGGTCACGCCGTCTTGCTTAACCCGCTTGTAGAAGCCGGCCTCGGCCTTGTTGCCCAGCCAGCCTCGTTCGAGCATGGCCTCGGTGAGCCGCTCCGCCGCTTCTGAGCGCAGGACTGCCACCGCCAAGTCGTCCTCAAGGGCCTCGGCCAGGTTGCGACGCACATGGCTGGCGACATCCAGCCCAACCAGATCCAACAGCCGGAAGCTGGCCGTCTTGGGCCGCCCAATAGGGGTACCCGTCACGGCATCCACCTCTTCGACACCGTAGCCATGGGCCAAGGCATAGTCCAGCAGGAAGGCGCCGCCGACGGATCCCAAGCGGTTGGCGATGAAATTCGGCGTGTCTTTGCAGATCACGACGCCTTTGCCCAATCTGCGTTCGGCAAAGGCCGTCATTCGGGCCACTACCTTCGGATCCGTGCTGGTCGTCGGTATCAATTCGAGCAGCTTGAGATAGCGCGGGGGATTGAAGAAATGCGTCCCCAGGAAGTGCGCCCGCAATTCGTCCGAGGCCCCTTCGGCGATCTGCGCCAGCGGGATACCGGAAGTGTTGCTGCTGACAATCGTGGCTTCGCCTCGCAGAGCATCGAGCCGGGCCATCAGGTCCCGCTTGACCCCAAGATCCTCGACCACCGCCTCGATCACCCAATCGGCATCACCAACCGCAGCCAGGTCATCTTCCAGGTTGCCAACCGAAATCAAGTCCGCCTTGGCCGGCGTGAAAAACGCGGCCGGCTGGATCTTCTTGGCCCGCTCCAGCCCAAGGCGGGAATATCGGTCGCGCACGCTGCGGTCATCGAGGCCGAGACCGGCCTGCCGTTCGGCCTCCGTCAGTTCGGACGGGACAATGTCGAGCAGGGTTGTGGCCACACCGGCGTTGGCCAGATGGGCGGCAATCTGGGCGCCCATCGTTCCCGCCCCCAGGACCACCGCGCTTTGTATCGGTCGATGCATGCCAGCAGTCATCCTGCTCTCTCCCGGCGTCGAAAGGTAGTCACCCGGCTCAGGCCAACTCGCGGCGCGAGTAGCCCAGGATCCGTCGGGCTACAATCAGCCGATTGATCTGGCCGGTTCCTTCATAGAGATCATTGATCTTGGCGTCGCG
>DASWJQ010000178.1:0-56453 GCA_036397095.1 Anaerolineales bacterium
TAGCTCAATGGCAGAGCGCTGGTCTGTGGAACCAGTCGTTGGGGGTTCGAATCCCCTCGCCCACCCCTGACTTAAGGCGCTCTCCAGAGCGCCTTACTCATGCCTACCGCTGAGCCTCGAGCCCGTGGCGGCACCAAGCACCAGGCGCAAAGCCGTTGCTCATCAAGATCCTATTCGGACACAGGGGCCCATGATGGATTCCCGTGATTTCTCGGGCAAGCCACGGCGTGCCCCTAGATGCTGCGTCGCCTGATCGTCCATCGTCAATGGTCAGTTGTCCAACGACCATCACCCAGTCCCGAATCCCTAATCCCCCACCACCCATCCCCTGTCACCTGACACTTCCTAACCTGTCCCTTAACAGACTGCCGCCCGAACCTTTGCCGGAGGGAGGAAGAGAAGAAAGGGTCGGGCGGACAAGTCTGGGTATTGGATTGTAAAGTGCTCTGTACCCACCGCTACTTTAGCACGCAGCCCCGCTGCCATACCTTACAGCGAGCTTGCAGCTTTCCCACAAGTGGCACGCTGCGTGCAATAATCTTGACGAACCTTAACACGGGCAACCTCCGCCCGTAACTCCACTCTCGCCTTGGTCGCCATCCGGCGACCTTGTGCGTTAATATTCATGTGGCCCACAAACATTCCTTGGCACCAGAAAGGACCGGCACGATGCAGCCAGCAGCCTGCGACGACTCCCAACGCGAGGTTGAGGCCGCCTTGGCCGAGTGGGAGCGCTTGCGCCTCCCTCCTAGCGAGCCGGCCAAAGATCCCAGCCGGCGCCGCACACCGGTTATGGGCGGCGACCTGCGGTCGCGCTTTTACGAAACGATCGGCCGGCAAGAGGCCGCCGGCCGCCGCTACCGCACCGCAGTGCGCCGGCTGGCCGAATGCCTGCGCAGCCAGCGGGCCGCCACCAGAACGCCATAGCCCCGGCGCGCCCCATGCCCACCGGTCCCAGTGCGACCGCCGTCGCCCACCCCAACATAGCTTTCATTAAGTACTGGGGCAACCAGGATGACGCACTGCGTCTGCCGGCCAACGATTCGCTTTCGATGACGCTGGGCGGGCTGCAAACCACGACTTCGGTCACGCTGGCGCCCGATGACCAGTCCGACGAAGCGACACTCAATGGAAACCGTCTGACAGGACCGGCCCTCGAGCGCATCAGACGTCATCTGGATCTGATCCGCCGCCGCGCCGGCCGTCGGGAGTGCGCAGTTGTCATCTCGGCAAACGACTTCCCCACCGGTTCAGGCGTTGCCTCGTCGGCCTCAGGCTTCGCTGCCCTGACCGTCGCCGCCTGCGCAGCGTACGGCCTGGACCTGCCGGCGGCCGAGCTTTCCCGGTTGGCCCGCCGCGGGTCCGGTTCCGCCTGCCGCTCCTTGTTCGGCGGTTTCGTCGTGTGGCCGGCCACCGGCGACGATGCCACCAGCCATGGACAGCCACTGGCGGCGGCCGATCATTGGCCGCTCGTCGATTGGGTGGTGGTTGTCGACCGCTCTGCCAAGCATGTCGGGTCGACTGCCGGCCACCAGCTTGCAACCAGCAGCAGCCTGCAGCCATCGCGAGTGCAGACCTGCCCGCATCGGCTGGCGGTGGCCACACAGGCCATCCTGGCCCGCGACTTTGCGCAGCTGGCCGAGGTCGCCGAACTCGACAGCGACCTAATGCACGCCGTCATGATGACCAGTTCGCCACCGATCTTGTACTGGCAGCCGGCCAGCATACGGGTCATGCACCAAGTCCGGGGTTTACGTCGCGCCGGAACCCCGGTCTTCTATACTTTGGATGCCGGCGCCAACCCGCACTGCCTGTGCCCGGCCGAGTCGGCGGAAGACGTCGGGCGGGCGCTTGAATCTGTCCCGGGGGTTGTTGGCCTTCTGCGGGCCGAGGTCGGCGGACCCGCCCGGATCCTGTCAACCGTAGTTGATCAAGCCGGATGATATAATTCGGTTTCTGTGTCGGTAGGCCGGGAAAGGCAGGGCATTGGTCGATTTCGTAGTCTTCGTGGCGATCCTGTCAGCCCTACTTTTGGGCCACGAACTGGGTCACTTCTTCGCCGCCAAGGCAGGCGGAGTCGAGGTCGAGGAACTCGGCTTTGGCTTCCCGCCTCGCATGCTGACACTTTTCGAATTCCGCGGCACCAAGTACACCCTTAATTGGCTGCCATTTGGCGGCTTTATCCGGCCTAAAGGTGAGAACGACCCTGCGGTCCCTGGCGGCTTGGCCGGCGCCAGCAAGGGCGTGCGCGCTGCCGTCCTGCTAGCCGGGCCGGCCGCCAACATATTCCTGGCATTCGTCGCCTTCACCGCCGCCTATGCGCTGGCGGCGCCCGACCCCGAAAGGGTCATGGTGACTGAGGTGGCGGCCGCCTCGCCCGCGGCCGAGGCCGGTCTGCAAGTGGGCGACATTATCGAGGCGGTTGACGGCGCCCCAATCCAGAGCTTCGATCAGCTGCAAGAAGTGGTGGGTGCCCATCTGGGCCAGACCATCCGGCTCGGCATTGACCGCGATGGGCAAAGCTTGCAAGTCAATCTGGTTCCCCGCGCCGAGCCGCCACCCAACGAAGGCGCCATCGGCATCCTGCTTGGCCACCCGCGGCGCATCCTTGGCCCGGTTGAATCGATTCAGTTGGGCTGGCAGTCGACTCAGCTCCAGGTGGTCGAAATCCTGCGACTGCCCGCCAGGCTGATCGAGGGCGACGTCGCCCCCGAACAGGCTCGGGTCAGTGGGTTCAAGGGCATGTACGACATGTTGGCCTGGGCCGGCGAGATTGATCGCAACGCCGAACGGCCCTTCCTCACTCTCAATCTGGTTGGCGTGATCAGCGCTGGGCTGGCCATCGCCAACCTGCTTCCGATCCCAGCCCTCGACGGCGGCCGGCTCATGTTTGTGGCCTTTGAATTGGTCTTCCGGCGCCGTATTGCCCCCGAAAAGGAAGGCCTGGCCCATTTGATCGGGTTCGCCCTGCTGTTGTTGTTGATGGTGTACATCAACTTCCAGGACTTCGTGAATCCGATTTCGTTACCTCGCTAGCAAGATGCCCGAGACCACCTATTTTGAAGACGTCCTTATGGGGCTGTTTGACCCGGAGCAGCCGCTCGAGCCGGCCCGGTTGGCCGAGCTGTCCGACCTTGATAGGACGCACGCCTCCCTCTTCAAACGTGCCTGGCTCAACTGTCCACCTGCCCGTCGGAAGGAGATCATCACCCGCTTGGGCGTGCTGGCCGAAGACCAGCTTGAATTCCTTTTTGACCGCGTCAACCGCCTGGTACTGGATGACCCGGAACCGGCCGTGCGACGCCAGGCCATTGCCAACCTGTGGGAGGTCGACGACGCACGGCTGGGGAACACCTTGGTGCAAATCGCGGAAACCGATCCGGAGGACAGCGTTCGCCAGCAGGCGGTGTCGGCCTTGGGCCGTTTCGTCTACCTGGGTGAACTCGCTAAGATTCCATCCCCACTGATGCGTCGGATCGAGTCAGCCCTGTTCGCCATCCTGGAGCGGCCAAACGAACCGGCCCAAGTGCAGCGGGAAGCGCTCCAGTCTCTCGGCTACTCATCACGGGCCGAAGTCAAGCCGGCCATTGAAGCCGCCTTGGCTTCGGCAGACGCCGTCAACCGACGTGCCGGGTTGGTGGCGGCCGGTCGCAGTGCCGATCCGCACTGGGCGCAGCCGGTGCTTGACCGGTTGGCCGACCCCGAACCTCGCCTGCGTGAAGAAGCCGCCCGGGCTGCCGGTGAACTCGAACTGCGCAAGGCGGTTCCTGAACTGGTGGATTTGTTAGAGGATATCGACGCAGCCGTACAGCAGGCCGCCATCTGGTCACTGGGTCAAGTCGGCGGCAGGCGCGCCACCAACGTCCTCAACGAGCTGGCCGAAAGCGGCACGCAACCTCAGAATGCCGACTTGATCGAAGAGGCCCTCGAGTATCTGGCGTTCCTTGAGGGCACCCCTGACCTGACGCTGATGGAGTACGACCCCGAGGACGATACCGACGAGGTCTAGCCCCCTCCTGCGCTTGACGAGCTAGAAGTCCCGCTCTCCGACTATCCGTGCCAACTGCATGCCATCGGATCCGGCGCCCCGCCAAGCCACACCCTCATACCCCTGGGACGCCGCCAGTGGGTGGGCAAAGGCCGCACCGATACCAGGCTGGTCCCGAAGCAGCCCATAGTAGGCCCGGTACTGGCGCCCCTTGACCTCTGGTGGAACATCCGAGGCAGGATTGCTGAATTCGGTAATCATGAGTAGTTTGCCCGGGAACCGGTCCTGCACATGGCGAAATGCCAGTCCGCCGTCCGGGCTGTTCAAACCGGTCTCCGTTACCCAGTGGCAAATTACGCCGACCCAATCGGCGGCCGCCGCCGCCGAATCGGCCTGCTCAAGAAACGGCATCGCGTCGGACCGCCAGCCAGAGAGATGGCCCCCCGGCGACAGGCCCGGAAAGCCGAACTTCGCCTCGGGCATCGCCTGCCGCAGCCCGGTCAGCACTTCCAGGAACCAGGTCGCGTACTCCTGCCCACCGCGCCAGCTCCGGTTCCAGCCCTCAAGTTGGAGGTTGGGCGCCGTGCCCACTTCGAAATAGCGCACACCGTGCTCGTAGAGGCGGCTTGCCGGCTCGGTTACAGCCGCCAGGAAAGCTGGTGGGCCGACGGAGTCCTGGCTGAAGTCGTGCGCCAGACGCACGACAATCAACATCGACGGACGAAGCGACCGCAGCTGCTCGATGGAGGCCACCGGTTCGGTCAGATTGACTTTGACAGCCTCGACGCGGGCCGTTTGCAGCAGACGGAAGTCCGCCTCCTCCAGCGGCCCATCCACCGGGCCATGCACCCCAATCAGACAGCGCTCAGCGGACCATGAAGGCGCCATCTCCTTTGTGCGCTTGCTATCAGGCCAGACCATGAATTCAGTCGGATCGATCACGTCCTTTGGATACTTGGTCTCTTTGCGCGCCGTGGCGCCATCCTGCTTGAGCGTAAAGTGCAGGTGGTGGGCGGTCGAGGCGCCGGTTGAATCGGCCAGCCCAATAACTTGGCCGGCGGCAATCTCTTGCTCGGGCTGCACCAGCGCCCTGGCCAGGTGGCCATAGACCGTCCGGTAGCCGTGCGCGTGTCGAATCCGGATGTGAATTCCGTACGCGTGCGTCTTGGGATTCGTGTGCACCAAGTAGACCGTGCCTTCAGCACAGGCGTAGACATTGGTGTTGGGCAGTGCACGGATGTCGAGCCCTTCATGCCCGGGCATGCCGAAACGCGTGTAGATCTGGGGGTTGGCGCCGAATTTCTGGGTCACGATCGGGTAGTCGGTCGGCCAAAGTAAATAGAAGGGGCGTTGCCGCTGGCCATAGCGATCTTCCGCCTCGAGGCGGACCTTGAGCGCTTGCCGCAGTTGACGCGGGTTCGAGGCCGCCACCGGATCGAGTCGGATGCCGGGATGCCGCTGCTCGACCCAGATTGCCAGGTCGGCGAACTGCCCCCTCTCCTTCTCCGCCAACGGGAAGGTGATGACCTGAGACGGCGCCATGTAATTGGCCGCAGTCTCGCGGTTGGAGGTCAGGTTGCAGCCATAGGCCAGGACATAGTCGCGGCAGGCGCGCACCCATTCCCAGTAGTTGTCTTCGGGCAGCAGGATAATTTGGAAGTTCACGACGACAGTGCCTCAGGCAGCCGGGAACGCCAGCCCCTTGGCCTTCATCGAGACATAGCGGCCCTGCCCAATCACCAGATGGTCGAGCACCTCAATGTCAAGCAGCCGGCCGGCTTCGATGATGGCCTTGGTAACGGAGACATCCTCCGGGCTGGGAGTCGGGTCCCCACTTGGATGGTTGTGTACGATCAGCACGGCGGCGGCATTGAGCCGGACCGGATCGCGGAATACCTCACCAATCCGGATCCAGGAAGTGTTGAGCGAGCCACGATAGACCTCGGCCACCCTCAACAACCGGTTGCGGGTATCGAGGATCAAGACGCGCAGGTGCTCGCGTTCCAGACCACCCATTTCATAGAGCAGCAGACTGGCGGCATCGTCCGGCGACTGGATCGTGGGACGCTCATCGGGCGTGGCCACGGCAATCCTGCGCCCCAGCTCGATGGCCGCCTTAAGTTGTGCAGCTTTGGCGGGTCCCAGACCGCGATAAGCTCGCAGGCTGTCGTAGCTCATTCTCTGCAATCCCGCCAAACCGCCGGCGTCGATCAACACCTTCTGCGCCAGCTGGACGGCATTCAACCCGCGTATGCCGGCTCGCAACAGGATGGCGACCAATTCGGCGTTGGCCAACGCCTCCGGCCCCAACCGGGAAAGCCTTTCACGCGGCCGATCGCCAGTGGCCAGATCGCGGATCCGGTAGCGGCCAGACCCTTTCTCCTGCACGACGCCCCCTCCCCCTGACTGCTCGCGTCGCGTGCGACTATACTCCAGCCCCCCGACCCGGTCAACGCCGGCCGAAGGGCCTTTCGATGCACATGCTATAATCCGGCCGCTTCCAGGAGAGGGGTACATGCCGCCCAACCTGCAACTCAGCAACCTGGGGAACTTCTTCCTTTACTTGACGGCCTTTCTCGGGGCGTTTGTCGCCGCCTTATGGCTCAGCCTGATCTTCTGGGCCTACCGCGATGTGCGCGAACGGACCGACGACCGGCTGTCCCACATCCTGGCAGCAGTCGTGGTGACGTTGCTCGGCCCACCTGGCCTGGTGATCTACCTCATCCTGCGCCCTCCGAAAACGCTAGATGAGGTCTACCAGCACACGCTCGAGGAAGAAGCGCTGCTCAGCGAGATCGAGCAACGACAGGTCTGTCCGGGCTGCGCTGCGCAGATCCAAGACGAGTGGCAAGTGTGCCCCCAATGCCACACGCGCCTGCGCAAGGCATGTACCAACTGCGGCTCGCTGCTGGAGCTCACCTGGCAATTGTGCCCTGTGTGCGCCTCTCCGGTTCCGGGCGCTCGCACTGAAGCGGCGGCCGAACCGGCCACAGCTCCCCCGTCCACTTAGCAGACATCACCTGAAGTCTACGGCTGTCGTGTCCTTGGCGACAACTCGATGAGAGCGCTGGGACAGGCGCCCAAGCGCGGGCCAGTCCTGGATTATGTCGCCCGGCGACGCCGTTCGTGCTCCACGACGCGCCGATACAGCGGATCACATTCGTCGGGTGCAATAGGTCCTCGCCAATCGACCATGGCGAAGGCTGCATGAAAGTATGGCGGCAGGTTGGCCAGGCAGAAGGCAATGCCGCCTTGGGGATCAGTTGAACCGAAGACTACCCCGCCAAGATGATGCAGCAGTATGGCGCCGGCACACATCAAGCACGGTTCTAACGTAGTATAGAGCCGCATGGCATGTGCCTGCGGCCACAGTTCTTGGGGCACGGCGCGCAACGCTTCCATCTCGGCGTGACGGGTCAGTTCGAGATTTGGCCGCCAGATCGCGTTCGCGCCGCGGGATATGACCTGGCCGTGGAGCACGATGACAGCGCCGATCGGCAGGTTTCCTTGTTGTTCCGCGGCCAGGGCCTGATCAATGGCTTGGCTGAGAAAAGCTGCCTCGTCGTCGGGGAGCGGGTCTGGGGGCGCCATGGCTAGCCGGCAGCGACCTAGTCCGAACTAGCGGAACGGGCTCCAACCAGCGTACTGCGCCCGGTCGCCCAAAGCCTGCTCGATGCGGAGCAGTTGGTTGTATTTAGCGACCCGGTCCGATCTGGCCGGTGCTCCCGTCTTAATCTGACCAATGCCATAAGCCACCGAGAAGTCGGCGATGGTCGTGTCCTCGGTCTCGCCGGATCGATGCGAGGTAACCGCGTTCCAACCCGCTTGCCGGCACAATTGGACGGCCTCGATTGTTTCCGTCAGCGTACCGATTTGATTGAGCTTCACCAGCAACGCGTTACAGGCCCGGAGTTCAATCCCCTTCTTGACTCTGGCCGGATTGGTCACCAGCAAATCGTCACCGACAAGTTGAACCTTGTCACCGATTCGCTTTGTCAGGAGCTGCCAGGAATCCCAGTCATCCTCGGCCAGGCCATCCTCGAGCGAGACGATCGGATAGCGTTCAACCCACGCCTGCCAGAAGTCCACCATCTCCTCACCCGTCAGGGTTCGGCCCTCCCGTGGCAGTACGTACACCTCACCATCGGCTTTGAAGAGTTCCGTTACCGCCGGATCGAGCGCCAGCGCCACATGCTCGCCGGCCCGGTAGCCAGCGGCTTCAATCGCCTGCAGGATGATCTCAACAGCTTCTTCATTGGCCTTGAGCGCGGGCGCAAACCCGCCTTCATCCCCAACCAAGGTGCCGTATCCCTTGCTTTTCAGCAACCCCTTCAATTGATGGTAGATCTCGGTGCCCCAACGCAGTCCTTCTTCAAAGGATCCGGCGCCGACCGGCATCACCATGAACTCCTGGAAGTCGGTCGACTGCCAGCCGGTGTGTGCGCCGCCGTTGAGGATGTTCATCATCGGCACCGGCAGCAGGCTGGCCTCGTCGCCGCCGAGTGACTGGAACAACGGCATCCCGCGGCTGGCGGCGGCGGCTTTGGCGGCAGCCAAACTGGCGCCGAGAATGGCGTTGGCTCCGAGCCGCCCTTTGTTTTCGGTCCCGTCTAAGTCGATGAGGGTGCGATCGATCGCCGTCTGGTCGCCGACTTGCATGCCGCGCAGCGCCTGGGCAATGGGACCGTTGACATTTGCCACCGCCTGGTGCACACTCTTGCCCCCGTACTGGCCGCTGTCCCCGTCCCGCAGTTCGAGCGCTTCGTGCACACCCGTCGAGGCGCCCGAAGGGACAATCGCCCGGCCGGTATGGCCACCGTCGGTGTGAATGTCGACCTCGACCGTTGGGTTGCCTCGCGAGTCAAGCACCTGCCGCCCGACGACCAACTCGATGATTGGGGATGATGCCACCTTGGCCTCCTTGACTGCCGTTTCACGCTCATTATACGCACTGGTGTCCGGCGCTTGAGCGGCCCACCCGCAACCAAGCGCTACTACACGACCGAGACGACCACCCGCAAGCTTGTGATGGGCGTCGCCCGGCTGGTCCTGCCGCTCTTCTACCGGCTGGAGGCACAGCATCCGGAACGGCTGCCGCGCGAGGGTGGCTGTATTCTGGCGGCCAATCATCTAAACATCGTCGACCCCTTTCCCATCCAAATATTCGCCGGCCGGCCCATCTTCTTTATGGCCAAGGCCGAACTCCACAGCACCCCATGGATGGATGCCTTCATGCGTCGCCTGGGAAGCTTCCCCGTCAGTCGCGGCGAGCGCGACCAATGGGCTCTTAACCATGCCGCCGCCTTGCTCAATGGCGGACAAGTGCTGGGCATGTTCCCCGAGGGCACGCGCAGTCATGGGCGCGGCCTGGCTCCTGCCAAGGGTGGCGTGGCCCGGCTGGCGCTGAACCACGGCTGCCAGATCGTGCCGGTCGGTCTGGCCGGAGTCCAAGACCGCATCGGCCTGACCCATCGAAGGGTCATCAGTATCCGCTTCGGCCAACCGATCGAACCCCGGAGCGGCGAGGAGCCGACCGAACTGACCGACCGCATGATGTACACCATTGCCGCCTTACTGCCGCCCGACCTGCGCGGCGCCTACCGCGTAGCACCACCGGGTTTCCCCGAGCTCCATCGCATCCTGGAAGGCGGTGTCGGGCCGGCGGGCCGGTGAGCCTTCCCTGCGTGATAGAATCGGCCCGCTATGGTCCCGACCGTCTATCTCGATTATGCCGCCACGACCCCAGTTGACCCGCGGGTCATCGCGGCGATGAAGCCCTATTTCAGTGACATCTTTGGCAACCCATCTTCCGTCCATCGCGCCGGCCAGCAGGCGGAGGGGGCTCTCGAAGGAGCCCGCCGCCAGGTTGCTGAAGTGCTTGGCGCACAACCCGCCGAGATCATCTTCACCGGCTGCGGGTCGGAAAGCGACAACCTGGCGTTGCGCGGCGCCGCCTGGGCTGGCCGGATGGACCGGGGTGCCTCGCATATCCTGGTCACCCCGGTCGAGCACGATGCCATCGGCGCGACGGCCGATGATCTGGCGCGACGCCAGGAATTCGAGGTCGAGCGCTTGACGGTCGACCCGCACGGCCGGATTGAACCTGGCACGCTGGCCAATGCAGTGCGACCCGACACGGCGATCGTCTCCGTGATCTACGGCAACAACGAGGTCGGCACGGTCAACCCTATTCCCGAACTGGCGGCGGTTTGCCGCCAGGCGGGCGTCCCGCTGCACACCGACGCCGTCCAAGCCGGCAGCCAGCTGCCGTTGGACGTCGACGCCCTGGGCGTGGACCTGATGTCGCTCGGGGCCCACAAGTTCTATGGTCCCAAAGGCGTGGGTGCGCTCTACGTGCGATCCGGCACCCGCCTATCGCCGCATTTGACCGGCGGCAGTCACGAGTTCGGGCTGCGGGCCGGCA
The DNA here is from genome assembly GCA_036397095.1 of Anaerolineales bacterium. GTDB lineage: Bacteria > Chloroflexota > Anaerolineae > Anaerolineales > E44-bin32 > DASWJQ01. The sequence goes on from DASWJQ010000178.1 coordinate 10,413, forward strand.
CGCCGAACGTTGCCCTAATTGTCGGCCTGGCCGAGGCCCTGCGCATCACGGCACAGGAACGTGACGAGCACAACCAGCGCTACCGCGCACTGCGTGACCGGATCATCCAACGTGTGCTCGCCGAAGTGCCGGACGCCAAGCTGACGGGCGATCCCGCGGAGCGTCTGCCCAACCACGCCTCCTTTGTTCTTGCCGGCGTCGATGGCAACGCCTTGCTGGCGGCCCTGGATCTGGCAGGCTTCGCTTGCTCATCGGGTTCAGCCTGCAAGACCGGGGACCCTGAACCCTCAAGTGTGCTCTTGGCGATGGGACTGGCGCCTGACCTGGCCCTGGGCTCCCTGCGGGTCACCGTTGGCCGCCAAACCACCGAGGCCGATATCGATGCCTTCTGCGACAGCCTGCCCAAGCTGATCGCCCGTTTGCGTCGAGCCGAGGTCGCCCCCGGATGACGCGCCGAATTGCTGTCGCCATGAGCGGCGGCCTGGACAGCAGTGTAGCGGCGGCCCTGCTGGCTGACTCCGGAGATGAAGTGTTCGGCATCATGCTCCGCCTGTGGAGCGGCGGCCCCAATGGCAACAACCGCTGCTGCTCCCCCGACGACATGGCCCGAGCCCGCCAGACCGCTGCCCAGCTGGGCATCCCTTTCTACGTGCAGGACGTCCAAGCCCACTTCAAGGAAGTTGTGGTTGACTTCTTCGTAGATGGCTATGCGCAAGGCATCACGCCCAATCCATGCCTCGAGTGCAACCGATCGATCCGCTGGGGCTTCTTGCTCCAACACGCCCAGGCGCTCGGAGCCAGCCATCTGGCGACGGGCCACTATGCCCAGGTCGAGGAACGGAGGCCTCGGTACCACCTGTTGCGGGCGATGGACAGGCACAAGGACCAGTCGTACGTGCTCAGTGTCATGGGGCAGGAACAGCTGCGGCACGCCCTGTTCCCGCTCGGCAGCCTGCACAAGGACGAAGTCCGCCGGATCGCGGCCGAGCGCGGCCTGGCCGCCGCCGACCGGTCGGAGTCGCAGGACCTATGCTTTGTCGGTGGTGGCGACTACCGCCAATTCTTGGAACACATGCGGGCAGATCTGCCGCCGCCGGGGCTGGTTGTTAACACCGGCGGCGAGGTCATCGGCCAGCACCGAGGCTTGGCCCATTACACCATCGGGCAACGCAAGGGAATCGGCATCGCCGCCCCACAAGCCATGTACGTGGTTGACAAACGGATGCAGACCAACCAACTGGTCGTCGGACCGCGCGAAGCCCTGGGTCGTGCCACCTTCGCCGTCCACCGGGTGAACTGGGTGGATGGTGCGCCGCCGGCGGGCCCCGTCGAGGCCGAGGTCCAGGTGCGCTATCATGCCCGACCTCGGATCGGAACCGTCACCCCCGATGGCGCAGCGAGGGCAACCGTCACCCTCAGCCAGCCGATCGCCGAAGTCTCACCGGGCCAGGCCGCCGTCTTCTACCATGGCGACGTCTGCCTGGGCGGTGGGATCATCCAGCCTTGAACTTGCCGGCGATGGTCTTCGGTCTGTTGATCGGAACCGGCATCGGGTTCGCCTTTCACCTCGTGCGCGGCGGCAGCCTGCGGCGCATGCTGCTCTACTTGCTCGCCAGCTGGATCGGCTTTGCCGCCGGCCAGTTTGCCGGCGATTGGCTGTCCTTGCACCTGCTCCGGGTTGGCGCCCTCAACCTTTTCGCCGCCAGTCTTGGTGCGGTGCTGTCGCTGGTGCTGACCGACAACCTGGCACCCGAGCAGCCGGCTCCCTCTCGACCCTCCGGGCTGGGGCCGCCGCCGGAGGCGTGAACCTACTTGCGTAGTCCGAGCCGCCGGGCACACCTTTTCGTCCTTGCGTGCGCAATCGCCGTGCAGCTGGCTGCCTGCAGCGGCAGCTCAACGTCCCCTACCGCCGAACCCCAGACCGCCGATCCGCCAACGATCACGCCCGCTCCAACCGTGACCACCGCGCCCGATCTGGTCGTCCTGATCTCGCGGGCCGAACCCTCCAGCAGGCTAAGCCAGACAGCTGCCGAACTGGCCGCCAGCAGTGGCCTGCGGTTCGAAGTGCGAGCGGAGTTTCCCGAAGCGCTCGGGCCCGAAGTCAGAGTGCTGCTGGTGGACAGCGACTTCGACGGCTCTGCGTTGGCAGCCAGCCATCCAGACGTTGCCCTAGTCCAGCTTGGGGGTCAGGCAGACGGACCGGCCAACCTGGTCAACCTGCGCCAAGCCGACGGATCGGCCCTGCAGGCAAGCTTTGTGGCGGGATACGTCGGGGCGCTGATCACGCCCAACTACCGGGTCGGGGCCGTCTTTGTTGAGGCATCACCGCTGGCATCCGAACTGGCGGCGGCCTTCACGCATGGGGTCCAATACTATTGCGGGCTGTGCCGGGCGGCCTACCCACCGTTTGCTGCTTACCCCCTGACAGTCACCACCTCCGAGGCGCCCAGTCCCGAGCAGATTGGTGCTGTCCTCGAGACTCTCGAAAACGCCGGCGTGCGGACGGTTTACCTGGCGCCCCCGTTGGCGAACAGTGACCTGGCGCTCCGCCTGGCCGAACAGGGAATCATGTTGGTTGCCAGCGACTTGACGGCCGAGGCAGCAACTTCAGCAACGGCGGCCGTCATTCAGCCAACGCCTGAAACTGTACTTCGATCGATTTGGGAGCCGTTGCTGGCCGGCGAAACCGAAGCTCATTATGTCATCCCACTGGCCATCAGCCAGGGAAACGAAAACTTGCTGTCGGATTCTCGGCTGCGTTTGGTGGAACAGGTCCTGGCCGACGTGCAGGCAGGCTTCATCTCGCCCTGAGTCGCCAGGCTAGGTTTCCACGACCTCGACGCGGGTACCGCCGGGCATACCCACAGTGACGTCACCAGGATCGTAAGGCACAACCGGTTCAACCCAGCGGAAGACCCACTTGGCATCTTCAGGCCGCACATTGACACAACCGTGCGACCGAGGCACGCCGAAGTCATTGTGCCAAAATGTCGAATGGATCGCGACCCCGTTGCCGACGAACAGCGTCGTCCAGCCAATTCCTGGAAGGTCGTAGCCGCCTCCGGTCGTGCCGCCAACCATGTGCAGCGAAACCACCTTGCGCCAGATTGGATGACCTCCGAGCGGGGTTGACCACTCATCCACCGCCTCGCCGGCGGCGTTGAACTTGGCGCCGGTCGAGATGCGGCAGAAGTAGACCTCTTCGCTCCCCTGGTAGCAGGCCATGGTTTGGTGGGTGACGTCGACGACCACCCGCTTGTCGGGTGCGCCGGGATTGATCGGGGCCAGCTCTTCTTCCGTCAAAGGTCGAAAGGCTTCGGCCCGGGCCCAGAAGATGTCGCCAAAGCCATAGCGCTCGTTGACCCTGTACCACGAACCGTCGCCATCCTGGCGGATCTGGTCGACCCACAGGATCTGACTGTAGTAGACACGAGGCAATGTTGCCTCCTTGAGCCAGGGCGAACGTGCCGGCGGATTGTCGAGTACGATGTCCACCCAAGGGACGGTGACCTCAACCCACATGCCTGGCCCGATACTGGTCTCATGAAGCGCGTCTACCGGCGCGTTGGGCATGTTGCGCACAGGTTGGACGTACGGCGCGTGTAGGAAGCCATCTGGGGTTTCCACCCAGGTTTGGTTGGTGCGATAGGGGTGGCTGCCGACGACTTCCCGCCGCCAGTCAACAACGGCATCTTCGTACAGGCTGCCGAGTATGGCCGAGGCTGCATCCGGCGCCGCCATTAAGTCGGCCCTGCCGACGCACACCCGACCCAATCGCTCAGCTTCGGGGAATGGTTGGCCGAATTGCCGCCACGGCGCGGGCAGCGTCAAGGCGCCGAGAGTGTAGCCGCTTAGGCGCAGGAAATCGCGGCGGAAGATGCGATCCCTGGCGGTGGAGTTCGTGATTTCTTCAGTCACTTTACCTTCACAATCGGTACGCGAGATACCGCCATCACCACTGTAAGCATAACGCGTCCCAGTTGGTCCGAAAAGGCCACAGAATGGCTGCCGAAGTGGCTATGTTATACTGAAGGTGTGAACTACGACCAACCTGTCCGGCATGAGAATCAACCACCGATCGAAGGGCAACCAGCCCAATCGGTCGACCCACGGCAGCGTTGGATCCTGCTAGGCGGCCTGGTGATTATGGTGCTGCTGATCGCTGCCGCAGTCGGCGCCGCGGTCCTGCTGGTATCAAATCCCCAGCAAACGGAAACTTTGCGCGATGTGTTCATCATCTTCATGGCGCTGGAGTTTCTGGTCATTGGACTGGCGCTGATCGTCCTGATCGTCCAGCTTGCCCGTCTGACGGCTTTGATCCAGAACGAAGTCCAACCGATCCTGGAGTCGACCAACGACACCGTACGGACCCTGCGGGGCACCACCACATTCCTGTCGAAGAACCTGCTGGAGCCAGTTGTCAAAGCCAATAGCTCGATGGCCGCCATTCGCCGAGCGCTCAACGTCATTAGGCCCGGCGGCCCACGCTAGAAATCAATTGAATCCGATGCTTAGGAGGCAATAATGGCCAGAGACCAAGGAAGTGACTTCGGAGCATTTGTTTCCGGGTTCTTCATCGGCGGCCTGGTCGGCGCGGCGGTTGCCCTGTTGATGGCGCCCCAATCCGGCGAGGAGACTCGCACAATGATCCGGGACAAGGGCATTGAGTTGCGCGACCAGGTGGAAGCCACCGCCGATGACGCCCGGGCACGTGCCGAAGAACTCGCCCATGAAGCCCGGTCACGCGCCGAGAACCTGCAAGCTCGCGGCCGGGTCATCCTGGAAGAACAGAAGGCGCGTCTCGACGATGCGGTCCAGGCGGGCAAGAAAGCGACCAGCCGCAAGAAGGAAGACGCCAGCGAGAGCTAATCTCTGCCCGGCTCACCACCAAAACTAGCCAGGAACCAACAAGGGCGCGCCAGTCGGCGCGCCCTTCTTTGTGGGCCATCGAATGTGACCGAGTAGGTTAGCCGGCTGTCGGCAGGCTGCCGATTGCCTCCGGCAAGAACTCGACCAGATCGCCGGCGATGACGGGGGCTTCGGCCGTCAAGGATTGTGCCGCCAGCTCACCCGCCCGTCCGTGGATGAATCCACCCAAGACGGCCGCCTCGAAGGCGGCCACCCCCTGCGCGTGCAGGCCGGCAATGATACCGGCAAGGACATCCCCGGTCCCAGCCGTCGCCAGGGCCGAATTGGCGAATGGCAGAACCGACGTCCGTCCCACGGGCGAAGCCACGACCGTGAATGCACCCTTAAGCACGACCACATGCCCCCACACCGCCGCATACTTGCGGGCGACTTCGACCCGGTCGGCCTGGATCTCATCTTTGTCGAGTTCGGTCAATGCCTGCATTTCACCAGGGTGAGGTGTCAGGATCGAGCCGGGCGGAAGGCGCTTGTGCCAATCAGGCACCGCCGCCAGCATTTTGAGGGCATCGGCGTCGATCACCAAGGGGGGCAGCTTTATCGGCGCCGCCTCGCCGGCCGGACCGCGCTCTACGAAGCCCAATTTGCCTCGGTGGGCGGCTACCTCGACCCCCAGTAAGCGTCCTATGAAGTTTTGGGTTGGCTTATCCTGACCCAGCCCCGGACCCAACAGGATGGTCTGGCTGCCGGCCGATTCTTTCAGCAGGATCTCGACGGCACTTTCATTGAGCAAACCCATCTCATGCGGCAGCAGGATCCAGGTCGCTTCCGGTATCAAGGACGCCAGCAGCGCCTGTACGGGCGTGGGCACGGCTAACGTCACCAGACCAGCGCCAGCGCGATAGGCGCCGAGGCCAGCCAGTGCGGCCGCGCCGGGCATCGTGATCGAGCCACCAACCACGACCACACGGCCAAAGGTGCCCTTGTGCGAATCTCGCGGCCGGGCCGGCAGGTAGCCGGCAACCTCCACGGCTGTCGCCAGGTCCACCCCCGGTTCCCCAGCACCGGGCGGTTGGTCGTCCAGTCCGATATCCACCACGAGCAACTCTCCCACATACTCGGCGGCTGGGAATTCCAGCAGGCCGCGCTTGGCCGCCGCCATCGTCACCGTCAGGTCGGCCGCCAGGACCTCGTCAGCGGCTTCCCCTGTATCACAGTCTATGCCCGAAGGGCAGTCGACCGCCACGATCATCGGCCGGGGCCGGCTGCGCAGCTCCTGGCCGACATGCGACAGGATTTCGGCCGCCGTGCCGCGCAGTGGCAGCTTGATGCCGGTGCCGAGCAATGCATCTACGATCACATCACTGGCGCCCACGGAATTCTTCAACACGCGGTAGCGCTGATCCTGTTCGGCTTCGGCAATCAGCAGTCCCCGCTCCTGCAGCCGGACCAGGTTCTTGTCGTCGGCCGGCCGGTCGGCGGCTAGATAGATCGACACCAGCGCACCGGCTTCGGCCAGGTAGTGCCCCGCCACCAACCCATCGCCCCCGTTGTTGCCGGCACCGACCAGCACAACAATTCGCCTGCCCTCGATGACAGGCAAGCGGTCGAGAATTGCCTGGGCGACCTGTCGGCCGGCGGCCTCCATCATGGCTTCATAGGCCAGCCCGGCTTCGTTGGCCGTCCGTTCGATCGCCTGCATTTGTTCGACAGTCACGATACCTACCACGCGCCTTCAGCCTCCCGTCGGTGGCGGCTGCGCCATCAACCTCGTCCACAATCTGCCGTATGTTAAGCGATTTCTCCCCTGCGGGTGAAACAGAAGGACCGGGGCCTTCGCCAATTGGCAAGCGGTTTGACGACCTAGAGTCCCTCAGTTACACTCGACATCTCATGGAAACACTGCACGAACTTGTCAGGACCCGACAGCAACTTGAAGCCGAAGAGGCTGCCCGCCTGGCTCCATTTGGCCTGCGCAGCCAGGACAGTCGCGGGCGGGCGCATCCAGAGGAAGAACCGGCCTACCGCACGGCCTTCCAGCGCGACCGTGACCGCATCCTTCATACGACGGCCTTCCGCCGGCTCGAGTACAAAACCCAGGTATTCGTCAACTATGAAGGCGATTACTACCGCACCCGTCTGACGCACACCCTCGAGGTGGCTCAAATTGGACGGACGGTGGCCCGTGGCCTTGGGGCCAACGAAGACCTGGTCGAAGCCATCTGCCTGTCGCACGATTTGGGTCACCCTCCGTTCGGGCACTCCGGGGAGGCGACGCTCTCCCGGCTGATGCGCGACCACAACGGTTTTGACCACAACAAACAGTCCCTGCGCATCATCACTGAGTTGGAAAACCGCTACCCCGACCACCCCGGCCTCAATTTGACCTGGGAGGTGCGAGAGGGCGTTGTCAAACACGAGACCGAATACGACGTGTCCGACGCCGCTGACTATGACCCCGACACCCGCGGTCACCTCGAGGCCCAAATCGCCAATGCGGCCGACGAGTTGGCCTACACGGCCCACGACCTGGATGACGGCTTGCGCGCCGGACTGATCCGGCCCGAGCAGCTCGATGGCCTCGACCTGTGGGAGCATCTGCGCGAGAGCATCGGCTGGCACGGCGCCAGACTGGACGAACTGACCCGCAACCGCCTGATTCGCCGGCTGATTGGCATCGAAGTCAGCGACTTGCTCAACGCCACCGCCGAACGGCTCCAGGCGTCCGGGGCCCAGTCGGTCGCAGAACTTCAGGCCCTCGACCACAATGTCATCGGCTTTTCGGATGGGCTCACAGCCAGGAACCGCCAGCTTAAGGACTTCCTCTTCCAGAACATGTACCAGCACCACCGTGTGGTGCGCATGCAGACCAAGGCTGAACTATTTCTCGAAGCCTTGTTCAGGGCTTACACCGCTAATCCCCAAATCCTGCCCGAAGAGATCCAGCAGATCGCCCAGCACCGCGATTTCCACCGGACGATCTGCGACTACATTGCCGGCATGACCGACCGATTCGCTCTGCAGGAACACGCCAAGTTGTTCGATCCCAACACGCGTACCTGAACCGATGGCTGACGAAGGACGTTTCCTGACTCCCGCGGGCGAGGCCAAGATCCGGGCCGAACTTGAGGACCTGAAGGGGCCGCGCCGCCGGGAACTGGCCGAGCGTCTGCGCTTTGCCATTAAGCAGGGCGACCTTTCAGAGAACGCAGACTATACGGCGGCCAAGGAAGAACAAGCCTTCCTGGAGGGCCGCATCCTGGAATTGGATGCCGTCTTGCGCGAGGCGACGGTGGTGGCGGCGCCCGACAACCGCGACCAGGTGGCCATCGGAACGACCGTGGTCGTGTCGGAGGATGACCGGCCGAATGCCACCTACCACCTGGTCGGTGCCACCGAGGCTAACCCTCGAGAAGGCCGCATCTCGAATGAATCGCCCATTGGCAAGGCATTGCTAGGCAAGCGGGTAGGCGATCTGGCCGTCGCCCAAACCCCAGCCGGCCCGATCGAAATGCGTATCCTCGAGATCCGCTGACCGGCTGTTCCTTCGCTCAAAAAGCGCATGCGGGGCGTCCAATTGGACGCCCCGCGCTGTTTCCTAGCTTGGCCGGTAAGCGGATTTCTAGGCCTTGGGCATTGCCCGCAGTTCGATCGTCATACGCTCGAAAAAGCTCTCGTTCGGCAGCGCACTCTGGCCGTAGGTCATATCGACAATGCGCGCTTCAATCTCCAGCGAGGCCGTGTCGAGATAGACCACACCACCGGGCTCGGCAAGGACCGGATCGCCCTTGGCCGACAGCCGCAGCCGTGACTCCTCATCATTGTAGGCGTACTTGCTCAGCAGCACCTTGGTCACGGTCTGGATGTCGTTCTTGTCAAACAACCAGACTTCGAACGCCGAGACCTTCTTGGGATCACCAGCTCCCATCACTTCACCAATGCCGACCCCACATTCACCCAGGAAGTCACCGGCCGGCGACTCGATGCTGAATGAGTCGTCATATCGGTCGTCACCCAGGCTGTAGATCGTGCGGAATGTTGCCAGCGGCTCGGGGCCGGCGGCCTGCTCGACAGCGTGAGTCTCCTCTGTGTAGGTCGGCTCGGCGCCGTACGGACCATCATCGCCGAAGTCTTCCGGGAAGGCGTCGTCGTAGGGAACTTCGTCATATTCCTCGGCCATGTCATAGCCTGGATCGAGGATCGGCTCTTCCTCCATGCCGCCTGACAGCCGGTTACGCAGGAAGAGTGCACCCACTAGCAACAGGCCCAGCAAGAGAGTGGCGCCGCAGACCGGCAGCAACAGGCGCATGGCGGCCGAGCCAGCCGGAGCCGGCTCGTCGGCCGGCTGCACTTCGGCATCGGGCTCGTCCGCCGTTTCGCCGGCCTCACCTGTCGGCGCCGCCGGTTCCCCATCCTCGGAGACGGAGGCCGCGCTATCCATAATCTCCACAACTGCGCTGAAGTTCTGAATGGCGGTTGGATCGACCTCCCCAGGATTGGCGCCAACCTGGGCCAGCGTGTCTTCCATGTACTCGCCCAGGGCCTCATAGCGTTCAATCGCCAGATCGACGTCGCGATTGACTGAATAGGAGTCGATCGCCATCCGCAGGTAGTCCACCCGCAGATCCTGTCGCAGATAGGAGGGGGTGGCGTCGGTCCATTCGACCGGCTGAATCTGCCAGGCGTACAACAGACCCAGTGCAAGCCCGATCACAAGACCGAGGATCGCCAGGGCCCATTTCCGGTTCAGTTGTTCACGTATGGCGTCCATCATGCCTCTCTTCCGGGCACCGGCCAAAAGGAAAGCCCCTACCCGACCGATTCTAGACGGTTCCAATGCTCAAGGCAAACAGGACGATGCACTTTCTATGCCAGATCTGACTGGGGCTCCTCGATTTCATCCCTGGCGAAGGTCTGCTGGCATTGGGTGCAGCTGACCTTGTCCTTGCCTTCGACCACCAGCAGCCCGCCGCAGTTGAGGCATGGAGCCGGCAGGGGACGCTTCCACGAGGAGAATTCGCATTCCGGATAGTTGGCGCAGCCGTAGAACAATCGACCGCGCCGCGTGCGCCGTTCGACCAGATCGCCGCCATCCAGCGGACAGGTGACGCCGATCTTCTCCAACCAGGGTTCGGTGTGCCGGCACTCTGGGAAGTTGGAGCAGCCAATGAACTTGCCGAAACGGCCGTGCCGAATCAGGAGTTGCCCGCCGCACTCCGGACAGGTTCGATCCAGGTACTCCGGCTCGGGCTTGAGTTCGGGCATGTTCTCGGCGGCCGCTTCCAGCCGTTTGGAAAACGGGACATAGAATTCGCGCACGACTTCAACCCAGCCGCGGTCCCCTTCGGCAATCTCGTCAAGCTCTTCTTCCATTCGCGCCGTGAAGCCCAAGTCAACGATGTCGGGGAAATGGTCAACCAACAGGCTGTTGACCGTCTCACCAATCTCGGTCGGGAACAGCCGCCGCCCCTCCCGGTCAACGTAGCCGCGCTGCTGCAGAGTCGTCAAGATCGGGGCGTAGGTCGACGGCCGCCCGATCCCATTCTCCTCAAGTGTCCTCACCAGCGTTGCCTCCGAGTATCGGGGCGGAGGTTGGGTGAAGTGCTGCTCAGGGTAGACCTGGAGCAGGTCGACCTTGTCCCCCTGCTCCAATTCGGGCAGTTGGTCCAGGACTGCGACCTCACCTTCGTCTTCGCTGTCTCCGTCGTTGCCCTCCCCATATACCGCCAGGAAACCGGGAAACTCAAGTTTGGAGGCTGAGACGCGGAACATGTATGCGTGCTGCGGCGATTCGCCGTCGACCTCCATGCGCAGCGTCACGTACTCGGCCGGCTTCATTTGCGACGCCATGAAGCGCTGCCAGATCAATTCGTACAGTTTGAACTGCTGCGCCTTCAGGTGCGGTTTGAGCATCGCCGGTCGCCGGGCCGGATCGGTGGGCCGGATCGCCTCGTGAGCTTCCTGGGCCGACCTTGATTTGGTCTTGTAAACCGGCGGATTGGCGGGCAGGTGCTCCCGCCCTAGATCGGACTCAATCACCCGGCGGGCCGCCTGCTGCGCCTGACGCGCAATTTGGGTCGAGTCGGTGCGCATGTACGTGATCAGGCCCCCGCCGTCGGCGCCGTCCCGGTCGAGACCTTCATAGAGCTGCTGTGCCAGGGCCATCGTGCGGCGGGCGGTCATGTTCAGGCGGCGGGATGCATCTTGTTGCAGCGTGGATGTCGTGAATGGAGGCAACGGGTTGCGCTTACGATTGCCCCACTTGACCAGCGAAACGCGATACTGCCCCAGGCGAAGGTCGGTTTCAACCTGGCCCACGTCTTCTTCCGTACCAATGACCGGCTTCTCACCGTCGATACGCATGAGCAGGGCGCGGAAAGCCGGGGGCTTGTCCGGTTGCAGGAATTCCCCGTCGATGGACCAGTATTCCTCGGGGACAAAGTCCCGGATCTCGGCCTCGCGTTCGACGACCAACCGCAGGGCAACCGATTGCACGCGGCCGGCCGACAGCCGGCTGCGGACCTTTGACCAGAGCAACGGGCTCAAGTTGTAGCCCACGAGCCGATCCAGGATTCGCCTGGCTTGCTGGGCGTCGACCAGGTTCATATCGATCGTGCGCGGATGGCCAAAGGCCTCTACGATCGCATGTTCGGTGATCTCGTGGAAAACGACCCGGTGGGCCCGGTCCGGTTCGATTTCCGCCGCCTCGAGCAAATGCCAGGCGATCGCCTCGCCTTCGCGGTCGGGATCGGTCGCCAGGAATACCTGTTCGGCCCGTGCCACGTCGCTCTGAAGTTCCTTGACGACGTCGCGCTTCTCGTTTGGGACACGATAGCGCGGCTCGAAATCATTCTCGACATCGACCGAGAGCGTGGAACGCAGCAGGTCACGCACGTGACCGACCGAAGCCTTGACGCGGTAGTCCTTGCCCAGGATGCGGCCCACCGTCCGTGCCTTGGCCGGGGATTCGACAATAACAAGCGCCCCTTTGCGCCGGGGCGCCCGCTTCTTGGATCGTTTGGGCCGATCTACCACTTGAGGCGGCTCGAGACCCTCGTGGGCCGGTGTCCGCCCCATGCGGTATAGGCCCGTGCCGCACACCGGGCACGCCCCCTTGGTCGCCGGCGTGCCGGCTGAGGTGAAGGTTGGCTGGGGATCCTTGATATCCCGCTTGGTTTGACATTTGACGCAGTACGCTTGCACTACCGATGCTCCTACAAATAACGATGTTTGGTTGGATCCTGCCGCAGCTGATCGACCAGCGCCCGTACCTGTTCGGCCCGGTCGCGCGTCGTCACCAGCAGCACCACGCCGGTGTCGACAATTACCAAATCGTTCACGCCCAGGGTGGCCACCAGGCGCGATTGGCCCGGTTCCTGGACGATGAGTGTACCGGACGTGTCAAGAGCAATGAGCTCCTGCGCCAATACCAGATTCCCTTGCTCATCCAACGGCAGGACATCATACAGACGATTCCACGATCCGACATCCCACCAACCGAGATCCTTGGTCGGCAACACAACGACATCGTCGGCGTTCTCCATCACACCAAAGTCGATCGTCTGGCTGCGCAGGGTTTCCCACACCTGCTCGACGACTTGCACGGCGCTCGAGGTGCCCAGCGCTTCGGTGATCCGGGCAAGGCCGGCGGCCAGCTCGGGCATATGACGGTCGAACTCCTGCAGGATCCGGTCTACCCGCCAGACGAACATCCCCGAATTCCACAGGTAATTGCCGGCGGCCAGGTAGCGCTCGGCGGTCTGCTGGTCAGGCTTTTCGCGAAAGGACTCGACCTTGTGGAAAGGATGGCCGCCTACCTCACCTACCTGCTCGCCCAACTCGAGGTAGCCGTACCCGGTCGAAGCCTGCGTCGGCTCGATGCCAAGCGTCACCAGGTGTCCGTCCTTGGCCGGCTGATAGGCAGCCGCCAGCAGGCTGCGGAGCAAGGTTTCGTTAGCAATATGGTGATCGGCCGTGAGCACAGCCATCACGGCCTGCGCATCTTCGTGCGCCAGGGTGACTGCCGCCAGGCCAACAACCGAAGCCGTGCCGCGTGGCGCAGGCTCGATCAAGAATCCGTCCGCCGGCAGGGCGGGAACCTGCTCCCGGAGCAACCCAACCTGCGCTCTGATTGTTGCTATGCGCAGCCTTTCCATCGGGATCAGGGGATGGACCCGCTCGACCGCCATCTGGAACAGGGATCGGTCCCCAAACAGTGCCAATGTCTGTTTGGGCCGATCCTGGCGGGACAAAGGCCATAAACGGGTGCCACCGCCGCCGGCCATGATGACTGCAAAGTAGTCGTCCAATGTCAACCGACCTGGTAATCCGGTCCCCTCTCGCGTGCCAGTACATACTGCATGCCGCCCACCTGCCGAACCTGGCCCTTTAACTCGAGCAAGGCCAGCGAGGCAGCGATTTCGGCGGCGGGCAGACCAACCCGTTCCTGCAGTGCGTCGATATGAACGGGTTCATGCGACAAACTCTCCAAGAGTTTGCGTTCGGCTGCATCTTCGGGCAGCCGTCGCTGCAGTGATTCCTGGCGAATGGCCACTTCGAGATCGAGCGCCTCGAGCACATCGTCGACCGATAGCAGCGGGTGGGCGCCGTCCTGGATCAGTCGATTGGCGCCGGCTGACGCCGGCTGCGTGATATTACCAGGCACGGCAAAAACCTCGCGTCCCTGCTCGGCACCGAAGCGGGCCGTGATCAAAGCCCCGCTGGTTTCCCCCGCCTCAACCACAATCACCGCCAGCGCCAACGCAGCGATGATGCGGTTGCGGGGCGGGAAGTTGCCGCTGTCGGGACGGGTACCCAGCGGATAGTCACTGATGATGGCTCCTCGCTGCGCGATCTGCGCCGCCAACTTACTGTGCTCCGGCGGGTAGATGTGGTCAAGTCCCGAGCCCAGCACTGCCAGGGTCCGGCCGCCGGCTTCCAGGGCCGCCCGGTGGGCGATGCCATCGACACCACGCGCCAGACCCGACACCACAGTTATTCCACTCGCCGCCAGGGGCCGCGTGATGGCCTCCGTTGTCGACCGACCATAAGGGGTCACACCGCGCGTGCCCACAATGGCAACCGCCCATTGATCCTTGGCGCTGAGCTCGCCCCAAAGGTACAGCACCGGCGGCGGGTAGGCAATCTCACGCAGTCGTTGCGGGTAGGCCGCGTCTTCCCAACACAGGAGCTGGTAGCCCGCCTGGATCAGCCGCTCATACTCGGAGTCTAAATTGAGACTCTCGCGTGTCCGGATCAGGGATTGCAGGGGTTTGTGGGGAAGCCCCGCTGCCTGCAACTCGGCCCGGGAAGCCTGCCAAGCAAGTCCGAGATCGCCAAAGTGTTTGAGCAGACTGCTGACGCGGGCGGGGCCAATACCGGCCACCCGGCTGAAGCCAAGCCAATACTTACGGCGGTCCCCCATGTGTCCCCCTCGCTCTACCGCCGGCACCAAGCGGGCCGAGCATACCATGCAGTTTTTTGGAGAGTCAAGCGGGGAAGTGTACTAGCAGGCGAGCGGCGCCAGCGCCTCGGGCGTTCCCGTACGCCGTCCGTCGTAGGTCAGCGTCTCCGTTTCCTCGAGCGCCAGGCCGATCAAGCGCTCGGTATCGATCCTTTGCTCAATATGCCGGACAAAATCCATGTTGGCGCGAGTTGCGGGATGCTCGGCGATGATCGAGCAGCAATCCTTGTAGTCTTGATTGGCGATGGCGTCAAAGCCAAGCACCTTGCCCAGATCGATAATCTCTTGTTTGTCGTATGCGACCAGCGGTCGAAACAAGCTGGTATCCAGGCAGTCGTCCACCGCCCGCAGGTTCTCCAACGTCTGGGAAGCGACCTGGCCCAGGTTGTCACCGCTGAACAGGCCGAGTGCACCGGTCTGCTCGGCCACCTGCTCTGCCAGCCGCGCCATGTAGCGGCGGAAGACCACCAGTTCCTGGCGTTGATGCCGATCGAGCCCGGCCGTCGCCATCTGGAAGTGATGGTAAGGGACATAGTGGACGCGCAGCCTGGGGAAGAAGGTGGCAATCTGCTCGGCCAGCTTACCGGCCTTGGCCTCATGGGCACGCTGGACCGAGGCCATGGCATGAAAATGCACCAGTTCAATTTCCGCGCCGCGCTTGCCCATCAAATAGGAGGCAACCGCCGAGTCGATCCCGGCCGAGTACAACCCGACCAACTTGCCCGAAATGCCGGCCGGCAACCCGCGCGGGCCCGGCAGTCGCTCGGTGTGCAGGTAGGCGACGCCTTCGGCGATCTCGACGTACATGGTGAAGTCCGGCCGAGATAAGTCGACCGTCACGCCGCTGGCCCGGTCGATATCGCCGCCAAGCGAGCGTTCCAGATCCTGCGAACTTAGGGGGAAGCGCTTGTCGGCCCGGGTGACCCGGACGGCAAAAGTCTCGGCGGCGCCCATCCGTTCCAGCGCCAGACGCAGACCCGCTTGCCTGACCAGTTCGGGCTCGGCAACCACTCGCTCCACCGGCGCCCACCAGGCGATTCCGAATACTCGCGACAGGTCAAGCGGCCGCTGGCTGCCGACCAGCATACGGCCACGCATACGCTCGACGCGGCTGCCGGGGTGCTGGCTGGCAATGTTGTCGGCCAACTGCCGCTCGAAGTCGGGCCGATTGCGGCCCTTGAGCGCGATCTCACCGTAGTGGACCAAGTAGGTCAGGGTCATGGGCAATGCGCCGACAAGGTGGGTGGACTAGCCTTCGAGGCGGGCCTCCACCTGAATTTCGACGCCGGTCAGGGCACGCGATACCGGGCAGTTGGCCTTGGCACCCATTGCATGTTCTTCAAAAGCCGCCTGGTCGAGACCATCAACGATGCCAGTGGTCGTCAGCTTGACCCGGGTGATCGTCCAGGCTTCGTTGACTCGCTCCAAATGGACATCGGCCTGGGTCCGAATCGAGGTCGGCGGGTGACCCGCGCGGCCCAGTGCACCCGAAAGCGCCATTGAAAAGCAGCCGGCGTGTGCCGCGCCGATCAACTCTTCCGGGTTGGTCCCATCACCCTCCTCAAAACGCGAGGCAAAGCCATAAGGACCCTCGTACTTGTGGTCCCCCTGCCCAAACAGCAGCTTGCCCTTTCCCTCGCGCAAGGTCCCTTCCCAGACGGCCTGTGCCGTTCGGATTGCCATCAACTCCTCCTCCTGCCTGGTTATGGCGACTTGGATATTCGTTGCGGGCCTGGCCCCTCATTATAACGGTCGACCCGGCGCGAGCTCGCTGCCACCGCCGCTGCAAGGGCTCTCCAGGCGCCCACTGGACCGGAAGCGGCTATGCGCAGGCCAGTTGGGAACGCCTGCTCAACACCAATCATGGCCATCTGCGCGTCCAGCCGAGGGGACGCAGTGCGCATGTGATCTTTGTCCCCATCACCATAGACGATAATGACTGTCAGGTTTCTCCCCGCATGCATAGGCTTAGGTGGGAGTGATGTAGCTCGTCCGCCGGCCAAAGGCCGTGTGGGCGGTGAGGAGATGCAATGGCCAAAGGCCGGGTCGTGTTCGAGGAAGCGTTGTGCAAGGGTTGTGCGCTATGCACAACGGCCTGTCCACCGGCTGTGATCCACATGGACACGAGCCGGTCGAACAGCAAAGGCTACCACCCGGCCATCCTGATCGATCCCGAAGGTAAGTGCACCGGTTGCGCTCTGTGTGCGGTTATTTGTCCCGACGTCGTGATCACCGTCTACCGGCAAATGGCGGCGGCAGCCTGACATGAAGCAACTACTCAAGGGCAACACCGCCATCGCCGAAGCCGCCGTCCGGGCCGGCTGCACGGCCTACTTCGGCTATCCGATCACCCCCCAAACGGAGCTGCTCGAGCATATGGCACGGCGCATGCCCGAGCTGGGGCGCGTATTCTTGCAGGCCGAGAGCGAAGTCGCCGCCATCAACATGGTCTATGGGGCGGCCTGCACTGGCGCCCGTGTCATGACCTCATCTTCGTCCCCCGGCGTCAGCCTGATGGCCGAAGGCATGAGCTACATTGCCGGCTCGGAAGTGCCGTGTGTCATCGTTGACGTCATGCGCGGCGGCCCCGGCCTGGGAAACATCGCCCCGTCGCAAGGTGACTACTTCCAAATGGTCAAGGGGGGCGGGCATGGCGACTACCAACCGATCGTGCTGGCGCCCGCTACCGTTCAAGAAGCGATTGACCTGACGGCGCTGGCGTTTGACCTGGCTGACCGCTACCGTTGGTTGGTGGTGGTGCTGGCCGACGGCAGCATCGGCCAGATGATGGAACCGGCCGAACTGCCGGCCATGCGGCCGGTTCACCGGCCCGGGCAGAATGGATCGGATTGGACGCTGGTCGGGACCAACGGCGAGAGGCGACCGCATGTGGTCAACTCGCTCTACCTCGAACCGGTGGACGAGGAGGCCTACAACCTGCGGGTCCAGCAGAAACTGGCTGCCATCCGCCAGTCCGAAGTTCGCTTTACCGAAGACGGCGCCGACGAGGCAGACGTTTTGGTGATCGGGTTTGGCACGGCCGGCCGCGTGGCCCAATCGGCAGTCCGCAACTGCCGGGCCCGCGGTCACAAGGTTGGACTGCACCGACCCATTTCGCTTATGCCGTTTCCGACGGATCGGATTCGCCAGTTGGCAGGGTCGTGCCGGGCGATCCTGGTCGTGGAAATGAACGCCGGCCAAATGGTGGAAGATGTACGCCTGGCCGTCGAAGGCCGGGTTCCCGTCGAATTCTACGGTCGCATGGGTGGTGTCATCCCCATGCCGGAAGAGATTGAAGCCCGCATCGAAGCGCTGGCGGACGAGGGAGCATCCCATGACGGCCGATAGCAGCCAGCCCCCCGGGCTGCAGGCAATTGCTGAGCGCATCACCTATCAACAACCCGACTCCTGGGCCGGCGTGCCGACGCACTATTGCCCAGGCTGCACACATGGCGTTGCCCACCGGCTGGTGGCGGAAGTATTGGATGAACTGGGCGTCGCCGGCCGCACCATTGGGGTAGCCCCCGTCGGCTGTGCCGTATTTGCCTACCGCTACTTCAACGTCGATTTTGCCGAGGCGGCCCATGGCCGGGCGCCAGCGATGGCAACCGGGATCAAGCGAGTGCTGCCCGACCGGGTCGTTTTCACTTACCAAGGCGATGGTGATCTGGCGGCCATTGGCGCCGCAGAAATTCTTCACGTGGCGGCGCGTGGCGAGAACATCACAACCATCTTTATCAACAACGCCACTTACGGGATGACTGGAGGCCAAATGGCACCGACCAGCCTGCCTGGCCAGAAGACAACCTCGTCTCCGTTCGGACGCGACATTGAGATGACGGGCATGCCGATTCAGATGTCGGAGTTGATCGCCGGCCTGCCCGGCGCCGTCTATGTTGCCCGGCGCAGCCTGCACAATGTCAAGGAAATCAATAAGGCCAAGAAAGCGATCCGGCAGGCCTTCGAGATCCAGCTCCAGGGCCTGGGTTTCGCCATGGTTGAACTGCTGTCAAACTGCCCCACAAACTGGGAGATGACCCCGACGCAATCGCTCGAGTGGATCGAGACGATGATGATCCCTGCGTTCCCGCTTGGAGACTTCAAAGTCCCTAACGGAGCCAAGCAATCATGAGCCAGACTGAGGTCGTATTTTCCGGCTTCGGCGGACAGGGCGCACTGTTTGCTGGCCAGGTCCTGGCCGAGGCCGCGCTGCTTGAAGATCGTCACGTCACCTGGCTTCCGTCCTACGGCCCGGAAATGCGGGGTGGGACGGCTCACTGCATCGTCATTGTGGCCGACGGGCCAATCGGTTCACCGATCGTGCAGCGGCCCCGCGCGGTCATCGCCCTTAACCGCCCTTCCCTGACCAAGTATGAGCCGCTGGTGGCGGTGGGCGGCTGCCTGGTGATCAATACCAGTTTGGTGCCCGACAGGCCAACCCGAACGGATGTGACGCTGGTGGATGTGCCAGCGACCGAGACGGCCGAGGAGCTAGGGTCGGTCAGATTGACGAACATTGTGGCGCTGGGCGCGCTGTTGGCAACCCTGCCGGTTGTGGGCCTGCAGGCCACCAAACAAGCTTTGGCCGCCAAGGTGGCCAAAGCGGCACCCGACCTGGCGCAAGCCAACCAGTCGGCCCTGCAGGCCGGCTTTGCTTGGGCCGAGAAGCTGCGATCCGCGACAAGCTACGCCGTACCAAGGGAGAATCAATATGGCGACTGAGCGATGGGTAACCGTAGGCAAACGCTGGTGTGAGTTCCGCCAGGGCGAAGCGCTGCTGCTCGAAAGGCGTGTGTTCCCGAGCGGATTCCAGCGCTTCTACCGCGCGCCCAGGGTCATTGAGCGAAAATGCGACTGCGCCATTGAGTGCAACATGGCCGGCTATCCCTGCAAGTGGGCCTACACCAATCCGGAGCGTGACCCCTTCCGGGGGGAGTAAGCACCGCCGAAGTAAGCAACCCGCCGCCGCAGCTTGCCAAACGACGACTCGCGGGCCGGCTCGCGCCCGCCTTCTCCCTCCTTATCCAATCACCCCTGCCTCGAGCACACCAGCCACCCGCTGTTGGGTCATGGCCGTCCCATCCTTGGCGGCCAAAGCCGTCCGGTACCAAGTTGCTGCGATCCGCCATGGGCTACGGTCGATACTCATGGGCTGACACCGGGCCTGCTCATCGATTTTCGCCGGGCCCGACTTGTCGGCCAGCACGACAAGTCCCAACCTGCTGCGGCTCCTAGCCCGGTGAGGCGAAAGACAAAGCGTCCGTGGAAGCTCCCTCTGGCCAAGACCCAAGCCGATCGGCCCATGCCTTGCCCGCCCGTTTTGGCACGGCGGGCCCGCAGAAGGCCGCTACGCCTCTGGCCAGGCCCAATTGCTGGCCCTGCCGGCTGTCCGATTGACCTGCAGGTCGACGGATTTGCCTGAGGTGCGATTTCGAATTGCGGTACCAGGGGATAGGCGTGGGATTGGGATCTGCCCGAAACCCGGCTAACCAATGAATGTAGGGACGTAGCCTGCTACGTCCCTACATGTCCCGGGAATGCCTCAGCCGCCCACCCGAATCACGTGGGTGGGGGGAATCGCCTTTATTGTTTCTGCTTTGGCGTCCCGCAGAGTCGATCGCTGCGCTGGATGCATAGAAGCCGGTTGGGAACTTTAGCTGCGACCCAAGCCGCGCCGCGGTCCGATCAGCCGAGTGCCACATCCAGGTAGAGCATGACGATGGCGCCGGCCATCGTGCCCAGCGTGGCAACGCGGGCGAATCCGGTTGCATGCGTCTCGGGCACGATTTCATCACTGATCACATACAGCATGGCACCGGCGGCAAAGCCCATGGCATACGGCAGCATAGGCCGCGCCAGCTGGATGGCCCACGCACCTATCAGCGCCAGCGGGATTTCAACCAGCCCGGCGCGCAACCCAACCAGCGACGCATAAAAATACGATCCCATGCCTGCATTCAACGCAGACACCGACACCGCCAGGCCCTCGGGGATGTTCTGGATGCCGATCGCCAGCATCAACGCCAGGGCATTGTCAAAATCGCCCGAGCCAAAGCCGACCCCAACCGCCAGCCCCTCGGGCATGTTGTGGATCGTAATTGCCAGAATGAAGAGCCAGACCGCCCGCAGCCGGCTGGTTTCGACACCTTCCCGCCCTTTCTCGATATGCAGGTGGGGAATGTAGCGGTTGGCCAGGTCCAGTACGAGTGCACCCAGCACGATGCCGATGATCACGGGGATGACCCCGCCAATCTCTATCCCAGGCAGAATCAAGCTGGTAAAACTGGCGGTCAGCATCACGCCGGCGGCAAAGCCCAGCGCACCGTTGAGGAATCGGTCGGAAGGCTTGCGCCAGACCAAAACCACGAGAGCGCCGGACATGTTGAAAAGCGCAATAATGACCCCGCCAACCAGACCCTGGACTACCGGGTTGTTGCCGGCGATGGCGAGGAACAGTGCTTCTATGGGGACCTCCTCGACAGCTGGGAGCGCCAAAGCTGAGCCGGGCGGCTTCCTTGCTTAACTGCCGGATCGAACGATGGTGTCAGGGTGACCTCACCTGGTCTGCTCGATCTGAACAGCGGCTTAGCGGTGCTCAGCCGAGTACGAGCCCAGGACCCGCATGTAGTTAGCGCGTTCAAAAGCGGCTGGTTCGGCGGTACGCAGTTGGCTCAGCGAGCCGCGCAGTTGGTTCACCGAACTATACTCGCGCTCATCAAGCCAGGCGCTCATCTCGCGGCGGATGTCCGTCAGGCGGCCAATTCCCCGCTGCAGCAATTCGGAAGCCAGCATCACGACCTGGGCCCCGGCCGCTATGCCCTTGAGGGCATCTTCGGCCGTGTGCACCCCGCTTGTCAGAGCAAAATCCACTTCGACACGGCCGTACATGATGGCGATCCAACGCAGCGGCAGGAGCAGCTCCGAGCGTTGGCTCAGCGTCAGCCGGGGCACAACCTCCAAGGTTTCAAGATCGAGGTCGGGCTGGTAGAAGCGGTTGAAAAGCACGGCCCCAATGGCGCCGGCTTCACCCAGCTTGGCAATCGAGTTTGGGATCGAACTGAAAAAAGGACTGACCTTGACCGCCAGCGGGATCTCGACCTGCGTAGCGACCTGTCGCACCAAGTCGACATACATCCAATCCACTTCGCATCCGCTGATGGTTGAATCCGTCGGCAGGAAGTATAGGTTCAGCTCAAGCGCGTCGGCACCGGCCTCCTCGATCAGTCGCGCGTAGCGCGTCCAACCGCCGGTCGAGACGCCATTGAGGCTGCCGATCACAGGGATCGCCAACGCCTCTTTCGCCTGGCGCACAGCTTCCAGGTACGCGTCCGGTCCGCTGCGATAGGCGCCGGTCTCCGGGAAGTAGGACATGGCCTCCTGGAACCTGTCCGTCCCTTGGATGAGAGTGGCGTCAAGTAGTTGGTTTTCGAGATCAATCTCCTCTTCAAACAGCGAGTACATGACCACTGCCCCGGCGCCGGCGTCTTCCAACTGACGCAGGCTGCCCATATCGCGTGAGAGCGGGGAGGCCGACGGGACAAGCGGGTTGTCGAGCTGCAATCCCAGGTAGGTGGTCTTGAGGTCGGTCATGCCGTCTCCTTGGCAGCCGGCGCCGCCGTCTTGCCATTGCCGCTGGCCATGGCTTCCAGGTCGGCCCAGCGCTTGGACACTTCGGCCTCGGCCGCCGCCAGCAGCAGTTCGGCCCGTTCGGGCTGGCTCTGGGTCAGCATGCGGAACCGGCCCTCCTTGTACATGTAATCCTTCAGGGCTACCTTGGGCGCCTTGGAGTCGAGCTGGAAGGGATTCTCCCCGATTGCCTCGCGTCGTGGATCGAAGCGATAGAGCGGCCAGTAGCCGGATTGCACGGCCGACTGCTGCTGCGTCAGCCCGTGGCGCATGTCGTATCCGTGGGCGATGCAGTGACTGTAGGCGATGATCAAGGAGGGTCCGTCGAAGGACTCCGCCTCGAGGAACGCCCGCAGCGTTTGGCGGTCATCGGCGCCGAAGGCAACCCGGGCCACATATGCACTGCCGTAGGTCATCGCCATCCGGCCCAGATCCTTCTTGGGCTGGCCTTTGCCGCCGGCAGCAAACTTGGCGACCGCACCCAGCGGTGTCGCCTTCGATTTCTGCCCACCCGTGTTGCTGTACACCTCGGTGTCCAACACCAGGATGTTGACGTTGGCCCCCGACGCCAGCACATGGTCCAGCCCGCCGTAGCCGATGTCGTAGGCCCAACCGTCGCCGCCGACGATCCACACGCTTTTTTCAACGAAGGCGTCGGCCATCGACCGCAGCCGCCCGGCGTCGGGGTGATCGGCCTTGGCCAGCGCATCTCGCAGCTGGTCGACCCGCCGCCGTTGCTCGGCGAGGCCGGCCGGGTTCGTCTGGTGGGCCGACAAAATAGCCTCGGCCAGTTCGGCGCCAACCAGATCTCGCCGCTGATCCAGCAGGTCTTTGGCAGCCGCCAATCGCTGGTCCAGCGCCACCCGCATACCGAAACCGAACTCGGCATTGTCTTCGAAGAGCGAGTTCGACCAGGCAGGTCCCCGACCCTGGCGGTTGACCGTCCACGGATGGGTCGGCAGGTTGCCGCCGTAAATCGACGAGCAGCCGGTGGCGTTGGCCACCAGGGCCCGCTCACCGAACAGTTGGCTCAGCAGCTTGAGGTACGGGGTCTCACCACAGCCGGCGCACGCGCCAGAGAACTCGAACAAGGGCTGCAGCAGCTGAGAGTATTTAACCTGGTCAAGGGACAGATCGTCAGCCGGCATTTCAGGCAGCTCGAGGAAGTAGCCCCAATTGGCGCCCTCCGTCTCGCGCAGCGGCCGCTGGGGCTGCATATTGACCGCCCGCCGTTTGGGTTCGGCCTTGTCCTTGACCGGGCACACCTCGAAGCATAGGGCACAGCCGGTGCACTGCTCCGGCTCGACCTGGAGCGTATAGACCTGGTCCTTGAACTCCTTGAAGCGGGCCGGTGCCGACTGGAATGTCGACGGAGCGTCGGCCAGCAAGGCCGGGTGGTAGACCTTCTGCCGGATCACGGCGTGCGGGCATACGAACACGCATTTGCCGCATTGAATACACAGCTCGGGGTCCCAGACCGGGATCTCCTGGGCGATGTTGCGCCGCTCCCATTTGGTGGTGCCCACCGGATAGGTGCCGTCGACGGGTAGTGCGCTGACCGGCAATCGGTCGCCTTCGCCAGCGATCATCACGGCTGTCACGTTTTGGACAAAGGGTGGTGCCTCGGCCGGAACCGCAGCAGACCGGTCGAACTGGCTGCTGACGTCGGCGGGCAGCTCGATCTGATGCAGGTGATCAAGCGCGGCGTCCACGGCGCGGAAGTTGCTTTCCACAATGTCCTTGCCGCGCTTGCCGTAAGACTTCTCGATGCCATCCTTGATCTTCTGGATGGCTTCGTCTCTGGGGAGCACGCCCGCCAGCGCAAAGAAACAGGTCTGCATTACGGTGTTGATCCGCCGCCCCAGGCCAACCTGGCCGGCCACCCCATACCCGTCAATCACGTAGAACTTGAGCTGCTTGTCGATCAGCGTTTGCTGGACAGAGCGCGGCAGGTGTTGCCAGACCTCCTCCGGTCCGTACGGGCTGTTGAGCAGGAAAATTGCGTCCGGCTCGGCCAGCGCCAGCACGTCAATCAGACCAATGAAATCCATCTGGTGACAGGCAACGAAGCTGGCCGATTGCACAAGGTAGGGAGAGTGGATCGGATCGGGCCCGAAGCGCAGGTGAGAGACGGTGCGCGAACCGGCCTTCTTTGAATCGAGCACAAAATAGCCCTGGGCAAATAGCTCGGTCTCCTCGCCAATAATCTTGATCGAGTTCTTGTTGGCGCTGACGCTGCCGTCCGACCCCAGCCCATAAAAGACCGCTCGCACCGTGTCCGGGTGCTTGAGTTCAAAAGCGGGATCGACCGGCAAGCTGAGGTGGGTAACATCGTCCTCGATGCCGACCGTGAATTGCGGCCTGGGCGTCGGCTGCGCCAGTTGATCGTAGACCGACTTGACCATAGCCGGCGTGAATTCCTTGGATGACAAACCGTAGCGCCCACCGATGATCGTCGGTGAAGCCGCCATCGACAGCCTTCCGGCGGTGGCTGTCTGGTTGACAGCGGCGACGACGTCCAGGTACAGCGGCTCCCCAATCCCCCCTGGTTCTTTCGTCCGGTCCAGCACAGCGATCGACCGCGTCGAATCCGGCAGGCTGGCAACGAAGGCCTGGCTGTCGAACGGACGATAGAGGCGAACCTTGACCAGACCGACCCGCTCGCCCTGTTCGACCAGATAGGCTACCGTCTCCTCGACGGTCTCTGCCCCCGAGCCCATGATCACGATGATGCGCTCGGCGTCGGGCGCACCGACGTAGTCGAACAGCCGATAATGGCGGCCGCTCAACTGGCCGAATTGGTCCATCGCGTCCTGGACGTGTTGGGGGCATGCCAGGTAGAACGTATTGGAGCTCTCCCGGGCCTGGAAGCAGACATCGGGGTTCTGAGCCGTGCCCCGAATGACGGGACGCTCTGGCGACAACGCTCGCAGGCGATGGGCCTCGACCAGCTCATCATCGATCAGCCCCCGCAATTGATCGTCGTCCAGGAGCTCGATCTTGTTAATTTCGTGCGAAGTGCGAAATCCGTCAAAGAAGTGCAAGAATGGGATCCGGCTGCGCAGCGTCGCCGCCTGGGCAATCGCCGCCATATCCTGGGCTTCCTGGACAGAATTGGCAGCCAGCATAGCGAAGCCGGTGTGCCTGGCCGCCATCACGTCCGAGTGGTCGCCAAAGATTGACAGAGCCTGGGCCGCCAACGAGCGCGCAGCGACATGAATGACCACCGGGGTTAACTCGCCGGCGATCTTGTACATATTGGGAATCATCAGCAACAGGCCCTGGGAGGCGGTAAAGGTGGTCGTCAGTGCCCCGGCCTGCAACGCACCGTGCACGGCACCGGCGGCTCCGCCTTCGGCTTGCATCTCCACCACACGCGGCACCGTACCCCACAGGTTCTCGACGTCCTGGTTGGACCATTGGTCAGCCCATTCGCCCATCTGCGAGGCCGGCGTAATGGGATAGATCGCAATCACTTCGTTCATTTTGTAGGCCACGAGGGCGGCAGCTTCGTTGCCATCCATCGTCGCTACGGTCGGTTTCTTAGCCATCAAGACCTCCTACCCCCGTCGGTACTTCCCCTAAACAAAGGCAAAGCCCGCTTCCCGTAGGCCTGGGATCGAACCAGCGGGCGTACTTGCGTTCGGTGACCGGTGACCCGGCCCACTGGCGCCATTCTAGGTTTCGGCAGCGCTTAACGTCAGTGACGTTGCTCGCCCGTACCGTGGTCGAAAATCATCCTGCACAGGTTCAAGATCAAGGCGGTCAACCAACCTTTGTGCAGGCAATCCCGCTGAGTGAACCTCGATGGACCTTGCTCGCATGAAAGCGGTGACACATGGCACCTGCCGCAGGCAGGCAAGGGCCCTAAGCTTAGGTCTGCCTGAATTCTGCAGCCGGTGTGGCCGGCGCAAGCAGTCGAGGGGCCGCATGACAAAGATTCATGATTTCGGTGAAAGCTACGAGATGTACTTGAAGGCAGTTGTCGAGCTCGAGGACGGCAGCCAATCTATCCCCGTGCCGGCGATCGCCGACCGGCTGGGCGTCGCCACCGTTTCCGCCAGTGAGATGATCCACCGATTGCAGGATCGAGGCATGATCCGTCATCGTCCTTATAAGGGCGTTCGTCTCACAGCCAAGGGGCGCGGCGCGGCCGCCGAAGTCATCCTGGCCCACCGCCTGTGGGAGCGTTTCTTGGTGGACGACCTTAAGCTGGGCTGGGTCGAGGCCCACGATTTGGCCTGCAATCTCGAGCACCTGTCTGGACCTCAGGTGGTGGAAGCGCTCGACGTGTATCTGGGACGGCCGGCCACCTGCCCCCACGGTAATCCCATACCACGTCACTCGAAACAGGTCTTGCACGGCGGCTTGCGCCGGCTGAGTGAATGTCAGCCTGGGGAAACTGGGAAGATCGCATGTATTCACCCGGAGAGCCAACCCGTGCTCGAGGCGCTCGAAGGCAGGGGCATCCTACCCGGGGTGCGATTCACCGTCACGGAAATCGAACTGTTCGACGGGCCGCGCAGCTTGCTGGTGGATGGTGAGCTGACAACGCTCGGACGGAAATTGGCCGACCACATCTGGTTCGAGGCCGCCTGTGACGGCCATGCTTGACAACATGACCCAGGTTGCGGCGTCCCACAGGCTGATTGCCCTCGTTGGACATGCCAACGTGGGCAAGTCTGTCCTATTTCACCGGCTTACCGGCCGCTATACACCGGTGGCCAACTTCCCCGGAACGACGGTCGAAGTGGCACGCGGCGACCTGAATGGAGGGCTGGAGGCCACCCTGCTGGATACGCCGGGCGTCGTCACCTTCCCGGCGACAACCGAAGAGGAACAGGTGACAGCCCGCATCCTGCTCGAAGGAGAGCTGGACGGCGTGATCCAGGTCGGTGATGCCAAGAACCTGCGCCGGACTCTCCTGCTCTGCCTGTCGCTCATCGAGATGGGGATCCCGCTTGCATTGGCACTCAACATGATCGATGAAGCCGAGCGGTCGGGCATCGCATTGGCCCCAGCCGCCATCGAGGAGCATCTCGGCATCCCGGTGATCCCGACGGCTGCCGTTCTGGGGACCGGTGTCGACGCACTGCGCCAGGTCTTGGGTGACGGCCTAATCGTCTCGCCGCTCAGAATGCGCTACGCCAGTGCCATCGAACTGGCGGCGGATGAACTGGAACCGCTGCTTCCCACAAGCGGCCTGCGCCATCGAGCCTTGGCCCTGTTGTGGCTCGGCCGCGATCCGTCGATCGAAGCCTGGCTGCTCGACCATGTCAGCCAGCCCAATCTGGACCGCATGCGCGCGATTCGGGACCGGGCTGAGCAGACTGCCTTCGAGCCAATCGAAGCCTCGATCCACCGCAGCCGACTTTCCTTCATCGAGGCCCTCTTTCCCAATCCAACCGAAATGCCCGCCGCCCCACCCAAGCGGAGGCTCGGACCGAACGAGTGGACCACCCACCCTATTCTGGGCCTGCCCCTGCTGGCTGCCGTTCTGTTTGGCTTGTACTACTTCGTTGGCGTATTTGGCGCTGGGACCGTTGTAGATTGGCTCGAAGGAACCGTGTTCGGGGCCTGGCTCAACCCGCTGATTATCGGCTTTGTCGAACGGCTCATTCCCGTTCCTTGGCTGGCAGATTTGTTAGTTGGGCCCTACGGTTTGTGGACCGTCGGGATAACTTACGCGGTGGCCCTGATCCTGCCTATCGTGACCACCTT
This sequence comes from Anaerolineales bacterium, assembly GCA_036397095.1. GTDB lineage: Bacteria > Chloroflexota > Anaerolineae > Anaerolineales > E44-bin32 > DASWJQ01. The sequence continues at coordinate 38,089 of DASWJQ010000178.1, forward strand.
CTTCCTGGCCTTCGCTGTGCTGGAGGACAGCGGCTACTTCCCGCGACTTTCGGTTCTGACCAACCGAGCCTTCCGCAGCATCGGATTGAACGGGCGTGCGGTCTTGCCGATGATCTTGGGGCTCGGTTGCGTGACGATGGCTACCATGAGCACACGCGTCCTTGAGTCCCGCCGTGACCGGCTGCTCGTCATCTTGCTGCTGGCGCTGGCGATTCCGTGCTCGGCCCAACTAGGCATCGTTATGGGCATGCTGGCCAGCATTTCGCTAGGCGCCACGCTGCTCTGGGGGCTGGTCGTCCTTTTGGTGCTGGTCGCTGTCGGCTGGCTGGCTGCCCGGCTGCTGCCCGGCGAACCGACGCCGCTTCTGGTTGAGCTGCCGCCCCTGCGCCGACCGCAGTTGTCGAATGTCTTGATTAAAACGGCTGCCCGCCTGGAATGGTACATGCGGGAGGTTATCCCCCTGTTCTTGATCGGTGCCCTGGTCATGTTCGGGCTCGACAGGACGGGCTTGCTCGACTGGCTGATCGCCAGTGGGCAACCGCTGGTCACGGGCTGGCTCGGCCTGCCGTCTGAAACCAGCGCAGCCCTGGTGATGGGGTTCCTACGCCGTGACTTCGGCGCCACCGGGCTGTTCCTGATGGGCACCAGCGGGCTGCTAACAGCCAACCAGACGATCGTGGCCATGGTCACGGTAACCCTGTTCGTGCCGTGCGTCGCCAGCGTATTGGTGATCGCCCGGGAACGCGGTTGGCGTCCGGCGCTGGCCATCACCGCCGTCATCTTCCCACTGGCTTTCTTGATTGGTGGCCTCTTGCACCGATTTTTCCTGCTAACAGGATGGACACTCTGATGGGTAATCGACATGTCTGCCCGGTGTGCACTACCGAGTTCGATCCCTCCGCCCGAGCCGCTTGCAGCGCCTGCCCGGTCGGACGCGGTTGCCATATGATCTGCTGCCCGCACTGCGGCCACACCACGATTGACACGAGTCAATCCCAGCTGGCTGGCTGGGTGTCCACCCTGTTCAAGGATGGCACCAACGTGGATGACACGATGTTGCGGCCGATCCACAACAAGCGCTGCCTATCGCAGGTGGGACGCGGACAGCGAGTGTGTGTGCTCGACCTGACGCGTTTGCCGGCCGTCCGCCGGCGCTTCTTGCACAGCTTCGGCGTGACGCCGGGCGCCACCCTTGTTGTCCGCCAGCAAAACCCACTGACGATCTTCGAGATCGATCACACCGAATTGGCCCTTGAGCGCGAACTGGCCGAGGCCGTCGTCGTGGGCGATGTCGACTACGACGAAGCTGTCGGCAGCTAGCGGTGGCTTCGGACCGCGATCACCGGGAGAGGAGGCGGAGTGCACGAATTGTCGATCACCCAAAGCTTGCTCGAGCTGGCACTCGACCACGGCCGCAAGGCCGGCGGTGGTCGCATTGAGCGGTTGCACGTGGTGATCGGGGAGCTGTCCACCATGGTGGATGATTCGGTGGCCTTCTACTGGGACCTAATCAGCCAGGGGACGGCTGCCGAAGGCGCCGAGCTGGTGTTCGAACGTATCCCGGCCGAGTTGGGCTGTAATCGCTGTGGCTGTCGCTACCAACTCAGCCAAAGCCAGCTCGCTTGCCACAGTTGCGGCAGCACCGACATTTCGATCCTGGCCGGGGACGAACTCCTGCTGAAATCCATCGACCTGACCCGTGACTCGGTTGAGGCGGGCGAGGGTGCCCGATGACCGAACGCGTCAAAGTCGTCGAACGCATCCTCGATGCCAGCGAGAGGCTAGCCGACGAGAACCGTCGGCGTCTCGACCAGGCCGGTGTGGTTGCCATCAACTTGATGGCCTCGCCTGGTGCGGGCAAGACCAGCTTGATTGAACAGACCCTGGATGCCTTGCGGGGCAACATTCGTATCGCCGTCGTCGACGGCGACATCGCTACCAGCCTGGACGCCGAGCGCGCCGCCGCCGCCGGGGCGACCGCCGTCCAGATCAACACGGGCGGGCAATGTCATCTCGACTCGGCCATGATGCAGCAGGCGCTGGACCAGCTGGCGCTGGACGAGATCGACCTGCTAATCATCGAGAACGTGGGCAACTTGATTTGCCCGGCGGCGTTCAAGCTGGGTTCGCACTATTCGGTGCTAATTGCTTCGGTTCCGGAAGGCGACGACAAGCCGTACAAATACCCGGGCATGTACCGGGGCGTCGACGCGCTCATCCTCAACAAAACCGACCTACTCCCCTATGTCCCATTCGACCTGAACTACTTCCGGCGGGGCGTCGAAGTTCTGAACCCCGGGCTGACCTTCCTGCCGCTGTCCTGCCAAACAGGCGAAGGTTTGCCAGACTGGCTCCGTTGGCTGGGTGGCTGTGTGCCGGAGTTGGCCTCATGATCCCACTGCCGGATGCCCGCCAGGGCGCCCGAATCAAAATCACCGGCGTGGTGCAGGGTGTTGGTTTCCGGCCGTTCATTTACGGATTGGCCAAACGTCACGACCTGGCCGGTTGGGTGCGCAACACGGGTCGGGGTGTCGACCTGGTGGTCGAAGGCTGCCCCGACGATATTGGAGCCTTCCTTGACGCTATGAGGCAGGAAACGCCGCCGTTGGCGCGCATTGCCGATGTGTGTGTCGAAACAACGCCGCTCTTTGGCCACCGCGACTTCCAGATCCTGCCCTCAAGCGGCCAGTCGGCGGCTTCGCAGTCGGTTCCGCCGGACAGTGCCTTGTGTGAAGACTGCCGGCGCGAGCTGTGGGATCCTGCCGACCGCCGCTACCGCTATCCGTTCATCAATTGCACCAACTGCGGTCCTCGGTTCACGATCGTCCGCGGCCTGCCTTACGACCGGCCCCTGACCACGATGGCCGACTTCCCGATGTGCCCGGCATGCCGGGCGGAGTACGAAGACCCCCTTGACCGCCGGTTCCACGCCCAACCTGTGGCATGCCCGGAATGTGGTCCCCAAGTTTGGTTGGAAGTTGAGGGCGACACCCGCTATCAGGGCCCGGAGGCGATTGCCGCGGCACGCGAATTGTTGCGCCAGGGCCGCATTGTGGCCATCAAGGGCCTGGGTGGTTTCCATTTGGCATGTGATGCCAGCAACGATCTGGCGATCGAGCGGCTGCGTCAGCGCAAGCACCGCCCTGGAAAGCCGTTGGCCGTGATGATGGCCAATCTGGGAGCGATCAACCGTGCCTGCCGACCGACTGCCGCCGAAGAAGCCGAGCTGACATCCAGCCGGCGGCCGATCGTCCTGCTCAGGCAGCAGCGGCAGTCGCCGATCTCACCTGAAGTCGCTCCCCAGCAGCGAACGCTGGGCGTGATGCTGCCCTACACGCCACTCCACGAGCTGCTGCTCGAGCCCGAAGCCGGCTTCCCCGAGGCCCTGGTCATGACCAGCGGCAATCTATCCGGGGATCCGTTGGTGTCTGACAACCGATCGGCCCGCCGCCGGCTGCAGGACGTAACCGATGCCTTCCTGTTCCATGACCGGCCGATCGCCGCCCGCTGTGATGACTCTGTCGTTCAGCTGGTGGATGGGACCACGCTCCCTTTGCGTCGCGCCCGCGGCTATACGCCCGAGGCCATCGAGTTGCGCGAGGCGTTGCCCTCGATCCTAGCCACCGGCAGCGAGTGGAAGAACAGCTTCTGTCTGACGGAAGACAAACGGGCGTTCGTATCACCTCACCTGGGCGACTTGGCCAGCCTGGAAACGCAGGAAGCCTTCTTGGACATGCTGGCACACTACCGGTCGCTTTACGGCCTGACGCCGGTCGCCATTGCGCACGATCTCCATCCCGACTACATTGCAAGCCGGCTGGCCGAGACGCTGAGCCAATCCGAATCGCTCCCTCTGATCCCCGTCCAGCACCACCATGCACACATTGCCGGCGTGCTGGCCGAGCATCACTACCCGCCCGACCAGCAAGCGATTGGATTGGCCTTCGATGGAACCGGCTACGGCCGGGACGGCGCCATCTGGGGTGGCGAATGCCTGCTGGCCAGTCTGACCAGCTTCGAGCGGGCCTTCCACCTGCGTTACGTGCCGCTCCCCGGCGGTGACGCCGCCGTCCGGCATCCGTGGCGCGTGGCGTTATCCTGGCTGCGCGAAGCCGGCATTCCGTGGGACCCCTGGCTGCCGCCTGTCATCGGGCTCGATCAGGTTGCGCGCCACGGGCTGCTGCAACAGCTGGAGCGGGGCATTAATACCCCCAACAGCTCCAGCATGGGCCGGCTGTTCGATGCAGTGGCGGCTTTGGTTGGCCTGCGGCGCTCGGTTGACTACGAAGCCCAGGCGGCCATGGAGCTCGAGACTCTTGCCTGGGCCGCCGAGGATGACGAGCTCAACTACCAATTTGCGTTGGAGGGCACCGAACTCGACCCCGTGCCGGTCCTGCATGCCATCGTCGGCGATTTGCGGGCGGGCGTTGGCACGGCCCGCATTGCCCGGCGCTTCCACCAAGCCGTGGCCGACGCCGGTCACCAGGTATGTCAGTTCCTCAGGGCTGAGACGGGCTTGGCTGAGGTGGCCCTGTCGGGGGGTGTGTGGCAGAACCGGCTGCTCCTCCATCTAACGACTGCCAAGCTGACTCAGGCGGGCTTCCGGGTCTTGCTGCCTCGATTGACACCGGTCAACGATGGCGGCTTGAGCTTTGGCCAGGCCGCCGTCGCCGGCTACCGGTTGCTGCGCCGCTTGACCAGTGATGACCTTGAACCCCAGCCCGAGCCGGCGCTGCACGGGAGCTTGTAGCCATGTGCCTCGGAGTTCCCGGCAAGATCCTGCGCCTGTTCGCAGCCAACGGCTTGCCGATGGGTACGGTTGATTTCGGCGGCGTGCGCCGGGACGCCTGCCTCGCCTACGTGCCGGAGGCTCAGGTTGGTGACTACGTCATCATCCACGTCGGGTTCGCCATCAGCCGGCTGGATGAAGAAGAGGCCAAGCGGGCACTTGCGGCCCTGGCGGAAATCGTTGCCATAGAAGAAGAGCTGGGGCCGGAGCCCAGCTCCCATTGAAATACGTCGACGAGTACAGGCAGGCGGGCCACGTAGAGGGCGTGCTGGCGGAGATCCGGAAAGTAGTCAGCCGGCCGTGGGTGCTGATGGAGATTTGCGGCGGCCAGACGCACGCCATTGTCCGCTACGGCCTCGACCAACTGCTGCCACCCGAAATCGAACTGGTCCATGGTCCCGGCTGCCCCGTGTGCGTCACGCCCATCCGGCAAATCGACCGGGCGCTGGCCATCGCCGCGCGCCCCGAGGTGGTTTTCACCTCGTTTGGCGATATGTTGCGCGTGCCGGGCACCAGCAGCGACCTACTCTCGGTCCGGGCTGCTGGCGCCGATGTCCGAGTCGTCTACTCGCCGCTCGACGCGCTGGCACTTGCTCAGGCCAACCCAGACCGCCAGGTCGTGTTCTTTGCCATCGGGTTCGAGACCACGGCTCCGGCCAATGCCATGTGTGCCCTGCAGGCATCGCGCCTCGGCGTCGACAACTTCAGCCTGCTCGTTTCGCATGTCCGCGTGCCACCGGCCATCGATGCCATCCTAACGGCCCCAGAGAATCGTGTGCAGGGTTTCTTGGCGGCCGGCCACGTGTCGGCGGTGATGGGCTATTGGGAGTACCCACCCTTGGCGAAACGCTACGGGGTCCCGATCGTGGTAACCGGATTCGAACCCGTTGACCTGGCGCAGGGCATCTTGATGACCGTACGAATGCTAGAAGGCGGCCAGACGGGCGTTGACAATGCCTACGGGCGGGCGGTCAGCTTCGACGGTAACCGACCGGCCCAGGCTGTGATCGAGCAGGTTTTTGAGAGCTGCGATCGGGATTGGCGCGGCATCGGCGCAATCGCAGGATCGGGCTGGCGCTTGCGGCCCGCCTTCGCACGATTCGATGCTGAGCTGCGCTTCGACGTGGGCTCAATCGTATCGAAGGAGTCGGAAGTGTGTATTGCCGGCCAGATCCTGCGCGGCCTGTGCAAACCAACCGATTGCCCAGCATTCGGTACAGCCTGCACGCCGGAGTCACCGCTGGGGGCGACGATGGTGTCGAGTGAAGGGGCCTGTGCCGCCTACTACCGCTATCGGCTACCAACCGCTGAAGCTGCTCTGACCGGAGCCAGCCGCCATGGCTGACCGCCAGATGACCAAGCCATCCATCTCCGAGGGCGCCTGCTGCCCACTGCCACTGCCGCACCTGTCGCAAATTGTGCTTGGTCACGGGAGCGGAGGTCGGATGACCCAGTCGTTGATCGAGTCCACCTTCTACCCCGAATTGGGCAATCCGTTGTTGCTGCAGCGCGACGATTCGGCCGTCGTTGAACTCGACGATGGCAGCCGGTGGGCCTTCACGACTGACGCCCATATCGTCAGCCCGCTGTTCTTCCCCGGTGGTGACATTGGCCGCCTGGCTGTATGCGGAACAGTCAACGACCTGGCGATGGTCGGCGCGGTGCCTCGCTGGTTGAGCGCCACCTTTATCCTTGAGGAGGGGCTGCTCCGCAGCGATCTGGTGCGGATCGTCCAATCGATGAAAGCCGCCGCCGAGGAAGCCGGTGTCTGGCTGGTCGCCGGCGATACCAAGGTCGCCGAGCGCGGCAAGTGTGACCGGGTCTTTATCACCACCAGCGGCTGGGGACAGATCCCGGCAGGCCGCAACGTCAGCGGAGGCCAGGCACAACCCGGGGATGTGGTGATCGTGTCTGGCACGATGGGGGACCATGGCGTGGCCGTGCTGGCCGCCCGCGGCGACCTGGCCTTCGAGTCGGATTTGCCGTCGGACGTGGCCCCGCTCAATGGACTGGTTGAAGCCATGTTTGCGGCGGGATCGGGCATTCGGGTTTTAAGGGATCCAACCCGAGGCGGCTTGACCGGCGCACTGCACGCTATCTGCCAACAGAGCCAAGTTGGGATTGAGATCCATGAGCTTGACGTGCCCATCGCACCAAGCGTGGCCGCCGCCTGCGAGATGTTAGGCTTCGACCCGCTGTATATCGCCAACGAGGGCAAGTTGGTGGCGATTGTCGAACCAGCGCAGGCGCCAGCTATCTTGTCGGCGATGCGCGGCCATGCGTATGGTGCCCAGGCTCGCCAGATCGGCACCGTCACCGAGGCTGATCCCGGCCGCCTCGTCCTGCGAACCTCCATCGGCAGCCGGCGGGCGCTTGAACCAATGGCCGGCGAAATGCTGCCGCGCATTTGCTGACTATTTCCCCGTCGGTACAATCGAGTTCATGACCTCGCCACGACCGCCCCTGGGCATCCGCCGGGCTGCGCAAACGTTGAGCGAGGACGGCGAGCAACCGCCGAAGTCCGACGGAACATTGGCTGGCAGCCTACGCCCCTGCACCAGGCCATCGCCTGGCTCGTGACCGCAGCTGGATTCACGCCGGTCGAGGCGGTGCGGTGGGCGACAATGGCACCGGCCGACGGCTTGGGTTGGAGCGAACTGGGGCGGCTTGTGCCGGGTGCAGTGGCCGATCTGGTCCTGCTCGACATACAACTGACCCCGGCAGCTGCCTTCATCCCCGGCCGGCTTGACTGGGACCGCGACCCCGGCCGCCGGCCCGCCTGGCGAGGCGCTCCCGCCTGAGGCAGTGCACATTGCAGGTTGCTCTCAGATAACACAACACGCCGGAGCCCTTGGCTTCCGGCGTATCGCTTTCCCTGGCTAACACTGGTTGACGAGTTGATGTCGCCGAATTGGCGCCGGGTCTTGGTGGATTGCTGGTACCCGCGTCAGACCGGCCTGGTGTGTAAGCTTACTGAGTCGGTCGCTTGGAGCGTCCGTAGAGCGCCAGGCCTCCCAGGGTCGTCAGGATCAGAATTACAACAATGATCGCAGTCACTTCGGGGGTCACGTTTGGTTCTCCTCAGCTTCCTAGGCGGCCGGTCAATCTCACCATCTCAAACCATCAGCGACATTCCCGCCGACCGGCCCGGTGGACAGGTTTGTCAGACCAATCGCAGGCTACTCCTGGTCCCGGCCAGGAGACAGTGACGATTGTCATCGGAAGTGCGTCCGGGTCCCGGCTTACCGATCCGGGGCACCCCGGCGCACCGCCGTCTGGGCGGCCAGCGCTCACATCCAAGCACGGCGGCGCATCCAGCCAAGCATGGCCAACGGCAGCAGCACCATCAGCCCCAGGACAATGACCAACAGGCCCGGCCCGATCCAAAACGTCCCCCCAGCCGGCGGAAGAAAGAAGTTCATGCCAAAGAAGGCAGCCAAAAAGGAAAGTGGCATGAACAAGGTCGTGATAATCGTTAAGGCCTTCATCACCTCGTTGAGACGATTCGATTGTACCGAGATGTAGGTGTCGAGCGCCCCGCTCGCCAGATCACGCAGCCCCTCGGATAGCTCGAACAAGCGGAACAGGTGATCGTAGACATCGCGGAAATAGACCCGGTCAGCCTCCGGCACTATCCGGGCGTCGCCGCGCGCCAGTTTGGCCAGCACCTCCCGCTCAGGTCCGAGGACTCGCCGTAGTTGGAGCAGCGATCTTCTGACGCCAAAGATTCGCTCCAGGATGCGGTGGTCGGGGGAATCGAAGATCCGGTCCTCGACATCATCGATTTCGTTGCCCAACGCTTCGACCACCGGCAGCACATCGGCCACTAGTTCGTCCGTCAGGTGATAGAGAACGAAGCTGGAGCCGCGCTGCGCCAGCCGCTCATCACGAATCACTGCCGCCCAAACCCGATCCATGGCCGGCGCCGGTTTTCGCTGGTGGGTGACGATGTAGTTCTGTCCCAGGAAAATGTCCGCTTCCAGGATGCGCAGCGCCGCCGGATGTTCGCCCTCGACCTCGACGGAATGCAGATTGACATAGGTGTAGGCACCCCAGTCGTCAAGCTTGGGTGCGTGGCTCTCGACAAGGGCGTCGTCAATCGCCAGCCGATGGAAGCCAAAATCGCGCTCGAGCAGGGGGGCGATGTCAGCGCCGGCCTCGTCGACCAGATCCAACCAGGTGAAGGAATCCGGCACCTTCAACGCCGAGGGCAAGTCCTGGATGGTCAAGTCGGTGCGGGCGGGTGCGGATGGAGTGCGGTGCAGTATGCGGATCATCGGCAATCTCCCGCTCGGTTGAGGCGAGCTGGCCCTAACGCAACATCGCCCAGCGCGGTTGCCAGGCGATGGAATGGAGGGCATTCGGTGGCGGGGATGACGGGATTCGAACCCGCGATCTCTGCCTTGACAGGGCAGCGTGTTGGGCCGCTACACTACACCCCCGAGCGAGGGGCAGTCTACCATAGGACCTGTTGCCAGGCAATGCAGCTAAGCTTCAGGGCCCACCCGGCCGCCCCCGCTATGGCTTGGCAGTACAATCGCGTCCATGGCAACCGACTTGCTCACTCTGGTGACCGGCGCCACCGGCCTGATCGGTGGCGCACTGGCCCGCTCATTGCGTGATTCGGGCCAACCCGTGCGGGCCCTGGTGCGCGATCGAGCCGTTGCTGAACCCCTGGCGCAGCTTGGCATTGAGCTCGTCGAAGGGGATCTGTCGGAGCCGGCCACACTGGGCCCGGCGGTGGCTGGCTGTGGCGCCGTCGTTCACGCGGCGGCCGCCGTCAGCGAGCGGCTACCCCGCTCGGTGCTGTGGGCCGCCAATGTCGACGGGACGCACCACCTGGCCCGGGCGGCGCTGACGGCCGGCGTTACCCGCTTCGTCCACGTCAGCTCGTGCGCAGTCTACGGCTCGCTCCAAGCCCTGGGGATTGATGAGGATACGCCGCTGCGCATGGGGGCCAGCGACTACCACGATTCGAAGGTCGCCGCAGAGCACGAATTGTGGGCGCTGGCTGCGGATGGCCTGCCGTTGGTAGTCGCCCGGCCGTCCCAAGTCTATGGCCCAAGCTCGGAGAACTTCACCCTCCGCCCCCTCCGTGCGCTACGGCATGGCAGGCTTTACCTGATCGATGGCGGCCGGCACTACTGCAAGCCGGTCTACCTCGAGGATGTGACCCGAGGCCTACGGTTGTGTCTCGAACACCCATCAGCCGTCGGGCAGGCTTTCAATCTAACGGATGACCAACCGGTAACCTGGCGGCTGTTCTTTGGCTGTTATGCGCGCATGGCCGGCGTTGGCAGATTGCCGTCACTACCCTATCCCGTCGCCTGGCTGGCGGCCGCCGGGCTGGAGCTGGCAGGATACCTGCGGCGCCGCCCAACGAGCTTGACCCGCCGGCTGGTCGGCTCCATGCGCAGCTCCAACAGCTTCTCCAATCGCAAGGCCCGCAGCCTGTTGGGCTGGCAACCGCGGTTTGATTTGGGAAGTGGCATGCAGGCGACCGAGGCTTGGTTGCACCAGCAGGGTTTCCTACCCTTCACCTGAAGGTCAGACCACGCCAGCGAAGAAGTCGAGCACTTTGGCGACGGCCGCGTCGTCAATCCAGTAGTGCGTCACCAACCGCATCTCACGATCGCCTCGCCCGGTGAGGCGGATGCCGTGTTGCGCCGCGCGCTTGATGACCTCGGCCGAGACCGGCGCCCCATCGGGCTCGAATCTGAGATAAACCATGTTGGTCGCCGGTTGTGGATTGAGCACTTGGATTCCGGCGATCTGCGCAAGCCCCTCGGCCAGGCGCTGGGCGCGGTCATGATCCTCAGACAGCCGGTCGGCATGCTGCTCGAGCGCCACGATGCCGGCGGCGGCCAAGACACCAGCCTGGCGCATGCCGCCGCCGAGGATCTTGCGCGCCCGGCGAGCCTGCTCGATGAATTCTGTTGAACCGCACAACAGCGAGCCGACGGGAGCACACAGACCCTTGGACAGGCAAAAGGTGATGGAGTCGGCGGCAGACGCCAGTTGGGCAACCGGCACACCCAGGGCAGCCGCCGCGTTAAAGATGCGGGCGCCATCGATGTGCAGCTTAAGGCCATGCCGGGCCGCCAGCTCGCCAACGCTGCCCAGGTAGTCGAGGGGCAAGACCGCTCCCCAGCACAGATTGTGCGTGTTCTCAAGACAGATCAGGCGGCTTCGCGGGTAATGCGGGTCGTCACCGCGAATGGCCGCTTCGATCGCCTCCAGGGCCAGTTTGCCATCAGGCTGGTTGGGCACGGTGCGCGGCTGCACTCCGGCCAGGGCCGCCATACCGCCGGCCTCGAACATCACCTGGTGGGCCCTATCGCCCAGGATGGCCTCGTCGCCGCGGCGGCAATGGGCCAGCGCAGCTGCCAGGTTGCCCATGGTCCCTGAGGCGACGAATAGGGCCGCTTGTTTGCCCAACCGCGCGGCCGCCATCGCTTCCAGCCGGTTAACAGTTGGGTCGTCCCCAAACACATCATCGCCAACCTCGGCCTCGGCCATCGCCCGCCGCATGGCAGCCGTCGGCTGGGTCACCGTATCGGAACGCAGGTCAATCCAATTCATGTCGGTCACTTGAGGTCCTCGAGAATCGTCTGCGGGTCGAGACCCAGATCCGAAAGCGCCTTACGGAAATCGATCGGCAAGGGGGCGACGAAGGTCCGACGACCCTCGGCGCCGGGCGGCAGCAGTTCAAGGCTGTAGGCGTGAAGCAGTTGGCGCTTCGCCGCCAGACTGGGCGACGGCTTGCCATAAGTCCGATCTCCAACCACCGGAGTCCCCAGGAAGGCCAGATGGACACGGATCTGGTGTGTCCGGCCGGTCTCGGGGGAGACATTCAGCAAGGCATGAAGCTTGGTGCCAGCCAGTGTGTGATAGATGCTGACGGCCCGGCGCCCCTGTTCATCCGGCACGATCGCCATCCGGGTGCGGTGAACCTGATCCCGTGCGATGGCGGCCTCGATCCGGCCTGCCGCCGTCGGAGGATGCCCATCCACAAGGGCTAGATACTGCTTCTTGACCGTTCGCTGACGGAATTGGTCTTGCAGCATCTGATGGCTTTCGTCGTCCTTGGCCAGCAGGATGACACCCGAGGTGTCCTTATCGAGCCGATGGACGACGCCGGGCCGCCGAACGCCGCCTACGCCGCGCATCGTGGGCGCGTGCGCCAGGGCCGCCTGCACCAGCGTTGACCGGCGGTTGCCGGCCCCAGGGTGCACGACCATCCCGGGTGGCTTGTTGACCACCAGCAGGTGATCATCCTCATAAATGACGTCGAGCGGAATGGGCTCAGGGACAAGATGGGACGGTTCCGGCGGTGGGACGCGGGCCACCACTTGCTCGCCACCAGCCAGACCGGTGGATGCTTTGTCGACAACCAGCCCATCGACGCGCACTTGGCCCTGCCGAATCAGTCGCTGCCAGCGTGAGCGGGATATTTCGGGCCCCAGTTGTGCCAGCAGTTGATCCAGCCGGCCGCCTGGCGCCAGCACCTCAAAACGAACGGTGGTGTCAGTCACCCCATCGATTGTTCGAACTCGGTCATGGCCCCATCGCCATCCGGTGGATCGCCGGCCCGGTCGAGCCCGGTTCCACTTTGCTGTCGTTCTTCGAGCCACATGGTCAACACCAGCACTGCCACGCCGCATGAGATGGCGGCGTCGGCCACGTTGAAGACCGGGATCGGCCCGACCGCAACAAAATCGGTGACTGGCCCTCGCGTGATACGGTCGATCAGATTGCCGATGGCCCCACCCAACTGGAGCATCAGCGCCAGCCGCAGCCAGAAGTGCCCGGCCTCGAGGCGCGGGTAGTAGAACAGGATGCCGACCACGACGATGACGGCGATGACAGCGATAATCCGGCCGCCATCGGGGAATACGCCGAAGGCAGCCCCGGTATTGCTCCAGTGCACAATGCGCAGGATGGAGCCAAGCGCCGGGATGGGCGTTACCGACTGGCCAAAGGCAAGCTCGGTGCGCACCAGGTGCTTACTCCACTGGTCGAGCGCGATGATCAGGCCGGCCCCAAGGGCGAGTTCCAGGTAACGGCGCAAATACTTCAACAGGTACGCTCCCATGCGGGTCCGGCGAAGCTGGTTCGACAGGGGTGCAATCCTATCACAGCCAACGGAGGCTTCAGCCGGCCACCCGCCTTAGCCCCAGCGTCAAGGATTGGCCATCGAGTTCGTAGGAATCCTCGATATCGCTGCCAGCGGGCTGCCCTGCTTCAAGCTGGGCAGCCAGGACTTCCGAGGCGATGTATGCGTGATGTGCCTCCATTGCTTTCTTCAGCGCATCGCTGGCCGCAAAGGTCACTTCGATTCGGTCGTCCACCTCATAATCCGCCAGTTTGCGCAACTCCTGAATGCGGCGGACGACCTCCCGGGCCAGCCCCTCCTGGCGCAACGCCTGGGTCAATTCGGTGTCCAAGGCAACCACATAGCCGCCCTCGCCGGTCGCGGCGAAACCGGGCCTGGCCAGCAGCCGGACCTCGACTGCATCCGGACCGACTTCGATCCGCCGGTCAGGCAGCACAACCTCGAGGCTGTCGCCGGCCATCAGTTGGGCCGCCGCTTGCCCGGCATCAAGCTCGATGATCGCCTTGCGCACTGCCGGAAACTCGGCGCCGTATTTCTGGCCAAGCTGGCGCGGCAGCGGGTGCAGTTCGAAGGTAACCACCTCGGCGGCGGCCTCCAACAACCGCACCTGCTTGACATTGAGTTCTTCGGCCACCAGCTCGGCATAGCGCAGCAGCACATCGCGTTCTGGGGCGCTGCCGATTGCAAAGGCGGCCTCGGCCAGCGGCTGGCGCAGTTTCAGATTGGCGCTGTTGCGGGCGGCATGTCCGAGCGACACCAGTCGCTTGACCAGTGCCATTTCCCCCGTCAACATGGGATCCAACGCTGACCGGTCCACCTGGGGCCAGCGACGGTGGTGAACGCTCTCGGGCGCCGAATCGTCGTGGAATCGCACCAGGTTCTGATAGATGGCCTCGGTCAAGAACGGCATGAAGGGCGCCAGCAGCTCGGCCAGGGTAACGGTCACCTGATACAGGCTGTTGTAAGCGGCCTGCTTGTCGGCATCGGTCGCTTGGCTCACGCCCGACTTGGCCCAGAACCTTCGACGGCTGCGGCGCAAGTACCAATTGCTCAGGTCGTCAACGAAGGTATCGACCAGCGTGGTCGCCAGGTCGGGCTCATAGGATTCCAGATGCTGCGTCACGCCATCGACAAGCTCATTCAATCGCGCCAGGATCCAGCGGTCGAGCTCGGTCGGCGCCGACTCGGCGCCACCACCCGGTCGCCAGCCGTCGATGTTGGCGTAGGTCACGAAGAAGGCGTACACGTTCCACAGCGGCAGAACCACCTGGCGGCGCACGTCATCCGCCCGGTCGTAGCCGAACTGCAAGTCCTTCTCGGGCTTGTGATCGCAGTACAGCCAGCGCATCACATCGACGCCCATGTGATCGGCGGCCTGATTAAACTCGATCATGTTGCCCCACGACTTGTGCATGGCACGGCCATCTTCGGCCACCAACGTGCTGTACGTGAAACAGTGGCGGAAGGGCGACTTGCGTTCCAGGATGGTCGACATGGCCAGCAAGCTGTAGAACCAGTTGCGGAACTGGCCGGGAAAACTCTCGGTGATCAGGTCGGCCGGGTACCACTTGCGCCAGTAGTCCCGGTCTCGGTTGTACTGCAGCGTGCTCAAGGCGACCACACCGGCATCCAGCCATGGGTTCCCCACATCCGGAATCCGCCGTATCTCACGGCCGCAGTTGCCGCAGGCCAGCGTCACCGCGTCGATATGAGGCCGGTGCGGTGAATGTCCGGCGAACTCCTGCCAGCCGCTGACGGCCCGCTGCTCCAATTCTTCTTTGGAGCCGACGACCTCAAAGGTGCCGCAGTCCCGGCATTCCCAGATCGGCAACGCCAGGCCCCAATACCGCTTCTTCGAGATCATCCAGTCATGCATATTGCGGAGCCAGTCAAGCTCACGCTCCAGCCCAAAGGGCGGGTGCCATTGGGTCTCGTCGATCACCACTTCCATAATCTGGTAGCGCAGATTGGCGCGCTTCTCCGCCTCGCTGACCTGCTCATAAGGCTTGTCGAGCTGCTGGCCCATGTCGATGAACCATTCGTCGACCAGGCGGAAAACGAGCTCGGACTCGCAGCGCCAGCACACGGGATAACGGTGTGTGTACGGGGCCACACGGTACGCCAGGCCCCGCGCCCGCAGGTCATCGAAGATGGGTTGAGCCACCTGCTCGACTGACATCCCTGTAAGCCAATCGAAACCGTCGACGAAGACACCCTCCTCGTCCAGCGGAGCGAGCAGCGGCAGGTCGTACTCCTTGCTCAAGGCGAAGTCTTCGGCGCCACAGCCGGGGGCAATGTGCACAATACCGGTGCCCTCTTCCTCGCCTACTTCCTGCCACAAGATGACCCGGTGGGCCTGGGCCACACCAACCTGCTCGGCAGCGGGCAGCGCATCAAAGGGCCCGGCATAGGGCCAACCGTCCAACTCAGCCCCCTTTAGCTCTCCCACGACCTGGTAGTCACCCTGAAGCATGCCGACCGTGCCCTTGCTCAGGTAGTAGGTCTCATCGCCCTGACGGACTTTTAGGTAGGTCAGATCCGGTCCAACGGCGGCGGCCACGTTGCTGGTCAAAGTCCAGGGCGTCGTGGTCCACACCAGCAGGCTCTCGCCGGGCCGTTCAACCAGAGGGAACTTGAGGGTGATCGAGTCGTGGGTCAGCTCACGATAGCCCTCGGTGACGATCTCGTGTTGGGAGATGCCGGTGCCGCAACGCGGGCACCACGGCATGACATCCCGCCCCTTATAGATCCACCCACGGTCGTGGCACGACTTGAGGGCCGACCAGATCGTGTAGTTGTTGATGTCGGAGAATGTGAAATAGGAGCCCCCCAATTCGGGCAGCCCAAGCCGCCCAATAATCCCCTCGACACTGTCGGTCACCGGCCCCTCAGGTCCGTCGATCGTGACAGTCTGCTGAGGATCCTCAGCCAACCAATCGCGCAGCTCACGCAGTTGCTGCGGGTCGTTCCAGTCCATCCAATAGCCCAGCCGCTCACTCTGCTCGGTCTGGACGGCGGCGAAGTGCAGCACGCGCTGTTTGCACAGATCGACGAATTTGGCGATACCCAGCGCCTCGATATCCCGCTTGGACTTGAAACCAAGCTCGCGCTCGACATTGACCTCGACCCAAAGTCCCTGGCAGTCGAATCCGTTCTGGTAGCGCAGTTGGTATCCTTGCATCGCCTGGAACCGCTGGAACAGATCCTTATACGTCCGGCCCCAACCGTGATGCACGCCCATAGGATTGTTGGCCGTAATGGGCCCGTCAACGAACGACCAGGGCGGGCCATCGGCGCGCAACTCAACCAGACGGCGAAAGGCGCCGGTCGAGCGCCAGTGGTCAAGGATGCCGTGCTCGAGTTTGATGAAATCGGGGCTGCTCTCAACTGGCTTGAACATCGTCATTTCGCCGCCTCCAACGCAACGACCAGCCGCTTGTTTTCGGCGCCTTTGCTCATGTAATCCACGATCCGCATTCCCCCCACCTCGCCGGTTGCCGCCACATGCGTCCCGCCGTCGGCCTGCAAGTCCAATCCCTCGATTTCCACAACACGCACTTGTTGGATCCCCTCCGGCAGCAAGTTGATCTTGGTCCGGATCAGGTCGGGTATGGCGAAGGCCTCGGCCCGCGGCAGGATACGAGCCGACACGGCGCGATTATTGTCGACCTCCAGATTGACTTTGGCCTCGATTTCGTCGGCCAATTCTCGGCTCATCGACGAGAATTCGAAGTCCATCCGCCCCTTGCTCGGCTCCATATTGCCGCCGGTCACGCTGACACGGTAGTCACGCCAGATGACACCACACAGGATGTGCATGGCGGTGTGGGTGCGCATTAGCTGGTAGCGCCGCTCCCAATCAAGAGTGGCCGAGATTTCTGCGCCGGCCGGCGGCCCCGCCAAATCGAGGAGATGGACCAAGTCCGAACCTTCTTTGCGGGCGCGCTTGACCTGCCAACGGTGCCCGTCGAGTTCCAGCCAGCCCTCGTCGGGTGGCTGCCCGCCGCCTCCCGGATAGAATGCTGTCCGATCCAATACAACCTGGTCAACCCCCGCCTGGGTTACTTTGGCGGTGAATTGGCGCAGGTAGCTGTCTTCGAAGTACAGCAGCTCGGTCATCGCATTCTCCTGCCGGACAGTGGGGTCAACCACGAAGTCACTGAGGGCACCAAGCGATCCTTTGGGGAGCACAATGGTGACCATGCTTGTAACAATCTGGCATCGCCAACCAAGACCCTGTCGAAAGCCGGGCGCGGACTGCCCTTCATTGTGTTCCATTCCTGTTCCTTGGTGCCCTTCGCGGCTTGGTGGTTGAGCCGGCCCGAAAAACAAAAGCTCCCGTCCCATCCGGGACGAGAGCAATTCGACTCCCGCGGTACCACCCCGCTACCCGCACAAAACGGGCACTCGATCGAGGACGGCCTGGGCTTATCCTCGCGCTCGGCTAACGGCGAGCGAGTCCGGCTTCCTTACTAGCCTGCGGCGTTCAGGTTGCGGCTCCGGAGGGATTTTCAGCGGGAGACCCTGGCCCAGCTCGCACCTACCTGGGTTCGCTTTCAGGGGGGATCCGGCCTACTCGTCTCCATCAACACCAGATCATTCGGTTGGGGCGATTATGCCATAGCGATCAGGGTCGGTCAATGACCGAGCAACTTGACGGTCGCCTGGCGGGGCTGTTCTTTGTAAACGACTCGCCGAAAAGGTTCGGCCAGCTGCTGGGCTTCATCACGCAGCCGCATCATGCGGGCGTCCTTGGCCTTCCAGCGCCCGGCGACCTGGCGCATGACCAATTGGCTGTCTCCCCGAATCTCTAGCTCGACTGCCGCCGGGTTCTGTTCCATCCCGGCCAGAAACGCGTGCAGCGCGCGCAGCGCGGCAATCAGGCTCAGGTATTCGGCCTCATTGTTGGTGCCCCGGCCAAACTCAAGCCGCTCGGTGATCCCCTTGGTCGTGGTCCAAGGCCGGATGTGATACGAACCATACGCGGGGCCCGGATTGCCCCGGCTGCCGCCGTCGAAAACGATCGTGTAGCGTGTCACCCGCGAGCCCGCCCCTCGACTACCATCGGCTAGGCGACCAGCTTCTGCTTTTCGGGGAACCACATGCCGAACAGGGCCTCGATATTGCGTTGGTGGAGCTCCTCGGCCAAACCGCCGAGCAGAATCCGGCTCTTGCCGCAATCCTCGATTTCGAGCTCTCCGAGCACTTCACTTGGGTCCTTGCGCCGTCCGGCTTTGCGCACGTGTTTGGCGACGGCACTAAGGTAGGCCAGGTTTTCCTTGACAGCTGTCCCGACCTCGCCGCGCAGTATGACGTCGCCATGACCCTGGACCAGGCTTTCGAGTTTCATCTTGGGCAGTCGTTTGAGACTATCGACCATCTGGTCGTAGTCGCCATCAACCAAGAACGGAACCGGCATCATGATGTCACCGGAGAACAACACGCGATCTTCGCTTATCA